>NZ_JBJURU010000022.1:30638-34693 GCF_046098115.1 Gordonia sp. VNK21 | reverse complement strand
CAAAGGCCCGCGGCAGGTCGCCGAGCTCCTCGTCCGACGGCGCCGAGACGTGCAGCAGGCCGCCGCCGTCGTCGCCGCCGTCCACCGCGTCGTAGGCGGCCGCGGCGAACACCGGCCACGGCCCGGGCCAGTCGACCAGGTCGGTGACGTGCGGGCGCAGGAAGTAGCCGCCGTTGATCGCCGCGCTGCCGCCGGCGCCGATCCCCCGGACCACCGGGCGCCCGCGGCGTTCGGGAACGGGTCTCGACCGCCGGCTCCCCGGCCCGATCGGCAGCCGGCTCAGCGGCGCGGTGTGGTCGTCGGGCAGTTCTGCCGGCCCCTGCTCCAGCAGCAGAATGCTCCGGTCGCCGCGCTGGGCCAGCCGGTGCGCCAGCACGCAGCCGGCGGTCCCGGCACCGACGATCACCACATCGGCGGAGGCGGGCACGGCGGCGGGCACGGCGCACTCAGCGTTTCAGGACCGGGCGCAGCGCTCCGGCCGACCGGGAGTGCAGCGCCCCCTGCCAGAGGCCGGTGCCGTAGGCGAGATCGTCGAGGCGGTAGAGCACCAGGAAGTCGAGCGGTCCCATCGCCGGGCTGCGGTCCTGGGACACCTGCCGCCGGGCCCACATGTAGAGCCCTTCGGCCAGCGCCAGTTCCACCACCAGCCGGCGGAACTTGGGCCATACCAGTGCCAGCAGCACGCTGATCGGCCAGTAGTGCCGCAGCATCGCCGCCGCGGCCTGGGCCAGTCCGTAGCCCACCGCGCGGACGGTGGTGCGGGCCGCGAGCAGGTCGGCACCGGGCACGTCGGAGAACTTGGCCCGCAGCCGCAGCCCCATCACCACGGCGAGCACCGCGGCCACCGCGGCCCCGATCCGGGTGCGGGTGAGCAGGGCGATCACCGTCGCCGCCACCATCGAGGTGGACATCACCGGCGCGGCGGCCTCGCCGTGGCGGCTCGCGAGCTGCGCCGCACCGGTGCCGTAGAACCGGCGTCGGCCCAGCATGCTGCCGAGCTGTTCACGGTGCTCGTGGCGGACCATCGCCACCGGGTCGTAGTACACCCGCCAGCCCAGCCGGTGCGTGCGCCAGCACAGGTCCACGTCCTCGGCCACCCGCAGGCTCTCGTCGAATCCGGCGAACGCGCTGCGCCGCACCACCATCGCCGCGCTGGGCACGTAGGCCAGCGGGCTTCCCGGCGCCACCGCGGCCTCATCAGGCCCCATGTCCAGGGACGAGCAGGCGTTGGCGTAACGGGCCACCGGCGAACAGCCGGACACCCGCTGGCGGCCCACGATGCGCGGCGCCACGATGGCCACCGTCGGATCCGAGAAGTGGCCGAGGAGCATGGTGAGCCACTCCCCGACGGGCATGGTGTCGGCGTCGAGGAAGGCCACGTACTCGGTCTCGGCGGCCTCGGCGCCGGCGTTGCGGGCGGCGGCCGGGCCGAGGTTGCACGGCATCCGCAATACCCGGGCGTTGTCGCCGGTGACGCGGATGGGTTCGGCTGAGCCGTCGTCCACCACGATCACCGAGAGTCCGTGCAGGGCCGGCAGCAGCCGGTCGATGCCGTCCTGGTCGTCGCGGACCGGGACCACCACGGTCACCTGATCGGGGGTGGGGCCGCTCATCGGACGGGGCAGGCCGATGCCGGCGTCGAGCAGGGTGCGGGCCAGTGAGCGCGTACGGTCGTCGACCACCGCGATCCGGCCGTCGTAAGAGGTCATGCCGAGCGCTTCGCGGGAGAGCTTGAGGATCCGCATGGGCGAGCCGCCGACCAGATAGCGCAGGTCCCCGCCGGCCACGCACTGGCGGTCGATCTGCACCTGGAAGCCGTCGGGCAGCGCGGTGTTGGCGGGCACCTGCGGCACGGTGCCGGTCATCGCAGCCGCCCGTTCTCGTCCGGCCGCCAGTCGGTGAGCGCACGGCCCAGCCCGGCGGCCACCGCGGCCAGTTCCGTCTCACCGGTGGCCGCGTCGGCGCCGGCCGGATCACCGAGCACCCCGTTGGGGCTCACCCCGGCCACTCCGTCGGCGCGCAGCACATCGAGCAGTTCGGCGATCGGCCGGAGCTCGCCCGCCTCGGCCCGGTCGGCGCGGACGTCGCTGGGCGAGATGGCCAGCAGCGCAGCGGTTTCGGTGCGCCCGGCGTGGGCGTCGGCATCGGGGAAGACGCACGGGAACCAGGCGGCGTCCCGGCCCTCGTAGCGCAGCCGCCGCACCGCTGCGAGCAGTGCCGGTCCGTTGCCGCCGTGGCCGTTGACGAAGACGATCCGGCCGGCCCACCGGCACGCGCTGCGCCCGTATTCGATGAGCACCGTCGTCAGCGCCTCGGTGCCGAGGGAGACCGTCCCCGGGAAACCCTCGTGCTCACCGGAGGCCCCGTAGGGCAGTGCGGGCGCCAGCAGGAACGGGTGCGGGCCGGACAGGGCGCGCAGGGCACGGCGTGCCACCGTCTCGCTGATCCGGACGTCGGTGTCCACGGGCAGATGCGGGCCGTGCTGTTCGATCGCACCCACGGGCACCACCAACGAGACCTCCCGATCCACCAGGTCCGGCCATACCGCCCGGGACAGCTCCGGCACCTCATCACACTCCGGTACCGACTTCATTGCGCCGACTTTACCGACGGACCGGGCCGCGGTGAACCGTTGACGCCAATTCGCCGGAGGAATCGGCCGACCGGGTACCTCTGGAGAATCAGACACCACTTGAGTGGCCCCGTCTTCGCCTATGCAATGCTGAACTGAACCCTTAGGTGATAGGCCACACAGTTGCATCCGGAGGTAATCTGCATGACTTCCCAGACTCGTACCCCGTCGGGCCGCAGCGGCCCCCTCGCCGCCGTCCGCGTGATCGAATTCGCCGGCATCGGCCCCGGCCCCCATGCGGCCATGCTGCTGGCCGATCTGGGCGCCGACGTGCTCCGCGTCCAGCGCCCGGGCGACCTCCCGCAGGAGGGACGCAACGCCGACGCGCTGCTGCGCGGGCGCCGGGTGATCGAGGCCAACCTGAAGAACCCGGCCGACCGGGAGACCATCCTCAACCTGATCGCCAAGGCCGATGTGGTGATCGAGGGCTTCCGTCCGGGCGTCATGGAGCGACTCGGCTTCGGCCCGGAGGATCTGGCCAAGGTCAATCCGGCGCTGGTGTACGGCCGGATGACCGGCTGGGGCCAGACCGGCCCGCGCGCCGAACTGGCCGGCCACGACATGAACTACATCTCGCTCACCGGCATGCTGCACGCCATCGGACGGACCGACGAGAAGCCCACTCCCCCACTGAATCTGGTCGGCGACTTCGGCGGCGGATCGATGTTCCTGGTGATGGGCATCCTGGCCGCACTGGTGGAGCGCCAGACCTCGGGCAAGGGCGAGGTGATCGACGCGGCGATGGTCGACGGCGCCTCGGCGCTCGGCCAGATGATGTGGTCGTTCCGCGGCACCGGCCTGTGGCAGGACAAGCGCGGCGTGAACCTGCTCGACACCGGCGCCCCGTTCTACGAGGTGTACGAGACCAAGGACGGCAAGTGGATGGCGGTCGGCGCCATCGAGCCGCAGTTCTACGCCGAACTACTCAAGGGCCTCGGCCTGGCCGACGCCGACCTGCCCGACCAGCTCGACGGCTCGCGCTGGGATGAGCTCAAGGCGATCTTCGCCGAGACCTTCAAGACCAAGGACCGCGACGAGTGGGCAGCGATCTTCGAGGGCACCGACGCCTGCACCTCACCGATCCTGAACTTCGTTGAGGCCACGGAGGATCCGCACCTGGCCGCGCGCGGCACCCTGGTGGAGATCGACGGCGTCACCCAGGCGCAGGTGGCGCCGCGCTTCGCCCGCGCGACGCCGGCCACGCCCACCGGCCCGGCCCGCGAGGCCACCGATCCGGCCACCGTCTGGCAGGACTGACCCGACCCGGTACGCACCGTGCCCCGGCGCCGCTCACGCGGGCCGGGGCACGCTGCATCTGCGGGTCAGCACATCAGGGCCCGGCACTGTCCCGACCGGCTGTCACGGCCCGGGACTACACGACTGGGCGTCTACGTCGCACGGGGCCGGGCGCACTCGCCGCGGC
>NZ_JBJURU010000022.1:0-30628 GCF_046098115.1 Gordonia sp. VNK21 | reverse complement strand
CCAGCTCGACGGCTCGCGCTGGGATGAGCTCAAGGCGATCTTCGCCGAGACCTTCCAGACCAAGGACCGCGACGAGTGGGCAGCGATCTTCGAGGGCACCGACGCCTGCACCTCACCGATCCTGAACTTCGTTGAGGCCACGGAGGATCCGCACCTGGCCGCGCGCGGCACCCTGGTGGAGATCGCCGGCGTCACCCAGGCGCAGGTGGCGCCGCGCTTCGCCCGCGCGACGCCGGCCACGCCCACCGGCCCGGCCCGCGAGGCCACCGATCCGGCCACCGTCTGGCAGGACTGACCCGACCCGGTACGCACCGTGCCCCGGCGCCGCTCACGCGGGCCGGGGCACGCTGCATCTGCGGGTCAGCACATCAGGGCCCGGCACTGTCGGCCAGCCGGCGCAACCAGTGGGTCAGCAGGGCCGTCTCCTCCGCACCGAGCACCTCGGGGCGGCCGGCCGCATAGTCGAGCACCCCGAGGACGGCCGAGCGGGCGCCATCGTCGTCGACGGCGGCCGCACCGGTCACCGCGGCGAGCACCGCCTCGCGCGCCGCCGCGGACAGCTCCGGGTCCGCACGCCCGAAGATGATCTGGCGCAACGTGATCCCGATGTTCGTGGCCAGGATGTGCGCGGCCGCCTGATCGGGCGGCACCGCGAGCCGCCCCTGATCGTCCGCGCGCTGCACCAGCTCCCTCAGCAGGACGGCCGGCTTCGCCTGCGCCGGACGCGCATCACCGGGCCGGACCTTGCCGTACATGAGTGTGTAGAAGCCGGGATTGGCCAGCCCGAAGGCGACGTGCGCGTCCCAGCCGTCGCGCAGATCCTGAATCGGATCGCCGCTGGACGGCTGCGCCTGCTTGGCCTGGACGTACAGCTCGAAGCCGCGCTCGACGACGGCGTCGACCAGCCCCTGCTTGTTGCCGAAGAAGTGATACAGCGTGGGCATCTTCACCCCGGCCTGATCGCAGACCTCCCGCAGCGAGAAGTCCTCGCCGGGCGCGGCCGCGATGAGGTCGGCCGCCGCGTCGAGCAGCCGCGTCCGTGTATCGCTCTTGGCTTCTTCTGTCACATCGCTATAGTATTCCTATATCGGGGATACATAGATATGTATCGCCGTTCGGAAGCGGGGCCCGCCCCGACGACTCACAGGAGGAATCCATGTCCCAGCGCACCCTGGCCGGAAAGAACGTGTTGATCGCCGGCGGCGGAAAGAACCTCGGCGGCCTCATCTCCCGCCTGGCGGCCGCAGGCGGCGCCAACGTGGCCGTCCACTACAACTCGGCGGCGAGCCGGCCCGACGCCGAGGAGACCGCCGCCGCGGTCACCGCCGCCGGCGGGACCGCGGTGCTGCTCAGCGGCGATCTCACCGAGCCGGAGAACGTCGAGAAGCTCTTCGCCGACGCGGCCGCGGCGCTCGGCCCGCTCGACGTGGCCGTCAACACCGTCGGCAAGGTGCTCCGCAAGCCCATCGTGGAGACCACCGAGGACGAGTACGACTCGATGTTCGACATCAACAGCAAGGCCGCCTACTTCTTCATCAAGGAGGCGGGCCGCAACCTGGCCGACAACGGCACGATCGTGACCATCGTGACCTCGCTGCTGGCCGCGTTCACCGACGGCTATTCCACCTACGCCGGCGGCAAGAGCCCCGTCGAACACTTCACCCGGGCCGCCGCCAAAGAGTTCGCCCCGCGCGGGATCTCGGTGACCGCGGTGGCGCCCGGACCGATGGACACCCCGTTCTTCTACGGCCAGGAGACGCCCGAACGCGTGGAGTTCCACAAGTCCCAGGCGATGGGCGGCCGGCTCACCCAGATCGAGGACATCGCACCGATCGTCACCTTCCTGGCGACCGACGGCCGGTGGATCACCGGCCAGACGATCCTCGCCAACGGCGGCTACACCACCCGCTGACCCTCGAACCGATCAGGAGTACCGACCATGAGCACCATCCCGCAGCCGGTCACCGCCTTCATCGACGCGGTGAACCGGCACGACGAACCGGCCTTCCTCGACTCCTTCACCGACGACGGCCTCGTCGACGACTGGGGCCGGATCTTCACCGGACGCGCGGCCATCAAGGCCTGGAGCGACAACGAGTTCATCGGTGCCCGCGGCACCATGACCGTCACCGAGACCTCGGTGGACGGCGACGACGTGACCGTGATCGCCGACTGGCGCAGCACGCACGCCAACGGCCTGAGCCGGTTCACCTTCCGGCTCGACGGTGACCGGATCGCCGCCCTGACCATTCGCGAGGGCTGACGGGCCGCACCGACACCGCCCGGTGATGCGCAGCGCCGGCGGTTCCCGGTCCGGGAGCCGCCGGCGCGTTGCGGTAAGGCGTCTGCCGATCAGAACTTGGACGAGCCCATGTCGATCTGGAACTCTGCGCCGGTGACCGCCTGGGCGGTGGTCAGGTAGAGCACGGCGTCGGTCAGATCGTCGAGGCTGGCCACCGGGTAGTAGTCCATCATCGACGGGAAGTGCGGACCCCAGTCCTCGAAGGACTTCATGGCGGCGCTGTCGCCGATGCCCATCGGCGTGTTCACCGCGTACGGGTGGACGGTGTTCACGCGGATGTGCTTGGGTCCCAACTCCTTCGCCGCCGTCTGAGCCAGACCGCGCAGTGCGAACTTGGAGGCCGAGTACGAGGCCTGGTTGGGCATCGCCTTGAGTCCGGCAGTGGACGAGATGACGGTGATCGAGCCGCCGTTGCGCGCGGCGAGCATCGCCGGGACCGCCGCCTTGAGCGTCTTCCAGGTGCCCACCAGGTTCACATCCACCACGTCGGTGAACTGGTCCTCGGACATCTCCCAGGTGAGTCCCCAGGTGAGGATGCCGGCGTTGGCCACCACATGGTCGAGCCGGCCGAAGCGCTCGACGCCGTCGGCCACCAGCTGCTGCTGGAAGGCGAGGTCGCGGGTGTCGCCCTGGCGGGCCAGGATCTGCCCGCCGGCGGCCTCGACGAGTTCGATCGTCTCGGTGAATTCGTCGAGCGTGGCCGGCGGATAGGTGGTGTGGTCGGCGACCGGCGCGGCGATGTCCATGCCGATGATCGAGGCGCCCTCCCGGGCGAACCGGATCGCATGATTGCGGCCCTGACCCCGAGCGATGCCGGTGATGTAGACGACCTGGCCGTCGAGGCGGCCCTTCTCATTCGCAGTCACCGCAAAACTGTAACACGTTCTAGTTAGCGGCCGGAGGCGCTCCGCACTTCCGCCGCAGACTGTCGAATCGACCCGCTGAGAGCGGGTCGATTCGACAGTTTGACGGGCGCGGAGGCGATCAGGCGCCGAAGGACTCCTCGAAGCCCTCGGGGATGATCAGGTCGTCGCGCGAGAGGTCGGCGACGCCGGCCTTGCCGAGCCCCATCAGCGCCGAGTCGATGCCCATCCGCATGAGATCGAGGACGTTCTCCACACCGGCCTGGCCGTTGGCCGCCAGACCCCACAGGTAGGCGCGGCCGATCATCACAGCCTTGGCACCCAGGGCGAGCGCCTTGACCACATCGTTGCCGCGGCGGATGCCGCCGTCGAGCAGCACGTCGAGGTCGTTGCCCACCGCGTCGGCGATCGGGCCGAGGACGCGGATCGTCGCCGGTGTGCCGTCGAGGTTGTTGCCGCCGTGGTTGGACACCGAGATGGCGGTGGCCCCGATGTCGACCGCACGCTTGGCGTCGTCGATCCGGGTGATGCCCTTGACCATGAACTCGCCGCCCCAGTGCTCCCGCAGCCACTTGAGATCGTCCCAGCTCGGCGGCGGGGTGTTCATCCACTGCCCGTACGCGCCGAAGAAGGTCGGGGCCGGTGCACCCTTGGGCACCAGGTTGGGCGCGCCCAGATCGGGGATGTGCACCTTGCCGTCACGGATCCAGCTGAGCGCGTAGCGCGGCTTGATCGCGATCTCCGGCGCCATCTTGGCCAGCGCGTTGAGATCCACCTTCTCCGGGATGTCCGGGCTGCCCCAGTCGCGGCCGATGTTGAACACCCAGTCGGTGGTGACGATCAGACCCTTGGCGCCGGCCTCGCGCGCCCGCTCGGCGCGCGCCAGGATGTCCTCCTTGCTGCCGAGCCAGTAGGCCTGGAAGAAGACCTTGTCGTTGACGGCGGTCACCTCCTCGACCGGCTTGGAGGCGAAGCTCGACAGGCCCATCGCGGTGCCGCGGGCGGCGGCGGCCCGGGAGACGGCCACCTCGCCGTCGATGTCGACGGCCTGCACGCCGGTCGGCGAGATCATCACCGGGAAGGGCAGGTCCTGCCCCATCACCCGGGTGCTCAGGTCGCGCTCGGGCTGCACACCCACCACGTGCGGGGCAAAGCCGAGCTCATTGAAGGCCGCGACGTTGTCGTGCGTGGTCAGACCGGCCTGGGTGCCGGCGATCAGCGACGAGTAGACCGACTTGGGCAGCCGCTTCTTGGCCCGGCGCTGCGCCTCCTCGACGGTCTCGAACCACGGGTTACGGCGCCACGGATTCTTCTCCGCGAGCTCCTGGAACTTGGACATGACGGTATTCCTCTCGGTCCGGCCGCTGCGGGGCCGGGGGGTGTGAATCGGACGCGGACGTCCGCTTAGGCGGCGGCGATCAGCAGGAACTGCAGCCGGTGGCGTGATCGAACTCCGGGCTGAATCCGGCGAGCGGATTCTCGTTGCAGTCGCGTGAAGGCGGCCGGGTCATCAGCGTCAGCGGGACGCCGCGCGAGTGATCCTTGTTGGCCGACGGCTTGCTGCGCTCCCCGGCCAGCAGCTCCTCGCCGAAGCCCTGCACGCACTCCGGGTCTGGACCGTCGAGCGGGAGTCCGGTGAAGAACTTGGCCGCCATGCAGCCGCCGCGGCACGCGTCGAAGTGCTGGCATTTACTGCAGGCGCCGGCGCTCTGCGGCTCGCGCAGCTGGGTGAACAGGTCGCTGCGCTGCCAGATCTCCTGGAAGCCGCCGTCGGTGGTGATGTTGCCGGCCAGGAAGTTCTCGTGAATGGCGAACGGGCAGGCGTAGACGTCGCCGACCGGGTCGATCAGGCACACCACGCGGCCGGCGCCGCACAGGTTCAGGCCCGGCAGGCCGCTGCCGCCGGTCTCGCTGAACGCGGCCAGGTGGAAGAACGAGTCGCCGGTGAGGACGTTCTCACCGTGCGCGACGAGCCAGTTGTACAGGTCGCGCTGCTGCTCGGGCAGCGGATGCAGGTCGTCCCAGACGTCGGCGCCGCGACCGGACGGGCGCAGGCGGGTGATGCGCAGGGTGGCGTCGTACGTGTCGGCGAGCGCCTTGAACTCGTCGAGCTGGGTGACGTTCTGCCGGGTCACCACCACGGAGATCTTGGCGTCCTTGAACCCGGCGTTCTTCAGGTTCTCCAGCGCCCGGACCGCCATGTCGAAGGAGCCGGGGCCGCGCACCGCGTCGTTGACCTCGGCGGTGGCGCCGTCGAGCGAGATCTGCACGTCCACGTAGTCGGACGCGGCCAGCCGCTGGGCCACCTCGGGGTTGATCCGCAGGCCGTTGGTAGAGAACTTGACGCCCACCTGGTGGTCGGTGGCGTAATCGACGAGCTCCCAGAAGTCCGGGCGCACAGTCGGTTCGCCGCCGCCGATGTTGACGTAGAAGACCTGCATGCGCTGCAGCTCGTCGATGATCGCCTTGCACTGCTCGGTGCTCAGCTCGCGCGGATCCCGCTTGCCCGAACTGGACAGGCAGTGCACGCACGCCAGGTTGCAGGCGTAGGTCAGCTCCCAGGTGAGGCAGATCGGGGCGTCGAGGCCCTTTTCGAACTGGTCCACCAGGCGGCCCACCTTGGGCGGCGCCGGACGGTCGGGGGAAGTGAGGAGGGGGAGGTCGAGCGACGGCGCCGTCGAGGGCAGGACGTCGACCGAGGTGCGCGGTTCGAGCGTGGTCATGCGGATCACTCCTGACCGGGAACGATCATCCCGGAGTCGGCCAGCGCGGAGAGCGCCTGGAGGTACAGGGGTCGGTCGGAATCGGCGATGCCGGCGGCGACGAGGGCCGCCTCGGCACTGGGGTGATCGGCCAGCGAGGTGACCAGATCCACCACGGTCAGGTTCTTGAGGAACGAGAGCTTGCGGGTGCCGAAGTGGTAGAGCAGGGCGCCGAAGGGCTCGGGGCGCAGGGCCACCTTGGGGTTGAGCCGCCAGGCGCGGGTGAGGTCGAAGGAGCCGCTTCCGGCGATCGCGTGATCGCCGGAAGCGGTCGTTGCTGCGCTGGTCATCAGTAGACGCCGCACATCCCGTCGATGGAGACCTCTTCCACCAGCGACTCGGTGACGAGATCGGCCTCGACGGGCTTGTCCTGACTGATCTGAGCTGCCTGATCTGCCATGTGAACCATCCTCCTTATAACGTCCTTCTGTGGTTCGGTTCACACTATAATGACACCGAGTGCAGAATTGCCAGAGATTCCGCAAAAGCAGAAGGAGATCGCACGTGAGGCGCCCTGCCACGGGAAGCGGCCGGCCGCAGGCCACCGACCGCGCGACGCTGAGCACCCTGGCGGTGGACATCTTCACGGAGAACGGCTTCGAATCGACCAGCGTCGACGACATCGCCGCGGCCGCCGGCATCGCCCGGCGCACCCTGTTCCGCTACTTCCCGTCCAAGAACGCCATCCCCTGGGGCGACTTCGACTACCACCTCGACC
Source organism: Gordonia sp. VNK21 (assembly GCF_046098115.1). Taxonomy (NCBI): domain Bacteria; kingdom Bacillati; phylum Actinomycetota; class Actinomycetes; order Mycobacteriales; family Gordoniaceae; genus Gordonia; species Gordonia sp. VNK21. Next base: position 23,983 of record NZ_JBJURU010000022.1, on the reverse strand, counting down.
AGATGCGGCAGCGGCTCGCCCGGCTGCCGGCCGACCTGAGCCTGGGCGAGACCCTGCGCCGGGCGCTGCTCGCCTTCAACGAGGTCCCCGACGACGAGGTGGAGCACCATCGCCGGAGGATGGCACTGGTGCTGGGAACACCGGCACTGCAAGCGCATTCGATGCTGATGTACGCCGAATGGCGGCAGGTGATCGCCGAGCACGCCGGCGAGCGGCTGGGCGTGCCGGCCTCGGCGCAGGTGCCGCAGACCATCGCCTGGCTGCTGCTGGGCACCGCCCTGTCCGCCTACCAGCAGTGGCTCGACGATCCCGCCGCCGACCTGCTCGAACTGCTCGACGCCGGCTGCGCGATCCTGATCGATTCGCTGAGTGTGTGACCATTCACCGGGAAGAGCGTCGTCGGCCGTTGTGTCACGCTGCTAAACTGAGTTAGAACACGTTCTAGTTCTGCTCCGTCGAGCGGAACCTGGAAGCAGGAGAGCGCCTGGAGATGCCGGAACTGAGTCCCCACAGCACCCGCAGTGCGATTCTCACCGTCGCCGAGGTCATCGACGAGACCCGCGACGCCCGCAGCATCGTCTTCCAGATCCCCGACGAGCACGCCGAGAAGTTCCGCAGCTACCAGCCCGGACAGTTCCTCACGCTGCGCATCCCCAGCGAGCAGACCGGCTCGGTGGCCCGCTGCTATTCGCTGAGCTCGGCCTCGGGCATCGACGACCTGCCCAAGGTGACCGTCAAACGCACCGTGGAAGGCTACGGCTCCAACTGGATCTGCGACAACCTGGCCGCCGGCACCGAGATCGAGGCGCTGCCCCCGTCGGGCGTCTTCACCCCCGAGAACCTGCACGCCCCGCTGCTGCTGCTGGCCGCCGGATCCGGAGTGACCCCGGTGATGTCGATCCTCAAAGCCGCGCTCGCCGAAGGCACCGGCCCGGTCACCTTCTTCTACGCCAACCGCAGCGAAGCCGACGTGATCTTCGCCGACGAACTGCGCGAACTGCTCGCCCGGCACCCCGGCAGGCTGACCCTGGTGCACTGGCTCGAAACCCTGCACGGACTGCCCGACGCCAAAGCCCTCGCCACCCAGTTCAAGCCGATGGCCACCACCCACAGCGCCTACATGTGCGGCCCCGGACCGTTCATGGACGCCGTGCACACCGCCCTGAAGAAGGCCGGCTTCGACCACCACCGGGTGCACTCGGAGGTGTACAACTCGCTCGCCGGCGATCCCTTCGAGGACGTCGAGCTCGAGGAGGTCTCCAGCGAGGAGGCCGCCGAAGCTGCCCAGGTGGAGGTGGAACTCGACGGCGAGGTCCACAGCCTGTCCTGGCCGCGCTCGCGGACCCTGGTCGACGTCATGCTCGCCGCCGGTCTCGACGCCCCGTACTCGTGCAAGGAAGGCGAATGCGGCTCGTGTGCCGCCACCCTCGTCGACGGCACCGTGGAGATGGAGTGCGACGGCGCCCTCGATCCCGATGACATCGCCGACGGTTACATTCTGGGGTGTCAGGCAAAGCCGACCTGTGACAAGCTCAAGGTCGAGTTCTGACCCCACTCCCCCGCGGCGCGGCCGCGGCAGCAGACAGCGCGGCCCCGCCGCCCCGAGCACGAAATGGAACCCCGATGAGCGATGCAGTGGTGATCGTCGGCGCCGGTCTCGGCGGCCTGCGCCTGGCAGAACACCTGCGCAGCAAAGAGTTCGACGGACCGGTGGTGCTGATCGGCGACGAGCCGCATCCGCCGTACGACCGGCCGCCGCTGTCCAAGGCCGCGCTCACCGACGGCGGTGACCGCCCCGACCTCAAACCCGCCGAGTTCTACACCGACGCACAGATCGACCTGCGCACCGGAACCCGGGTGGTGGCCGTGGACCCCGCCGCCCACACCGTCACCACCGAACACGACGGCACCACCGGCGAACTGTCGTACGGGACGCTGGTCCTGGCCACCGGCCTGGTGGCCCGCGCCTTCCCCGGCGAGGGCGGCGACCTGTCCGGGGTGCACGTGATCCGCTCCGTGGATCAGGCGCAGGCCCTGCGCCGCGACCTCGACGGCGCGTCGCGCGCCGTGGTGATCGGTGCCGGCTTCATCGGCTGCGAGGCCGCCGCGAGCCTGCGCACCCTGGGCATCGAGGTGGCGCTGATCGAGCCGGAACCGGTGCCGTTGGCCGCCGCGCTGGGCGCGCAGATCGGTGAGCGGGTCACCCGCCTGCACACCGAGGCCGGCGTGGACCTGCGCACCGGCGTGACCGTCTCCCGGATCACCGGCGAGAACGGCCGGGTGACCGGTGTGGAGCTGAGCGACGGTGCGCACCTCGCCGCCGACGTGGTGGTGGTGGGCATCGGCGGCTACCCGGAGCTCGGGTACCTCGACGGCTCGGGCATCGAACTGGCCGACCGCGCCACCGGCGGAGGGATCGCCTGCGACGACCTCGGCCGCACCAGCGCACCGGACGTCTACGCCGTGGGCGACGCCGCGAACTGGGCCGACGCCGACGGGAACCGGCACCGCGCCGAACACTGGAATCACACCGTGGACCAGGCGGTGATCGTCGCCGCCCAGATCCTCGGACAGGACCGGCCGCCGGCCAGCGTCCCGTACTTCTGGAGCGACCAGTACGACCTGAAGATCCAGATGCTCGGCCGTCCCGCCGCCGGCGACGAGGTGCACCTGGTGGACGACGACGGCCGCAAGTTCCTGGCGTACTACAGCCGCGACGGGGTGCTCACCGCCGTCGTCGGCGCCGGCCGGGTGGGCAAGCTGATGAAGACCCGCGCCCACCTGATGAAGCCGACCCCGATCACCGACCTCCTCTGACCGCGGTATTGGGCCCGGCCGGGCCTCGATACACCGCCCTCGTTCCTCGGGCGGCACTCGGCCACCAAAGAAAGCCGCACGTTCCATTGGTGGTCGAGTGCCCGACGAGGCGCCAGCCGAGGCGGGTGTATCGAGACCACCCACGCGATCCGCCGAGGGCCGCGCTTGTTCTTGCTGGTCGAGTGCCCGGCGAGGCGCTAGCCGAGGCGGGTGTATCGAGACCACACACGCGACCCGGCGGGGCCTCGATACACCGGCCACCAAGGAAGCCGCACGTTCCGTTGGTGGTCGAGTGCCCGGCGAGGCGCTAGCCGAGGCGGGTGTATCGAGACCACACACGCGACCCGGCGGGGCCTCGATACACCGGCCACCAAGGAAGCCGCACGTTCCGTTGGTGGTCGAGTGCCCGGCGAGGCGCTAGCCGAGACGGGTGTATCGAGACCAGGTGCACGACCCGGCCCGGCCTCGATACACCGGCCACCAAAGAAAGCCGCACGTTCCGTTGCTGGTCGAGTACCCGACGAGGCGCCAGCCGAGACGGGTGTATCGAGACCACACACGCGACCCGGCCCGGCCTCGAAACACCGGCCACCAAGGAAAGCCGCACGTTCCGTTGCTGGTCGAGTGCCCGGCGAGGCGCCAGCCGAGACGGGCGTATCGAGACCAGGTGCACGACCCGGCCCGGCCTCGATACACCGGCCACCAAAGAAAGCCGCACGTTCCGTTGCTGGTCGAGTACCCGACGAGGCGCCAGCCGAGACGGGTGTATCGAGACCACGCGCACGACCCGGCCCGGCCTCGATACACCGGCCACCAAGGAAAGCCGCACGTTTCATTGGCGGTCGAGTGCCCGGCGAGGCGCTAGCCGAGGCGGGCGTATCGAGACCAGGCGCACGGCCCGGCCCGGCCTCGATACACCGGCCACCAAAGAAAGCCGCACGATTCATTGCTGGTCGAGTGCCCGACGAGGCGCCAGCCGAGACGGGTGTATCGAGACCACACACGGCACGGCGGGGCCTCGATACACCGCCCTCGTACCTCGGGCGGCACTCGGCCACCAAGGAAACGCCTCTCGCCACCAAGGAAAGCCGCACGTTCCGTTGGTGGTCGAGTGCCCGGCGAGGCGCCGGGCCTCGATACACCGCCTCGCCCTTGGGGGCTCGTCGGCACTCGGCCACCAAGGAAGGCGGCACTCGGCCACCGAGGAAGGCGGCACTCGGCCACCGAGGGAGGCGGCACTCGGCCATCGAGGAAGGCTGCACTCGACCACCAAGGAGGCGCGACCGGCGGGAGGGGTCAGCGGCGACGGCGGCCGGCGGCGGCGAGCATCTCGCCGACTTCGGTGAACTTGACGCGCGGACGACCTTGCAGCGCACCGCGTTCGCGTTCGCGGCGGTCGATGGCGCGCATGCCGCGGTAGCCCACCACCCGGCGGTGGCGGCGGCGCAGCAGTGCGTCGAAGTCGTCCGGGCCGGTCGCCGGGCGGGTGATGTTCCCGGCCGCCGCGTCCTCGATGAACTTCTCCACAGTGCTGATGGCCTGCAGCTTGTTGGCGCCGATGCCGCCGGTGGAGCCGCGCCCGGCCCAGCCGAGCACATAGCCGCCGGGGATCACCTCGCCGTCGTCGCCCACCAGCCGGCCGTCGACGTTCGGGAAGTGACCGGCCTGCTCGTCGAAGGGCAGACCCTCGATCGGTGCACTCCGGTAGCCGATGGAGCGGACCAGCAGATCCGCGGCCACCGAATGCTCCCGCTCCCCCGTCCGCACGGTCACCGCGTCGAGCCGCTCGTCGCCCACCGCGGCCTGCGGCGAACTCTGGAACAGGAAGACGATGCGCCGGTGCGACGGATCGGCCGGCTGCGACAGGTCGGGCAGCTCGCCGTCGGCGTCGTCGTACACCTGCAGTTCGATGCCCGGGATGGTCGAGAGCGCCCGGAACTCGGCGGCGGTGTACGCGGCCGAATCCTGGCCGCGCCGGCCCAGCAGCACCACTTCGTGGATGTTCTGCTCGCGCAACAGCTTCAGTGCGCGGTCGGCGATGTCGGTGTGCGCCAGTTGCTCCGGCGGCGAGACCAGGATGCGGGCCACGTCGAGCGCCACGTTGCCGGTCCCGACGATCACCGCCCGGCCGGTGCCGTCCACCGGGATGGCCGGGCCGTCGGCGCCGGGCACAGCGTTGTACCAGGACACCAGATCGGTGGCCGAGGTGGAGCCGGGCAGATCCTCACCGGGGATGCCCAGGCGCTTGGAGCGCGAGGCGCCCACCGCGTAGAACACCGCGTCGAAGTGCTCGGCCAGCTCGGCCGGGGTCACCTCGCCCGCGGCCACGTCGCCGCCGACCTGCACATTGGTCGCCATGGTCACCCGCGGATCCCGGTAGAGGATGTCGAAGGTGCGCATGACGTCTTTGGTGCTCGGATGATCGGGGGCCACCCCGGCCCGGACCAGGCCGCCCGGGGTGGGCAGCTTGTCGATCACCGTGACCTCGGCCAGGGTCCGGTTGAGCAGGGTGCGCAGCGCGTAACCACCGGACGGACCGGTGCCCACCACCGCCACCCGCAGCCCCTCGGGCAGCCGCGGCATCTCCGGGTACACCACATCCGACCAGCCCGACGAGATGTCCGAGTTGTTCTTGTAGTAGTCGGCGTTGATATCGATGAAGATGGTGTCCCGCTCGCTCAGGTTGTCGGCGGGGAAGATCGCGTTCACCGGGCAGGCGTCGGCGCAGGCGCCGCAGTCGATGCAGGCCTCCGGGTCGATGTGCAGAATGTCCGAGGTGCCGAAACCGCGTTCCTCCGGAGTGGGATGGATACAGTTCACCGGGCACACCGAGACGCACCCGGCGTCGCTGCAGCACGACTGGGTGATGACGAAGGCCATCGGGGCACTCCTTAGAGCATGTGGGCCTTGCGGTAGAACCGCATGGCCGGCTTGGTGAGGAGACCGACTTCGTCGAGGAACTCCATCAGATGGGTGCAGCTGCTGCGGATCATCGAGTGGAAGTGCGGATTGGACTCGCGCGCCGCCACCGCCCGGTGGACGTCGAGTCCGGCGTCGGCGTAGGCCTGCGGCCGGATCAGGCTCGAGACGATGAAGTAGGCGCCGACCGCCACGTTCAGCGCGCTGAACTGGCGGCGCAACCAGCCGACGCCCTGCATCGATTCGCGGACCTCTTCGCGGGCGAACTTCATGTGCCGCGCCTCTTCGAGGACGTGGATCTCGTTGACGGTGCGGATGAACGGGAGCACCCGGTCGTCGCGCATGCAGCCGCGCTGGAAGACGTCGAGCACTTCCTCGGCGACCAGGATGCCGGCGTAAGCCACCTCGTTCTTGGCGGTCACCTTGAAGACCTTGCCGGCGCGGCCGATCCGCGGGTGCGGGCGGTAGGACTTGCCGACCATCTTCTCCGAGGCCTTGGCGAACATGATCGAATGGCGGCACTCGTCGGCGATCTCGGTGAGCGCGAACTGGAACTCCGGCGAGTGGTACTGACCGAGGTACTGGTCGCGGATCACCATCTCCTGCAGGATCATCTCGAACCAGATGCCGATGCACATGATCGACGCGAACTCGTGGCGGGTCACGTTGACCCGCTGCTCCTCGGTGAGCTCGTCCCAGTAGTCGGTGCCGTAGAGCGACGACCATTCAGGGCTGCAACCGTACTTGTCGTCGTCCATCGGCTGCGACCAGTCGATCTCGGTCATCGCATTGCGCGAGAGCCGGGCGGCCGAGGCCAGGAGCCGCTCCGAGACGGCGTCGGTCCCCTCATCCTGCAGGCTCACGACGTTGTCGCGCGGCGCTGCTTCGGTGTTCTCGTTCCGTTCCATCGCGGCAGTCATAGTGGCGGACCTCCTGTACGGTTCCCGAGCGTCGCCGGGAAGCTCAGTCTGTCATCGGCGAGTGTGACAACAAATATTGTCTTATCAACGATTGTTGTCACGGTAACACCTACTTGCGGCCCCGTAAACCGTCTGACAGCCTTACTACGGAGTAACAACTGCGGGGAAGACATCTGCGCAGGTCAGAGCGGAGGAACATATGCCATCAATCTTCATCTCGGGCGGGGCGGCAGGCATCGGCCTGGCCACCGCCGAGCGTTTCGCCGCCGAAGGCTGGACCGTCGGTGTTTACGACGTCAGCGACGACGCCCTCGCCGCCGTCCAGCAGTCACACCCCGACTTCATCACCGGCAAGCTCGACGTGCGCGACGCCCAGCAGTGGGCCGACGCGCTGGCCGACTTCACCTCGCACACCGGCGGCACCCTCGACGTGCTCGACAACAACGCCGGCATCCTCCTCTCCGGCGACCTCGCCGACATCAGCCCGGAGGCGGTCAAGGCGCAGATCGAGATCGACGCCCTCGGCGTGGCCCTCGGAGCCCAGGCCGCCCACCGCTACCTCAAGGCCACCCCGGGCGCGCACCTGGTGAACATCGCCTCCGCCTCGGCCATCTACGGGCAGCCGAACATCGCGGTCTACAGCGCCACCAAGTTCTTCGTCGCCGGCTTCACCGAGGCCCTCGAACTCGAGTGGGCCCCGGACGACATCCGCGTGGTGTCCATCTGGCCGCTGTGGGCCAAGACCGCCCTGGTCGCCGACACCGACGCCAAGTCCACCAAGACCCTCGGCGTGCGGCTGACCGCCGAGGACGTGGCCGACAAGGTGTGGGAGTCGGTGCACCCGACCGGCGCCGACAAGGTGCTGCGCCGCACCAGCTACTCGGTGGGACTGCAGACCACCCTGCTGGGCAACGCCGCCAAGTTCATCCCGAACGTGCTCAACCGCGGCGTGAACAAGCTGCTCTCGCAGTAACCCCGCACACCCGCCCCGCAGACGACGAAGCCGCGGCCGACATGATGTCGGCCGCGGCTTCGCGGTTCAGGTATCCGGTGCCGGATCAGCGGCGGTCGAGATCGACCAGGCCGAGCTTGGCAGCCTTGACCAGGCGACGCGGCATCCGCTGCGACACGCCGTTGATCTTCTCTTCCTGCAGGGTGACGTTGTCCGCCTTCCACTGCGAACGACGGCTACGGGTGTTGGCCCGCGACATCCGGCGCTTGGGTACTGCCATGGTTCCAGCCCTTCCTTGCTGTGCTGCCCGGCAGGGCCGCGACTGCGACCGATCCGGACGATGAAAGCCTTTTCGCGCATCACGAGTTCGCGTCGCGCAACCTTGACAGACTAACGGCTCGCGCCGGGTTACCGCAAAACGGCGCTGTACGGCCGCACCTCCGGTCCGGCGCGTCGCGGTCACTCCGGACGGAGCATCCCCCACAGCGTGGGCCCGCCGGGCACCACGATCTCACCGGTCACCGCGAAGCCGAAACGCTCGTAGATCGGCAGATTCACCACATTGGAGCTCTCCAGATAGACCGGCCCCTCGGCGCGTTCGAGGCCCGCGCGCAGCAGTGCCCCGCCGGCGCCCTTGCCGGGGACGGCCGCACCCAGATCGGCCAGATACCAGTGCGGCTGCTCCGGGCGCGCCTGATGGCACAGCCGGTCCAGTTCGGTCGCACCGTCGATGTTGTCGCCGAAGACCTCGGCGAAGATCGCCTCGGCGGCCGGATCGTCGACGGACACCGCACCGGGCCGATGCCAGATGGCCGCCCCCACCGGTTCGCCGTCGCTCACCGCCACGTCGAGCACCGCGTCCGGGTTCTCGTAGCGGGCGATGGCCCGCCAGAAGTCGATGTCGCGCGCCGGGTCGGGGACCATGAACCGGATCACCGGATCCTCGGCGAAGGCACGGGCGAGCAGACCGGCCACCTGATCGGGGTCGGCGGCGGAGGTCACATCCACAACGGGCATGCGCCCAGCCTACGGCCCGCGCCGTACGATGACGCGAGTGTCAGGCGTGATATCCGGGTTCACCGTCATCTTCATCGTGGTGGCGATCGGCTATGTCCTGGGCCGCACCGGCACCCTCGGCGAGCACTCGGTCCCGGTGCTCTCCCGGGTGGTCTTCTTCGTCTGCACCCCGGCCCTGATGATCCATTCGCTGGCCACCAACGACCTGTCGGTGGTCTTCTCCTCCACCCTCGCGGTGGCGGCGTCGACGGCGGTGATCGTGGGCGCGCTCTACGTGGCGATCGCCTGGTTCTGGCTGCGCCGGCCCATCCCCGAGCTGGTGATCGGCGGGCTGTCGTCGTCGTACGTCAACAGTGTGAATCTGGGGCTGCCGATCGCCATCTTCGTGCTCGACGACGCCTCGTTCATCGCCCCGCTGCTGCTCTTCCAGATCATGCTGTACTCGCCGCTGGCGCTGGTGACCCTGGACTTCACGGCGCTGCCGGGCACCGAGCGGTCCGGGGTGTGGAACACGATCAAGACGCCGCTGGCCAATCCGATCGTGGTGGGCGGGCTGATCGGCCTGGCCATCTCGCTGGCCGGCTGGCATCCGCCGCAGGCGCTGCTCTCCCCGCTCGACATGCTCGGGCAGGCCTCGGTGCCGCTGGCGCTGCTGACCTTCGGCCTGACCCTGACCGGGGTGAAGGTCTTCGCCAAGGGCACCAGTCCGCGGCGCGACATCGCGCTGGCCGCCGTGCTGAAGACGGCACTGATGCCGGCGATCGCCTATGTGTTGGCGCGCTGGGGATTCGGGATGACCGGCGATCACCTGTACGCGCAGGTGGTGATCGCCGCGCTGCCGACCGCGCAGAACGTGCTGGTGTACGCCACCCGCTACCGGCGCGGCGAGATCATCGCCCGCGACAGCGCACTGATCACCACCATCGCCGCGATCCCGGTGATCGCGATCATCACCGCCGCGCTCGCCTGACCGTCCAGCGGAGAACCGTCACTCGGGGCGCCGCTAACCGGGGCGCCGTTACCTGGGAGCCGCTGCTCGGGGCGCCGTCACTTGGGGCGGGCCGGACCGAGCCACTGTCCGCGGGCGGCACGCCTGGTCTCGACGCTGCCGAAGACCGCGCGGCCGCGGATCACCACGCGCGGGGCACCGGTCTGGCCGGCCCCGGCCGCACCGCCGTCGAAGCCGCCGACGATGCCCGAGCCGTGGACCTCCACGGTGACGTCGTCGGGAACGATCACCTCGATGGTGCCGAAGTAGGCGCGGCAGTCCAGGACCAGTTCGTCGGCGGTGAACTCCACGTCCCGCAGGTCGATCTCCACGCCGCCGAAGACGGAGCGGGCCGTGAGGCCGTCGGCGACCACCGCGCCGCCGCCGACCCGGCTGCTGCTGAAGACGGCCGTGGCCTTGCGCACCGGTCCGGCGCCGGACCGGCTGACCCGGGTGCTGCCGGTGGACTGGGCGGCCACCGCGGCGCCCAGCCGGTCGAGCGGCAGATCCGCGCACAGCACGTCCAGGTCGGCCAGGGTCACCGCGGACAGTGCGTCGGCCGCCCGCTCGGAGTACTCCTCGGGAGTGATCGCACCGACCGCCATCGCCGCTGAGAGCAGCGTGTTGGCCTGTTCCCGGTCGGCGGTGGAGGCGCGGGTGGCGGTGCGCTTGGGATCGCCGGCCGGTGCCGGGTGGTACTGGCCGCCGAAGGGCTCGGCGCCGTGCGGTTCAACGGTCATCCGCCCATCCTATGGAGTGTGGCCGGGGCTGTCAGCCGCGCCGTCGGCGCAGATAGTCGCCGACGACGGCCGCGCCCAGGCCGTCGAGGTCCGGGCTCACCACGCGGCCGCCGATCCGGCGTGCGATGCGGTCGATGAACCGGGCCAGGCCGGGGTCGTCGCCGAGTTTGAAGAAGGTCACCTGCACGCCCATCCGGGACAGATGGTCCAGTTCCCGCACCGTCATGCCGATGGTCTGCGGGTGCGGCGGGTAGAAGAAGAACGCGTCGCCCTCCGGTTCGAGGTGCGCGGTGGGTTCGCCGTCGGTGACCACCAGCAGCACCGGCTGCGCGTTGGGGTGGCGACGGAAGTGCCGGTGCGCCAGCAGCAGCGCATGGTGCAGGTTGGTGCCCTGCTCCATCCGCGGCTCCAGACCGGTGAGCTCGGCGGCGGTGATGTCGCGGGCGTACCGGCCGAACTCGATCACGTGCAGGTGATCGGTGCGGAATCGGGTGGACACCAGCTGATTGAGGGCCAGTGCCGTCCGCTTCATCGGGGTCCAGCGGCCCTCCATCACCATCGAGAACGAGGTGTCCACCAGCAGCACCACGGCCGCCTGGGTGCGCGCCTCGGTCTCGGTGACCGCCACGTCGCCGACGTCGATGCGCACCCCGTCGCGGGCCATTCCGGCCACTGCGGCCGACCCGTCCGGGGCCTCGGAGACGGTGCGCAGCACGGCATTGGTCACCGTGCGGGTCACATCCCACGGCTCGGTGTCGCCGTACGCCCACTCCCTCGTGGAGCCGGTGGGCTCACCGAGCCGACCGGTGGATTCGGTGCGCCGTTCCCCGCCGCGGGTGGAGAGTTGCTGGGCGATGTCGCGCAGAATGGTCTGGCCCAGCCGGCGGATGGCCTTGGGCGTCAGGTCGAGCCGGCCGTCGGGGCGGCGCTGGAAGAAGCCCTGATCGCGCAGCGCCTTCTCCAGTTCCGAGAGGGTGCGGGCGTCGGCGGCCGCCTCGTCGCCGAGCTGGCGGGCCAGCGCGTCGAGATCGATGTCCTCGAGCTGGGCGCCGGCATAACCCTGGGAGAGCTGTTCGGCGAGGTCTTCGAGTTCGCCGATGTCGCGCAGCGCCGCAGCCCCCTGCCCCATGCCCATCGGCTGATCGCCGGAGAAACGCTGCCCGCCGTCCCAGTCCAGGTCGGGGCGGGCCTCGCGCAGGGCGGCATCCATCTGGCCGAGCTGGTTCATCAGCTGCGGCGAGCCGAACGCCTGCTGGGACAGCTCGGCCAGCTCCGCCTGCTGCTCGGGGGTCAGCGAGTTGAAGAACTGCTGGGCGGCGGCACTGCGTCGGGCCAGGGCGTCGATCAGCTCCTCGGTGTTCTCCGGATTCTCCGGGAAGTACTCACCGTGTTTGGTCATGAAATCGTCGAACTGCTCGGTGGTGTCCTCGCCGCGGTTGTGGGCGTCGAGCAGCTCGTTGAGGTCGCCGAGCATGTCCGAGATCCGTTGCCGGTCCTGCTCGTTGGCGCCGGACAGCGCCTCCTTCATCCCGGCGAAGCGCTGGTCGAGCATCTCCCGGCCCAGCAGATCGCTGATCTGCTGGTACTTCTCCCGGGCCTGCTGCGAACGCCAGTCGTAGTTCTGCAGTTCCCGGACGGCCTGCGCGGTGGAGGCCGGCAGGTTCTCGATCTGCATCTCGGCGATCCGGGCGTCGTCGTCGAGGTCGCGGGCGAGCTGTTTGCGCTCCTCGAGGACGGCGTCGTCGAGCAGTTCCCGGATCTGGTTGAAGGTGCCGTCGAGGTTGTTGCGCTGCAACAGTTCCCGGCGCCGCCGGTTGGCCATCTCGGCCAGCCGGTCCAGGCCGGTGGTGGACGATCCGCCGCGCCGCAGATACTCGCGCAGGGCGCGTTCCGGGGACACCCCGGACATCACATCGTCGCCGATGTCGCGCAGGGCGTCGCGCAGATCCACCGGCGGGGCCAGCGGATCGGGCCCGCCGCTGTACCTCTGGTACCGGGAGCGGTGGAATCTGTTGTGCGCCATCAGTTCACTTCATCGTCGGATCACTCGGTCAGTCGTCGTCATCGGATTCGGCACGGTAGACGGTGCGGCCCGACTCGTCGGGTTCCTTGCCGATGCGCCGGGCCAGGAACAGGCCTTCGAGCGCCAGTTCCAGCGCGCTGGCCCGCTCGGCGTCGGCGGCGTCCAGGCGCTCGGCCACCTCGTCGACCACTGCGGCGGCGTCCGGATCATCGGCCACTGCGGCGAGCACCTCGGCGGCGGGCACCCGGTCGCCGGTGAGCACCTCACCGGATTCGAGGAGTTCGACCAGCGCGCGCATGTCGATGCCGGCCAGCTGGGCGCGGGCGGTGTCGGCGGTGGCCTTGCGCAGCAGATAGTCGAGGATCTCCAGCTCGCGGCCCTCTTCGCCGGATTCGAACTCCACCTTGCCGCGCAGCACCTCGACCACCGATTCGAGATCCACCGGGCGGGCCACCGCCAGATCCTCACCGGTGACCGTGGCCCGGTGCAGGGCGGCCGCGGCCACCGTCTCGGCGCCGGCGATGGAGAAGCGCGCCGAGACGCCGGAGCGCTGGTCGATGGACGGATGATCGCGCAGGTAGCGGGTGAAGCGGGCGATGATCTCCACCAGGAACGCCGGCACCGAGGCCATCAGGTCGGCCTCCTGCTCGATCACGTCCACCTCCGCGTCGAGTTCGAGCGGATAGTGGGTGCGGATCTCGGCGCCGAAGCGGTCCTTGAGCGGGGTGATGATGCGGCCGCGGTTGGTGTAGTCCTCCGGGTTCGCGCTGGCCATGACCAGCACGTCCAGCGGCAGCCGCAGGTTGTAGCCGCGCACCTGGATGTCGCGCTCCTCCATCACGTTGAGCATCGACACCTGGATGCGCTCGGCCAGGTCGGGCAGCTCGTTGACCACGATGATGCCGCGGTGGGCGCGCGGGATGAGTCCGAAGTGGATGGTCTCCGGATCGCCCAGGCTGCGGCCCTCGGCCACCTTCATCGGATCGATGTCGCCCACCAGGTCGGCCACCGAGGTGTCCGGGGTGGCGAGCTTCTCGCTGTAGCGCTCGCTGCGATGGCGCCACTCGATGGGCAGCTCGTCGCCGAGTTCGGCGGCACGGCGCTGCGACTCGGGCAGGATCGGGCTGTACGGGTGCTCGTCGAGCTCGGAACCGGCGATCACCGGGGTCCACTCGTCGAGCAGGGCGGTCAGGGTGCGCAGCAGACGGGTCTTGCCCTGGCCGCGCTCACCGAGCAGCACCACGTCGTGGCCGGCGATCAGGGCCCGTTCGAGTTGCGGGATCACCGTGTCCTCGAAGCCGACGATGCCCTCCCACGGGTCGACGCCGGCGCGGAGCGCGGCGAGCAGGTTGTGCCGGATCTCGTCGCGGACGTCGCGCTGCTGGTGCTGCCCTGCGCGCAGTTCACCGACCGTCGACGCGGTCGGGGCGGGGGTGGTGCCGGAGGTGTTCGCTGTCTCAGAAGCCACGAATCCAACCTACCCGGCCCCGTCCGGCCGCGCCGCCTCCTCAGGGCAGGATCCCCCGGCCCGGGGATGTTCAGTGCAGGGATGTTCAGTGCAGGGCGACGATCTCGCTCGGATCGGTGCACTGCACCAGGATCGCCCCGGGAACCGCCCGCAGATCGAGTGTGTTGCTCCCGAACGACGGGCAGGGCGCCGGATCGACGGTCACCGCATTCCCGCGCGCAGTGTCGATCCGGGCGATCCTGGCGCCGAGCAGCCCCGCCACCACGGTGTCTCCGGCCCACGCCGTCCCGGACCAGAACTTGGAGGTCGACTCCGGAAGATCGATCCGGCTCTCGGTGTGGGTCCGGACGTTTCGGATGACCATCCGGGCGTCCCCGGAGTCCCGGTTCTCCTCGGCGACCGCGATCAGGTCGGCGCGACGGCTCACCGCGGGCTCGGTTCCGCCGAACTGCGCCGTGGAGAACCGGTCCACCTCGCGTCCGGCGGCGACGTCGACGATGATCGTCTGCACCGTCGGCTCGTCGTCCTCCAGAGGCCCGTCCGCCAGTGCCCCGTCGCCGGGCGGCCACACGGTCATGGCCACCAGCGAAGCACCGAGATCCTGCAGGAGAGTCAGGCTCGAGACCGCCCCGGCGTCGACGGCGACGTCGACGGTGCGCACGTCTCCGGTCGCCTCGTCGGTGCGCTGCAGGCGGCCCGGCCGGGTGCAGTCCGCGGTGACGGTGGCGCCGTCCACCTCGAGCGGGACCGCTGCCGTGCACTCGCCGTACGAGTAATCGAATGCCCGGGAGACGGCGCCCGGTCCGCCCCCGTTCTGCTCGTCGGGGAACTGCCCGTCCACGCGCGTCGACCGGTGCCGGATCCGGCCCGACTGCGCATCGAGCACGACGGTGTATCCGTTCCTGGTCATCACCACCTCGGTCCCGCGAGCGCGGACACCGGTCAGGTCGGCGCCCTCCTCCGGCAGCCCGGTCTCGCCGAGATCGAGGTGCCAGCGTTCGCTGCCGGTGGCGCCGTCGTGGGCGGTGACCCGACGGTCGTCGACGAGCAGGAATCCGCCGACGATCGGCCGGATACCGACCCGGCCGTCCGGGTGCAGCCGGTAGGCCACATCGAAGCCGTTCACGGCGGCCGGTTCGCTCGCCGGCGCGGCGGTGGTGGTCGCGCCGAGTGGACTGGCGGGCGCGATTCCGGCGATCAGGCCGATGGTCAGGGCCCACACGAGTGCGGCACCGATGCCGGCGACGGCGCCGGCACGACGGGGAGCGATCGCCGCCACGGCATCCTCGCTAACCTGCGGCGGACCGGCCGCGGCCACCGTCAGACACAGCCAGGCGAGAGCGGCCGCAGACAGGCCCAGTACCGACAGGATCAGCGTCGACGTCTGGCCCAGAAAGCTCAGTGCCATACCGTGTTCGGCGGCCGCACGGCTGCGCAGGTCCAGGGTCAGCACCGCCAGAGCGGTGACGATGCCGAACACCACTGCCCGATGTGCGGAAGCTCCCGGCCGTCGGCGACGGTCGACGGCCAGCAGCACGCCCGCCACGGCGGCCCCGCCCATGGCCAGCCAGCCGGACAGCCGCAACTGTCCGGCGGCACCGTCGGCCAGGCCGTCGCCGATCGACGTCACGGTGAGGAGGCCGCACACCACCGCGGCAACGGCCGACGCGATTCCGGCGGGGCGGGCCACGACGACCACCGCCGACCGCCACCGCCGATACTGCGGGTCGGCGTACGCCCGGAGCCGCGCCTCCTCGCTGTACCGAGCCGGAGTGGTGGGCATCCGGGTGCCGTCGTCGAAGGGCGTCTCGTCGGGCCACCGCCGATCGCCGCGGCTCATCGTCGCACGCCTTCGAACCGGGTGATCCGGTCGTTGCCGATCGCCAGGACGGAGCCGGGCACCGCTGCCAGCTGCCGCGGGTTCTCATCGGCGTCGGGGATCGGGAAGGCATCGGTCATGCGGACTGCTCCCGTCGCGCGATCAGCCACCTGGACGCGGCCGCCGCCGTCGAGCCACAGCACCTGATCACGCAGCCAGACCGGATCGGTGTCCTTGTTCCAGACGTAGTCGACGGCCTCTGCGGTCAGCGGAAGGTCGGGGTGGGCGCCGGTCAGCGAGACGATCGCTGACACGCGCGGGAACGCCTCCCGGTCCCCGGTCACCAGGCAGTCGCCGTCCGGACTGCAGGAGAACAGCTCACGGCCACGCAGGTCGAGGACCTGCGTGCCGGTCGCCCGGTCCCTGACGCCTGCGACGGCTCTGCCGTCGGCGGCCGGCTCGAGCTGGTAGCGGTCGGCGAGCACGGGATGAGCCCGCAGGTGGGCGACCATGCGGTCCGGGGCGCTGTACGAGCCCCAGTCGTCGACCGGAACGGGGGCGCGAGCCGTGCCTGCGGGCAGCTCGAACGGCTGATAGTAGGCGCGGCCGCCACCGCAGGCGACCTTCGCGATCACGGAGTTCGGCAGGCCGGTGACGGCGCCGACGGCGCACTCCTGCGGAACCGGGAAACGGTGTGCCTCGTGTCCCGTCTCCGGATCGAGCACCACCAGGGTGCGGCCGTGGTCGCTGATCGAGGTGAGCTGATACACCTGCCGGAAGTTCTCGCCGGTCGGCTCCTCCTGCGACCACAGCCCCGGCGTCACCGTCCACTTGAGCGCACCGGTGCGGCTGTCGACGCCGTAGGAGTTCCGGTAGTCGCTGAGCACCACGAGTCCGGGGCCGTCGAGCACCCGGATGCCGTAGCCCGAATTGCGCGCGGTCCACCGCCGGGTGCCGTCGCCGTCGTACATCGAGACCCTGTCCCGGTCGGGCTCCGACAGCAGGATGCCGTCGCTGGTCGCGAAGACCGTGTCGCCGACCGCGATCCAGCCCCCGTTGACGTCGGCCAGTGCCGTGGCGAGATCCCCGCCGACCGGCACCGACGCATCCGGGTCGATCGCCGCCGGCAGATCACCGGCCACCGGTCCGGCGTCGACCGTGATCGACAGACCCTCCGGGTGCAGCTCCCACGGGTCGACGACCGCGACGCTCACGGCGGTGGCGATCACCGCCGCGACGGCCACCGCGCCCACGACCATCCGCCGGACCGGTGCGGCACCGCGGAAGGCGAGGACGACCAGTGCGCCGCCGGCCACGGCCAGCCAGCAGGCCGCCTTCGCCCGGGGCAGGCCGCTGCCGAGACGGCCGGCGTTCTCGGACAGAGTCCCGAACAGACCGAAGGCGCCCAGCATGCCGATGACCACGAGCACCGTGCCGGTGGCGGTCAGCACCGCCGCCGCACGCCACGCCAGGGCGCGGCGCCACGGGAGCGCCAGGGACGCTGCCGCGAACGCGAGGGTCAGGCAGCCGCCGATCAGCACGGCCAGGTTCACCGGCCACTGCACGTCGCCGAACAGCAGGTCGTCGTCGGTGACGCCGCCGGAGCCGAGCACGCTGACCACCGCCAGCACGATCGCGGCACCGAGCAGTCCGAGTCCGGCACTCACGGCGCAGGTCCGCTCCCAGTCGCCGGCCGACAGGAAGCCCTCGTCGGTGGCCGTCGCGTCCGCGTCGTCGTTCACCACGGCCCGACGATCAGCCGAGGGTGATCGGCTGCGGGGAGGTGCGCGGCTCGGCGGAACCGCTGTCGGTGATCGCACCCCAGCAGAGGACCTCCAGATCGGTCTTCTGCGCGCAGACGGTGCTGTCCTTCATGCTGATCGAGCGGACGTCGATCAGGTCGTGCACCTGGGCCGCCGTGGAGACCGGGGTGTCCTTGCTGAACTCGCCGTTGCCCACCTGGCCGTAACTGTTGTTGCCCAGGCAGTAGACCGCGCCGGTCGCCGTGGTCGCGCAGACCGTGCGGACGTCGACGGCGACGTTCTTGGGCTCCGGGATCCCGGTGATCTCCATCGGCACGGTGACCGGCTCGTTGGCGGTCACGCCGTAACCCCAGCAGTAGAGCTTCTGGTCGGAGACCGCGCAGGTGCTCATCTTGTAGAGCGGCTTGTCGTCGTCGCCGGTCTGCGTCACCACGCCCATGGCCACCGACGACACCACGCCCAGGTTGCCCACCTTGGACGGGGTCGGCCGCGGCTGGCTCGCGCCGCCGCCGAGCTGACCGCTGCTGTTGTCGCCCCAGCAGTACAGGTCGTGGTTCACCAGCAGCGCGCACACCGAGGCGGCGCGGGTCACGATGGTCTCCGGCGCGGCCGGAAGGCTCACCTTCACCGGCTCCTTGACGTTGTCGCCCTTGGTGCCGTTGCCCACCTGACCGGCCGTGTTGTAGCCCCAGCAGTAGACGGCGTCGGTGCCGTCGTCGCCGGCGATGGCGCAGCTGGTCCCCCAGTCGGTGACCACCGCGCGCACCTCGCTCAGGTCCGGCACCTCGAACGGCGACATCCGGTCCGAGGTGGCGCCGTCGCCCACCTCACCGGCGGCGTTCGAGCCCCAGCAGTAGGCCTTGCCGTCGGCGGCGGCGCACACCGTGGTGCGGTACGACTCGCCGCTCTGGTCGTAGTAGCTGCCCAGGTTCACGGTGGTCACCGAGTCGAGACCGTTCACCACGGCCGGACTCTGCCGGGTGGTGGTGGTGCCGTCGCCGAGCTGGCCGTTGGTGTTCTGGCCCCAGCAGTACAGCTGCTGGTCCTTGATCGCGCAGCTGCTCACCGAGTTGGTGGCCACCTGCAGGTCCGGGAACGAGAGGACCGGTGTGCCGTCGTCGTCCGACGAGGACGGCCACCACAGCGGCGCGGTGCCGCCGACCACGGCGATCACCGCGATCACCGCGGCCAGCACGATCCACTTGCCCTTGCCGCCCTTGCGTTTGGCGCCACCGGCGGCTCCGGCGTCCTGCCCGGCCAGTCCGTACTGCGGCGCCCCGTAGCCCGGCGCGCCCGGATACTGCTGCGGCCCGGACGGGAACTGTTGCGGCGGCGGCTGATTGGGGCCCGAGCCCATCGGCGGAACGGACTGGTAGCCCGGCGCCGGCGAGGCGGGGCCCGCGTACAGGGGTGCCGGCGAGTGCAGCGCCGGAGAGTTGGGGGCCGAGACCGGGCCCGATCCCGGATACTGCTGCGGTCCCGAACCGGGCGCCCCGCCGGGCGCCGGAGCGATGGTCGTGGCGACTCCGGCCTGGGTGTGCCCGAGCGCGCGGGTGAACTCGGCCGCGAACGTGCTGACGTCGGGATAGCGCTCGGCGGGGTTCTTGGCCATCGCCCGCAACAGCACCGGGGCGATCGGCGCCAGGGACGCGTTCACCGAGGCCAGCGACGGCGCGGGCTGCTGGAGGTGGGCCATCATCACGCCCGAGGAGGTGTCGGCCTTGAACGGTGCGCTGCCGGCCAGCAGCTGGTAGGTGGTGCACGCCAGCGAGTACTGATCGCTGCGGGCGTCGGCGGCCCGTCCGCTGATCACCTCGGGGGCGGTGAAGGCCATGGTGCCGACCACCGAGTTCACCGCGGTCAGCTGCGGGGAGTCGGCCAGCTTGGCGATCCCGAAGTCGAGCAGCGTCGCCCGCTTGACGGTGCCGTCCGGGTTGCGGGTCACCACGATGTTGGCGGGCTTGATGTCGCGGTGCACCACGCCGCGGCCGTGCGCGTAGTCCAGGGCGTCGCCGACCTGGGTGAGCACCTGGCCCACCTCGATCGGGGTGAGCCGCACATGGGTCAGGTCGTCGCCGTCGACGTGGTTCATGGTGAACCAGGGACGGTCGCCGTCGATCCCGTAGGCGTAGACGGTGACGATGCTCGGGTGGTCGAGGGCCGCCACCGTGCGCGCCTCGTTGGAGAAGCGCTGGGCGAAGTCGGCGTTGGACGAGCCGGCCACCGAGACGACCTTCATGGCCTCCCGCCGCCCGAGCTGCGGGTTCTCGACGAGGTAGACCTCGCCCATGCCGCCGCTGCCGAGCAGGTCGATGACGCGGTAACCGGCGATGGTGGACCCAGGTTCGGCAGGCACAGCCACTCCTTCGGACGGATTCGTACGCAGTGGGCTAAACCTACCCCGCAGCCGCGCAGGTGGTCACAGGGATGGCATTCGTTCGGCAGACACCCGGTCATCGGCCCGGCCGGGGTCGATGCCGCGGATGAGCACGCGAATCGGGTAGCGGAAAGGGGCCTGGGGCCCACTTCCGCTACCCGATCGCGGCGGCAGTCCCTATGTCAGGCGTAAGGGTCGACCAGACCGTGCGGCCCCACCGGGTGATCGCCGCGCAGAGTGACCCGGTGCATGACGCGGTGCTCGGTGTAGTCGCGGTTCGCGTAATGCGCGGTGCTGCGGTTGTCCCACAGCACCAGATCTCCGAGGGTCCAGCGGTGCCGGACGATGTGCTCGGGTTTGGTCAGGTGCGCGTAGAACAGGTCGAGCAGGTGCCGGCTCTCCGCATCCGAGACGCCCTCGATGTGCGAGGTGAAGCCGGGGTTGACGAAGAGCGCCTTGCGGCCGGTCTCCGGATGTACACGCACCACCGGATGGCGCACCGGCTGCAGCTCGGTCACCTGACTGCCGTCCCACACATTGCCCTGACCCGACCGCCGCCGGCGCAGGTAGTAGCCGAACTCGCGGTTGCCGTCGTGGACGGCCACCAGCTCGTCGGCCAGCCTTCGCACCGGTTCGGCGAGCGAGGCGTAGGCCGCCTCACCGTCGGCCCAGTTGGTGTCGCCGCCGGTCTGCGGCAGCACCACCGGGCGCAGCACCGAGACCGCCGGCGGAGTCGGCATGAAGGTGACGTCGGTGTGCCAGACGTCGGCGAATCCTCCGTCGGCGCTGTCGAGCTCATAGATCTCGTCGGGCACGTCGCCGCTGTCCCACACCGGATGGCCGAAGGTCACCTCGCCGAGCCGCTGCGCGAACCGCACGTGCTCGGCGTCGTCGATGAACTGTCCGGGCAGAACCAGCATCTTGAACTCGGCCAGCGCCAGCCGCACCGCCGAGATCTGTGCATCGGTCAGCGCCGTCACGTCGAGTCCGGGGAGCTGCGCACCGATGTGCGGCCCCAGTCGGCGCACATCCAGTTCCACACCCGCGCGGGGAGAAGCCGCCACCGAGACCTCGCCGGCCGGCCCCGGCCCGGCCTTCCTCACCTGAACCGTCATCGCCTGTCACCTCTCCTCTCCTGCGCCGCAGCGGATTTCACCGCAGCCGAAATCTCTGCCCGCAGCTCGACGAAGTCGCGCCGCTCACGAAGCTCATCCGGGTCGACGTCGGTGCGCGGCAGCGTGGACCGGATGTCGCGCGCCACCGTTCCGGGCCGCCCCGAGAGCACCACGATCCGCGAACCGAGGAACGCGGCCTCCTCCGGCGAATGCGTGACGAAGACGGTGGTCCGGCCGGACTCGGCGTCCACCTCGCGGACATCGGCCTGCAGGCGTTCGCGGGTCAACGCGTCGAGCGCGCCGAACGGCTCGTCCATCAGCAGCAGCGAGGTGGGCACGGCCAGCGCGCGGGCGATCGCCACCCGTTGCTGCTGGCCGCCGGAGATCTCCCAGATCCGCCGGTCGTAGGTGCCGGCCAGGCCCACCCGGTCGAGCAGTTCGTCGGCCCGGTCGCGCCGCTCCGCGCGGGGCACGCCGGCGTACTTGAGCGCCAGGGACACGTTGCCGCCCACCGTCTTCCACGGGAACAGCCGGGCCTGCTGAAAGACCACCCCGGAGCTGTGGCCGGGCACTGGCGGCGCGCCGTCCACCTGCACGGTGCCGTCGGTGGGCGGCTCGAATCCGGCCACCAGCCGCAGCAGCGTCGACTTGCCGCACCCGGACGGGCCCACCAGCACGACGAAGTCCCCGGCCGGGATCTGCAGGTCCACCGGACCCAGCGCACGCACGCGGTTGTCGCCGCGCCCGTACTCGCGGACGGCCCCGCTGATCGAGACCGCGCCGCGGGCCGGGGCGGCCGGGGCGGCGGCCGGATCCGAGTCAGTTGATGTTGTCGAAGACACCGGGAAGTCCTTCCGTGTAGATCGCCGCGGAGAAGTCCGCCAGCGGCGGCACCGACGGGATCTGGTTCTGGTCCTTGAGGAACTGCGCCGCGCTGTGCACCGCCTCGGCCACATCGCCGGGCTTGCCCTGCGTGCCGAGCCATTCGGGCGAGGTGAGCTGCTCGATCGTCAGGAAGGTGCCCTGCGCCAGCTGCGCCGCCGCATCCTCCTCGTCGGTACCGATCTCGGCGGCCACCGCCGCCGCGGCGGCCTTCGGATCCGAGTGGATCAGTGCCAGGGCGCGGGCCTGCACCTTGCGCCAGGCATCCACCACCTCGGGTTTGCTCTCGATGATCTCCGTCGACGCCACCCCCAGGTCCAGCGTCGGCTTGCCGTTGCCGGCCAGCTCCCGGCTGGAGATGATCTGCTTGCCGTCCTTGCGCACCTCGTCGAGGGTGGGCAGCCAGGTGTACACCGCGTCGATGTCCTTGCGCTGCCAGGCCGCATACGAGGCCTGCGGCTGCAGGTCGACGATGTCGACCTCTGACGGGTTCACGCCGGCCTGCCGCAGCGCGGTCAGCAGACTGTAGTGCGAGGTCGACGCGAACGCCGTCGCCACCCGCTTGCCACGCAGATCGGCCACCTTCTCGATGCCGGTGCCGTTGCGGGCGATGAGCGCCTCGTTCTCGCCGGCCACATCCAGCACGAAGGCGATCTGGTAGCCGATGTGCAGGTCGGCCAGCCCGCGGGCGACCGGCGCCGAGCCGATGGCGCCGAAGTCCACCTTCTTGGCGACGAAGGCGGTATTGATGTCGGCGCCCGAATCGAACTTGGTCCACTCGATGTTGTAGTCCGGCAGCGCTTCTTCGAGCCACCGCTTGTTCTTCACCACCAGGTCGCCGCTCGGGAAGGTCTGGTAGGCCAGCCGGATGGTGGGCTTGTCCGGGTCGTAGCCGGATTTGGAGATGGCGCACGCCGTGGCCGCGACCAGGACGGCCACAGCGAGCAGTACGGCCAGGAGTCCACGGCGGACGGCGCCGGAGGGTTTAGGGGCAGTCATCGTCTCAGACCTTTCCGCGCCACGGCACCAGCCGTCGCTCCGCCAGCCGCAGCAGACCGTCGATGACCAGACCCGACAGCCCGATCGCGACGATGCCGACGAGCACCACCGGGGTGTTGTTGTAGTTGGAGGCGTCCTTGACCACGCCGCCGATGCCGGGGATGCCGTTGAAGAGCTCGGCCGCCACCACCGACGAGTAGGCCAGGCCGACGGCCAGCCGGATTCCGGTGAAGGTCTCCGGCAGAGCCGAGGGCACCACCACGTCGGCGAGCACCTGCCGTCGCGAACCGCCCAGGGCCACTGCAGCTTCGGTGAGGGCCTTGGGGGTCGCGGCGACCGCGGCCGTCGTGGCCACCGCCGCCGGCGGCAGCGCCGACAGCGCCAGCAGGGTGATCTTGGGCGACTCGTCGATGCCGAGCCAGATCACCAGCAGGAAGAAGTAGGCCAGCGGCGGCAGTGCGCGCAGGAAGGTGAGCCACGGTTCGACCAGCCGGCGCAGCCAGGGCACCGTGCCCATCGCCACGCCGATCGCCACACCGGCGCCGATACCGATCAGCACGCCGAAGAAGACCCGGCGCAGCGTCATGTACAGGTGCTCCCACAGCAGGTAGCCGCCATAGCCGCGGACCCCGTCGTGGGTGGTGGAGGTGTCGATGAAGGCCTGCCAGACCTTCCCGAGCGGTGGAACGAAGGTCTCGGTCCAGATCCCGCTGACCGCGGCGAGCTGCCACAGTCCGAGGAAGACCAGTACCGATGCGAGCGGCAGGCCGACACCGGTGGCCACCCGCCGCCACAGCGGCGTGCGGTCACCGCGCCCGGTGCCGATGTCCGGCTCTGCCGGCGCCTCGGCGAAGACGCCCGCCGACGCTGAAGATATCGAAGTCACCCGCTAGCCTGGTTCTTTCATCGGTGAATTCGACTCGCCGACCCTGATGCATGAAGAAAGGTGCTCTCACCTGCGATAATCGTTCTTGCGACAGTCCGATTACGTCAGAGCGAGGGAGCACCTTTCTGGTGAGTAACTCTACCGTGTTCTACCCACACATCCGCGCCACCGGCGACGGCGAGAACCTCGTGTCCCACGCCGGAACCATCCTGTTGACCCGAACAGTCGAGGGCAGCGGCCTCGCGGCCGAGTTGTCGACCGCACTCGCGCCGTGGCGCACGCCCTCCGCAGTCCATGA
>NZ_JBJURU010000021.1:1570-39676 GCF_046098115.1 Gordonia sp. VNK21 | reverse complement strand
CCGCATGCGCTACGACTACTTCCGCAGCCACGGCTTCTTCATCGGCTCCGGCGTCATCGAAGCCGGCTGCCAATCCCTCGCCGGAGCCCGCCTGAAACTCTCCGGCATGCACTGGAACATCCCCGGCGCCACCGGCATCCTCACCCTCCGAGCCGAACACGCCAGCAACCGCCTCGACACCATCTGGACCCACCACCACAACCAGACACCAACCACACCGATCAGCGCCTAACCGGACCGCCACCTACAAATGTGTCTCGCACCCTGTGACCGGCGGGCGTCCCGGCTCTGTCGGGGCCGCGTCCTACAGTGGGCTGGTGGCGAAATCGAAGTCGGTGTTCCGGTGCTCGGCCTGCGGGCATCAGGTGCCCAAATGGGTGGGGCGGTGCCCGGACTGCGGCGAGTGGGGCTCGATCGAGGAGTCGGCACCGGCGGCCGCCGTCGCGGCCGGCGGCCGCGGCGCCACCGCGGTCGCGCCGAGCAGCCCGGCCCGGCCGATCACCGAGATCGACGCGAACGCCGCCGGCGCGAATCCCACCGGGATCGCCGAGTTCGACCGGGTTCTCGGCAGCGGCGTGGTCCCCGGCTCGGTGGTGCTGCTGGCCGGCGAGCCGGGAGTGGGCAAGTCCACCCTGCTGCTCGAGACGGTCAAGCACTGGGCGCGGCAGGGGCGCACGGCGCTGTACGTGACCGGTGAGGAGTCGGCCGGCCAGGTGCGGCTGCGCGCCGAACGCACCGACGCGGTGCACGAGAAGATCTATCTCGCCGCGGAGACCGATCTGGCCACCGTGCTCGGCCACGTCGATCAGGTCCGTCCCAGTCTGCTCATCGTCGACTCGGTGCAGACGATGGTGGCCACCGGAAGCGACGGGGTGACCGGCGGGGTCACCCAGATTCGCGCGGTGACCACCGCCCTGGTCTCGCTGGCCAAGAACACCGGGGTCGCGGTGGTCCTGGTGGGGCACGTGACCAAGGACGGCACCGTGGCCGGGCCCCGCTCGCTCGAGCACCTGGTGGACGTGGTGCTGGCCTTCGAGGGCGATCGGCATTCCTCACTGCGGCTGGTGCGCGGGGTCAAGAACCGGTTCGGCGCCTCCGACGAGGTCGGCTGCTTCGAGCAGCGCGCCGACGGCATCCACGAGGTGAGCGATCCGTCGGGAATCTTCATGCACCAGCACGACGACGACGTGCCCGGCAGCGTCGCGATGGTGGTGCTCGACGGGCGGCGCGCGATGGTCGGCCAGATTCAGACGCTGATGAACACCAGCTCGATGGCCTCGCCCCGGCGCGCGGTGTCGGGTCTCGACTCGTCACGGGTGGCGATGATGCTCGCCGTCGCCGAGCAGCACTGCGGGGTCCCCGCCAGCCAGCACGAGGTGTACGCGTCCACGGTCGGCGGCATGCGGGTCACCGAGCCGGCCGCCGACCTGGCCATTCTGCTGGCGCTCTACTCGGCCCAGAAACATCAGCCGATCCCACGGGAGACCGCGGCGATCGGCGAGGTGGGGCTGGCCGGCGAGATCCGCCGGGTGCCGTCGACGGCGCGCCGGGTGGCCGAGGCCAAAAGGCTCGGGCTGCGCCGGGTGATCGTGCCGGCCGGAACCGATGAGGATCTGCCGTCGGGCATCGACGTGATCCGGGTGCGTGATCTGGGTGAGGCGGTGCGGGCGGCGGTGCCGTCGGCGCCGCTGCCCGAGCGCCGGCGAGCGCCGAAGCGGCCCGCGAAGCAGGAGCCCCCACGAGCTGCGAAGCGTCCGGCCCTGCGGCCGGTGCCGTCGGACTACGACGACGCCCCGTTCTGATCCCGGCCGGTGTCGCCGACGGGGTCACGGCCGCGGATCAGGGCCGCGACTCGGCGCCCACGTCCCGGTACTCGGCCCAGTGCTCCTTGATGTTGATCTGGATGAAGATCGCCTCGGCCGCGGCCACCGGCTGCTCCCGGTCGCCCAGGTGGGCTATCGCCCGGGTGAACAGCTTGCGCCGCTTGCGGGCCAGCACCTCGCACTCCAGATGCAGCACCTCGCCCACCGGGACCGGTTTGAGGAAGTCCACCTCCAGGTTGCCGGTGACCACGGGGACCCCGGCCAGCAGCGGGGTCTGCGACATCACCTCGTCGAAGGCGGTCGACAGCAGCCCGCCGTGCATCATCCCCGGTCCGCCGGCCATCCACGGCTCAACGGTGAGCTGAGCCGTGGTGGTGATGCCCTCACCGGCCAGCACGTCCAGGTGCAGCCCTACCGGCGCCATCTCGCCGCAGCCGAAGCAGTGCCGGTCGTGCAGCTTGATCGATCGCCCCGGAGCGGCCGCCTTGGGGTGGCGGGTGAGCGGATCCGGGTCGGCGGGCAGCTCGAACGCATTCTTCACATCCGGTTACGCTAGTCGTCAGAACACTCCCCGCCTCAATCGGCGGCCGGGCCGGGAACCGGGGCAGAGACAGTTAGGGACACGATGGCTGAGGACTCCGGGGCGGAACTGCTCCGTTCGACGCTGCGCCGGGTGGCTCCGGGCACGGGCCTGCGCGACGGCCTCGAACGCATTCTGCGCGGCGGCACCGGCGCCCTGATCGTGCTCGGCCACGAATCGGACACCGAACGGATCTGCGACGGAGGCTTCCACCTGGACGTCGAGTTCGCACCGACCCGGCTGCGGGAGCTGGCCAAGATGGACGGAGCGGTGGTGCTCTCCACCGACGGCAAGCGCATCGTCCGCGCCAACGTGCAACTGGTCCCCGACCCGGCGATCCCCACCAGCGAATCGGGCACCCGGCATCGGGCCGCCGAGCGCACCGCCATTCAGACCGGCGCACCGGTCATCTCGGTGAGCGCCTCGATGTCCATCGTCAGCGTCTACGCCGGTGGTCAGCGGCGGGTGGTCGAGAGCCCGGACGCGATCCTCTCGCGCGCCAATGTGGCGCTGGCGACGCTCGAACGCTACAAGGCCCGGCTCGACGAGGTGAGCGCCCAGCTCTCCCGCGCCGAGATCGAGGACTATGTGCTGCTGCGCGATGCGATGAGCGCGGCGCAGCGGATGGAGATGGTCCGCCGGGTGGGTGTGGAGATCGACGAGTACGTCCTGGAACTGGGCGTCAACGGCCGCCAGGTGGCCCTGCAGCTCGAGGAGCTGACCGCCGACAACGACATCATGAGCGAGCTGCTGGTGCGCGACTACCAGCCCAGCCCGGAACCGGCGAGCACCGAGCAGGTGCGGCAGATCCTCGACGCGATGGAGGGGCTGTCCAATGCGGAGCTGCTGGACCTGACGATGGTGGCCGGCGCCTTCGGTTACCCCACCACCCTCGAGGCCCAGGACATGCCGATGAGCCCGCGCGGCTACCGGCTGCTGGCCCGCATCTCGCGCCTCCAGTTCGGGCACATCGACCGGCTGGTCCGCGAGTTCGGCACCCTGCAGTCGCTGCTGGCGAGCAGTGCGGCCGACCTGCAGGCCGTCGAGGGCATCGGATCCATCTGGGCCCGGCACATCCGGGAGGGGCTGTCCCGGCTCGCCGAGTCGAGCATCGAACGCTTCGACTGACCCCGGGCGACCGGCAGACGGTTACTGCTGTGCGGGCGCCACCACGTTGAAGGTGATCGGCGCGGATTCGCGCTCACCGACCTTGGCGACGGCCTGGTACGCGCCCACCGGGATCTCGGTGCGAGCCTTGGTGCAGCCGGGATTGCTGGTGGTACCCGACCAGGTCACGTCGTCGGTGACCTGCTGTCCCGGCTTCAGCACGGTGTGGTTCACGGTCTTGTCCGGGGCGCAGTCCTGCGCCGACCACAGGGTGCGGGTGCCGTCGAGCGAGCGGACGATCACATTCTGCGAGGCCTTGCCCACATCACGCGAGCAGTCGGCCAGACCACCGTTGGTGGTGACGATGGTGAACACCGGCTGATCGCCGCGGGTGTAGGTGGGCTTGTCGGTGTACAGAACCACCGAAAGCGCCTGATCGGTGCACTGAGCCGCACCCTCCTGCCCCTGGGCGGGGGTGGTCTGGGCGGGGTTCTCAGACGGCGCTGCGGACTCCGACGCACTGGTCTGCGCCGGCGCATCGGCGGGGCTCTCACCCGTCGCGGGCGCCTCCGGTTCGGTGGTGGCCGGAGCACTCTCCACCGACGAGCCGACGGCCGCGTTCTTGCTGGTGCTGTTGTCGTCGCCGCCACCGCTGGAGCCGGCCCAGACGATCAGACCGATGACCACCGCGACCACGACGACGGCGATGCCGCCGGCCAGCAGCCGACGACGCCAGTAGACCTCCGTCGGCAAGGGTCCCTGAGGTGGTTCGATCACGTCTGCCACGGTATCGCCGCCGCGGCAGGCCGGCGCCCAGGAAGAGCGGCGTGTCGCGGGTTCCGGGCGAGATCACAGGAACCACGGCGACGTCCGCCGCCGCGCAGGGCTATTCGGTGACCTGGCCGATACTGCCCGAGCAGGTGACCTTGCCGTCACTGAGGTGGTAGTTCAGCCCCATGATCGCCAGCCGGCCGTCGGCGACGCGCTCGGCGATGATGCGGCTGCGCTCGACCAGCAGCTTGCCGGTCTCCACCACGTGCCGCGCCTCGAACTCGTCGACCCGCTCGAGGCCCTCGCTGCGGCCGAGCAGCAGGCTCGGCATGACCCGCTCGACGATCGAGCGGATGTATCCCGGCGGCAGCTCGTCCTTGTTCAATGCGTTGAGGCTGGCCGAGATGGCGCCGCAGCTGTCGTGACCGAGAACCACGATCAGCGGCACCTCGAGGAGTTCGGCGGCGAACTCGATACTGCCGAGCACCGACGAGTCGATGACGTGACCGGCGGTGCGGACCACGAACATGTCGCCGAGCCCCTGGTCGAAGATCACCTCGGCGGCCACCCGCGAGTCACCGCAACCGAACAGCACCACATGCGGAGACTGCCCGTTCACCAGCTTGGCCCGGTCCGCCGTACCCTGGCTGGGATGTATGGAATCACCGCGAACGAAACGATCGTTTCCCTCTTTGATGACGTTCCAGGCTGCCTGTGGGGTGAGTCCTTGCATGTCCTCTAGTGTGCCACCGGCCACCGTCCTGACCTGGTTCGGGCTGGCAAAAAGGGAGCTGCCGTGGCGGGAACCCGGCATATCCGGGTGGCAGATCCTGATCAGCGAGATCATGTTGCAGCAGACTCCGGTGGCACGGGTGATCGAGCCCTGGACCCGGTGGGTGCAGCGCTGGCCGGTGCCGTCGGCGATGGCCGCCGAGCCGGCCGGCGAGGTGCTGCGCGCATGGGGGAAGCTCGGCTATCCTCGCCGCGCACTCCGGCTGCACGAATGCTCGAAAGTCATTGCGGCACAACATGATGACCGCGTTCCCGACGACGTCGACGTACTGCTGTCACTGCCCGGCATCGGCGATTACACGGCCCGCGCGGTGGCCTGTTTCGCCTACGGCCAGGCGGTGCCGGTCGTCGACACCAATGTCCGGCGGGTGATCGCCCGGGCGGTGCACGGGCAGGCCCAGCCCGGATCGCCGAGCAAAGCGGATCTGGCCGATGCGGAGCGGCTCGCACCGCGCGAGCAGGACGGGACGCTCGCCGCGACGGCACCGGAGTTCTCGGCGGCCCTGATGGAGCTCGGTGCGCTGGTGTGCACCTCCCGCAACCCGGACTGCACGATCTGCCCGATCGCCGCAGACTGCCGCTGGCTGGCCCGCGGCCGGCCGGACGCGGGCATCCCGGCCCGGCGCAGCCAGCGCTACGAGGGCACCGACCGGCAGGTGCGCGGACGGCTGCTCGACGTGCTGCGCGACACCAGCGGGCCGGTCGAACGCACCCGCCTGGATCTGGCCTGGACCACCGACACCGCCCAGCGCGACCGCGCCCTGGACTCGCTGCTCACCGACGGCCTGGTGGAGTTGACCGACGACGGCCGGTTCGCCCTGGCCGGCGAGGGCTGAGCGGAACCGGCGGGCATAGGGCGCACGGCCGGTCGCGCTCAGCGCGCGGCGGCGCCGGACACGGTGAGGATCCACGCGTAGACGAAGGCGGTCTCCTCCCACACCCGGTAGCGGCCGGTGCGGCCGCCGTGCCCCGCGGACATCTCGGTGCGCAGCAGCACCGGCTTGCCGGAGGTGGTCTTCTCCTGCAGTGCAGCGACCCATTTGGCCGCCTCGGTGAACATCACCCGGGTGTCGTTGAGCGAGGCCATCGCCAGGATCTCCGGATACGGCCGGGCGGCGACGTTCTCGTACGGGCTGTACTCGCGCATGTACCGGTAGACCTCGGGATCGTGCAGGGGATCGCCCCACTCATCCCATTCGATCACCGTCAGCGGCAGCTCCGGGTCGAGCATGGAGGTCAGGGCGTCGACGAAGGGCACCTCGGCGAGCACCCCGGCGAAGAGCTCCGGAGCCAGGTTGGTCACCGCGCCCACCAGCAGCCCGCCCGCCGAGCCGCCGTCGGCCACCAACTGTTCCGGGGTGGTCCGGCCGGCGGCGATCAGATGCCGGGCGACGTCGACGAAGTCGGTGAAGGTGTTCTTCTTGGTGAGCTCTTTGCCGTTCTCGTACCAGTTCCGGCCCATCTCGCCGCCGCCCCGGACGTGCGCGATCACCATGACCATGCCGCGATCGAGCAGTGAGAGCCGGCTGACGGAGAAGCCCGGATCCATCGGCGCCTCGTAGGCCCCGTAGCCGTAGAGCAGCAGCGGCGCCGGACCGTCGGGCAGATCGGCCCTGCGGATGATCGAGATCGGAATCTGCGTGCCGTCGGCGGCGGTGACCCACTCGCGGTCGGCGCGGTAGCGGGCCGGATCGTAACCGCCGAGCACCGGCTGCTCCTTGAGCAGCGTCAGCTCGCCGCTGCGCACGTCCAGATTCAGCACCTGCGCGGGGTCGACGAAGCTGCCGTAGCCGATGCGCAGTGCCGGAGTGTCCCACTCGGCGTTGGCCCCCAGGCCCACCGAGTACAGCTCCTGGTCGAAGACCACCGGTACGAAGTCGTCGATTCCGGGCAGCTCGGGGCGGCCGCGCAGATCGGCGATCGCCAGCCGGGGCAGCGCATCCTGCCGGTAGGACAGCACCAGATAGTCCTGGAAGCAGTCGACGTCCTCGATGCGCCGGGACGGGTCGTGGGCGATCCACTCGCGCCGCTCGTCCGGGCGGCCCACCGGCATCACGTCGACGGCGTAGTCGACGGCCGGACCGGTGGCGGTGGGTCCGTTGTGCACGATGACGAAGAGGTCCTCGCCGCCGAGCACGGCGTGCTCCACCGAGTACTCGACGCCGTCGGTCCGGCCGGCGACGCTGACGAACTCGCCGGTCGGCTCGCTCGCGTCGAGGACGAAGTTCTCGCTGGTGATCTTGGAGCCGCACCCGATCACCAGGTACTTCTCGCTGTGCGTGGCACCCACGCCCACCCAGAAGCGCTCGTCGGGCTCATAGAACACCCGGGTGTCGGCGGTGCCGGCACCCACGTCGTGCCGCCAGACGGTGTCGGGGCGCCAGGCCTCGTCGACGGTCAGATAGAACAGGTGCTTCGCGTCCGGGCTCCAGGTGGCCCCGCCCGCGGTGCCGGCGATGACGTCGTCGAGCAGCTCGCCGGTCTGCAGGTCCTTGATCCGCAGGGTGTAGCGCTCGTCGCCCACCAGGTCGGTGCTGTAGGCCAGCCAGCGGCCGTCCAGGCTCACCGAGCAGGCGCCGAGGGCGAAGAAGTCGTGCCCCTCGGCGAGCTCGTTCGAATCGAGCAGGACCTCTTCGCCGGGGAGCTCCTCACCGGGAGTGACCTGCGGCGGCGTCCAGTCATCGTCGCCGGAGATCGGGCAGCGGCAGCGGATGCCGTACTGGAGCCCTTCGACGGTGCGGGTGTAGTACCAGTGCCGCTCCGATCGGATCGGCACAGACATGTCGGTTTCCTGTGTGCGCGAACGGATCTCGTTGAAGACCGCCTCCCGCAATGGGGCCTGTCCGGCGGTCGCCGTCTCGGTGAACTCGTTCTGCTGCTCGAGGTAGGCGATCACCTCGGGATCGTCGCGGTCCCGCAGCCATTCGTAGTCGTCGACGAAGACGTCGCCGTGGTACTCACGGTGGACCGGGACCTTCTTGGCGATCGGCGGAACCGTCCGGTCCGGCACCGGCGCTTCAGGAGTCGGGGTTGCAGCAGTCGGGGTTGCAGCAGTCGGGGTTGCAGGCACAGGGGATTCAGGCATCGAGCGCGTCCGGCCAGTCGGCGAAGCTGAGCTGCGAGATGCGTTCGTAGGCTTCGATGTACCGGGCCCGGGTGCGCTCGACGATGTCGTCGGGCAGGGGTGGCGGCGGCGTCTGTCCGTGCCGGTCCCAGCCCGAGTCCGGCCCGGTGAGCCAGTTGCGGACGATCTGCTTGTCGAAGCTCGGCTGCACCTGCCCGGGCGTGTAGGTCGCGGCCTCCCAGTAGCGCGAGGAGTCGGGCGTCAGCACCTCGTCGGCCAGTACCAGCGAACCGTCCGGCGCCCGCCCGAACTCGAACTTGGTGTCGGCCAGGATGATTCCGCGCTCATGTGCGAGATCGGCGCCCCGGCCGTAGATGTCCAGGGTCAGGTCGCGAAGGGTCTTGGCCAGATCCTCGCCCACCTGTTCGGCGACCTGGTCGAAGCTCACGTTCTCGTCGTGGTCGCCCAGCTCGGCCTTGGTGGCCGGGGTGAAGATCGGCTGGGGCAGCTTGTCCGACTCCCCCAGTCCGGCGGGAAGTCTCACGCCGCAGACACTGCCAGTGGCCCGGTAATCGATCAGTCCCGAACCGGTGAGGTAGCCGCGCGCCACACA
This sequence comes from Gordonia sp. VNK21, assembly GCF_046098115.1. Classification (NCBI taxonomy): domain Bacteria; kingdom Bacillati; phylum Actinomycetota; class Actinomycetes; order Mycobacteriales; family Gordoniaceae; genus Gordonia; species Gordonia sp. VNK21. The sequence continues at coordinate 30,926 of NZ_JBJURU010000021.1, read as the reverse complement.
TTCGACGGCCACCATCGGCAGCTTCCGCACCACCATCGACCGGCCCACCAGAGCGGCCGGGATGCGCTCGTCCTCAGGCCCGCCCGCCAGATGGTTGGGCACGGTGAGCTCGTCGAACCAGAAGAAGCTGGCCGCGGTGAGGATCCGCCCCTTGTCCGGGATGGGGGTCTCGAGGATGTGGTCGTAGGCGCTGATCCGGTCGGAGGTGACCAGCAGCAGCGTCTGCGCATCGATCTCGTAGATGTCGCGGACCTTGCCGGAGGCCACATGCCGGTAGTCGGACAGGGCGGGACGCATCAGCGGATTCCCTTTCTTCGGTTCGTCGTTGGTTCGGGGAGCTACAGGATCGGGGCGGGCCGGTAGGCGGCCGACTGCGGGTCGGCGTCGATCCATCCGCTCGCGGCGGCGATCACCGCGTCGACCTGATCTCCGGCGGCCCCGGTGAACGCGGACTTGTCCGCGATCAGCGCGTCGAGCTGCTCACGCGTCAGCGGCAGCCGATCGTCGGCAGCCAGCCGGTCGAGCAGGTCCGGTTCGCGGCCCTGCTCACGCATGGCCAGGGCCACGGCGACGGCGTTCTCCTTGATCGCCTCGTGCGCGGTCTCCCGGCCCACTCCGGCGCGGACCGCGGCCATCAGTACCTTGGTGGTGGCCAGGAAGGGCAGGTAGCGGTCGAGCTCGTTGGCGATCACCGCCGGGTAGGCGCCGAACTCGTCGAGCACGGTCAGGAAGGTCTCGGTGAGGCCGTCGATGGCGAAGAAGGCATCCGGCAGGGCCACCCGGCGCACCACCGAACAGAAGACGTCGCCCTCGTTCCACTGCACGCCGGAGAGCTCGCCGGCCATCGAGGCGTAGCCGCGCAGGATCACCGCGAGTCCGTTGACCCGCTCGCAGCTGCGGGTGTTCATCTTGTGCGGCATGGCAGAGCTGCCCACCTGCCCGGGCTGGAAGCCCTCGGTGACCAGTTCGTGGCCGGCCATCAGCCGGATGGTGGTGGCCAGCGACGACGGCCCGGCGGCCAGCTGCACCAGTGCCGAGAGCACGTCGTAGTCCAGCGAGCGCGGATACACCTGGCCCACCGAGGTGAAGCCCTGCGAGAAGCCGAGGTGGGCGGCCACCTTCTCCTCGAGCAGCGCGAGTTTGGCGGCGTCGCCGTCGAGCAGATCGAGCATGTCCTGGCTGGTGCCCATCGGCCCCTTGATGCCGCGCAACGGGTAGCGCGCGATCAGCTCGTCGACCCGGCGCAGCGCCACCATCAGTTCGTCGGCGGCGCTGGCGAAGCGCTTGCCGAGGGTGGTGGCCTGCGCGGCCACGTTGTGGCTGCGGCCGGCCATCACCGTGCTCCGGTAGGCCGCGGCGCGTTCGGTGATGCGCGCGAGGACGGCGATCGAGTGACTGCGCACGTACTGCAGCGAGCTGAGGACCTGCAGCTGCTCCACGTTCTCGGTGAGATCGCGGCTGGTCATGCCCTTGTGGATCTGCTCGTGACCGGCGAGGTCGTTGAACTCCTCGATGCGGGCCTTCACGTCGTGCCGGGTGACCCGCTCGCGCTCGGCGATCGAGTTCAGGTCCACCCGGTCGACCACCTTCTCGTAGTCCTCGATGGCACCGTCGGGTACGTCGATACCCAGTTCGCGCTGGGCTTTCAGCACCGCTATCCAGAGCCGCCGCTCCAGGATGATCTTGTTGTTCGGCGACCAGATCTCGGCGAGATCAGCCGAGGCGTAGCGACTGGCCAGGACATTGCTGATGGCAGGTTTTCCCACGTCGACGAGTCTAGTTGCTGTCGGTACGTGGACCCGAATCAGCGACGGATCAACGCCCCTCCGCGCAGCTTCACGACGGCGCCGACCGCTGAGCACTACACGGGCGATCGTGACCACCCATCTAAGCGGCTAGCGCCGCTCACGGTTGCGTGAAAATACCCTTGGGGGTATCTTTTCGGAGCATTGAAATGCATACCCCCATAGGTATTAGTCGAAAGGCTGGCGGCGATGAGTGTCGACACCGATTCCGCACCCGCGGAGACCACACCGGGCCCCGATCAGGCGTCCGCTCCCGGACCGATGGCCCGGCTCGGCCTGTGGGCCGGCACCCACCGCCGCTGGGTTTTCGCCGTGTGGGCGGTGCTGGTGATCGGCCTGGGCGTCGCCGCGCCGAGCGTCTTCTCGTCACTGGCGGGAGCCGGCTGGCAGGCGAACGGCTCGGAGTCGGTCCAGGTGCGCGAGCTCGCCCAGGAACACTTCGGCGGCAACGCCTCGTCGGCCGTCCAGGTGGTCATCACCGCCAAGGACGGCGGGCAGCTGAGTCAGGAGACCATCGACACCACCGTCGGCCACCTGCGCCGGCTCGTCGCCACCGACAGCCGGTTCGCCGATCAGGTCATCGCGCCCACGCCCGGAACGACCGTCTCCCCGGACGGCACCACGGCCATCGCGATCGTCGGCGCCGCTTCGAGCACCGACGACATGGTCAAGGCCGTCGACGACCACAAGGAACAGCTCACCGGGCTGTCCACCGACCAGGTCGACGTCTTCCCCACCGGCTCGTCGGCGCTGTGGAGCGATTTCAACAAGGCCAACCACGACGCGATGATCAAGGCCGAGATGATCTCGTGGCCGGTCACCCTGGCCATCATGATCATCGCCTTCGGGTCGCTGGTGGCCGCCGGACTCCCGCTGCTGCTCACCCTGGCCGGGCTGGTGGCCTCCGCCGGCGGTCTGGTCCTGCTGAACAGCCTCCTGCCGGTGTCGGTGTGGGCGATGAACTTCGCGATGATGTTCGCCCTCGCACTGGGCATCGACTACGCCCTGTTCATCGTCTCGCGCTTCCGGGCGGCCCTGGCCGTCCGCGACCGGGACGAGGATCCGCGCGCCGCCCGGCTGGCGGCCACGGCGGAGACCATGGACACCGCGGGCAAGGCGATCCTGCTCTCCGGGCTCACCGTCCTGGTCAGTCTCTCCGCGGTGCTGCTGGTTCCGGCACCCGCCGTCCGCACCATGGCGATCGGCATCATGACGGCCGTCGGCTTCGTGCTGGCCGCGAGCATGACACTGCTGCCGGCCGTGCTCTCGCGCCTGGGCGAGAAGGTCAACGCCGGTTCGCTGCCGTGGGCCAAGGGCCGGCACGGCGCCTCCCCGCGCTTCGAGCAGTGGGGACGGCTGCTACACCGGCATCCGTGGCCGCTCGCCGCCGTCTCGCTGATCATCCTGATCGCACTGGCAGTCCCGGTGTTCGGCCTGAAGGTGGCCATGCCGTCGATCACCGTCGTCCCCGACGACGCCCCGGTCCGGCAGGGCTACGAGCTCGTCGCCGAGAAATTCGGCGACGGAGCGCCCGGCATGCTCACGATCGTCGTCCCCGACGACGACGCGGACGTCACCGCCTCGATCGCCGGCGACACGCACGGAATCGCGTCGGTTCTGCCCGCGCATCCGGCGTCGGACGGCTCCGGGCTGACCATGATCCAGGCGGTGCCCGCAGTGGACCCGTCGAGCGAGGAGCTGTCCGGCATCCTCGAGAGCCTGCGGAACCAGCTGCCGGCGTCCGCCCTCGTCGGCGGCGCTCCAGCCGAGAACCTGGATCTGCAGTCCGCCCTGAACACCTGGTTCCCGCGAGTTGCGGCGACCATCCTGGTGCTCGGATTCCTGCTGCTGCTGATCGCACTGCGGGCACCGGTGATCGCGCTGCTCGGCACCGTCGTCAGTCTGCTCTCCACCGCGGCGGCGTTCGGTGTCGCCCGGCTGATCTTCCAGGACGGGCTCGCCGCCGGACTGCTCGGCTTCGAGCCGCAGGGCTTCCTGAACGGCTGGGGACCGGTGTTCTTCTTCGCGATGATCTTCGCGATCGCCATGGACTACACGGTCTTCTTGCTGGCGACCGCCAAGGAGCACTACGAACGGACCGACGATCCGCATCGCGCCCAGATCGATTCGATGGCGTACTCCGGCCGGATCATCTTCGCGGCGGCCGCGGTGATGGTCGCGGTGTTCTTCACCTTCGCCCTCGCCGATCCGCTGCCGCCGAAGGAGATGGGCATCATCCTCGGGGTCGCCGTGCTGCTCGACGCCGTGCTCATCCGACTGATCCTGCTGCCGGCCCTGCTGCGGCTCTCCGGACACGGCGCCTGGTGGAGCCCGCGCTGGCTGGCCGCCGTCCTGCCCGAGATCAGTTTCCGCCATTGATACCCCAAGGGGCATACAATGGCAGGTGCCGGCCACCGGCGGACCCGAATGTATAAGGAGAAATCGTCATGATCGGCGACGACGAAGCCATCAGCACCATCCTCAACCGGCTACGCCGGGCGCACGGCCAGCTGGCCGGCGTGATCTCGATGATCGAGCAGGGCCGCGACTGCAAGGACGTGGTCACCCAGCTCGCCGCGGTGTCCCGGGCGCTGGACCGGGCCGGATTCAAGATCGTCGCCACCGGGCTGCGCGAATGCATGGTCGAGGAGGACTCGGCCGGCGGCGAGAGCCTCGACATCGAACAGCTCGAGAAGCTGTTCCTGGCCCTGGCCTGAGAACACGGAGAACCCATCATGAAGATCGCACTGTCCACCACCGTCGACGCGAGCGTCCCCGAGACGATCACCCGGACCCGGGCGGCCCTGGCCGACCAGGGTTTCGGGGTGCTCACCGAAATCGACATGGCCGCCACCCTGAAGACCAAGATCGACGTCGACATGGAGGAGTACGTCATTCTCGGCGCCTGTAATCCGCCGATGGCGCACCGCGCGGTCAGCGCCGAGAAGCAGATCGGTCTGCTGCTGCCGTGCAACGTGGTGGTGCGGGCGGACACCGGTCGTCCGGGCACCAGCATCGTCGAGGCGATGAACCCGGAACTGATGGTCACCGTCGTCGACGACAACCCCGAACTGGCCGCCGTCGCCGACGAGGTGACCGCCCGGCTGCAGGCTGCCATCGACGCACTCTGATCGCCGGTAGAATCCGTGCGGAGATGACTTCCCGTTCGATCCTCCCGCCCCGTGCTGCGCAGTTCCCCCCTGCGCAGTCCTCCCCTGCCCAGTCCTCGCCTGCCCAGTCCTCGCCTGCCCAGTCCTCTCCTGCGCAGTCCCGTTCCGCACTCACCCGGCGGCGCCTGCTCGCCGGTGCCGCCGGCGCCGCCGCAGCCGCCGGCCTGGTCGCCTGCGGGGCGCAGGACCCGCTCGGCGACCCCCGGCAGGCCGCCGAGGTGGGCGGCGACGACCGGCTGCCGCCGGAGACCGCGCCACCGGAGATCCCGGATCAGCCGCCGGTGATCACCGGCAGCTTCGTCTCCCCCGCGATGGCCGGCCGCGAGACCAGTTGGGCAGTCGCCCGCCCCAACGGGGTCACCGGCGAACTCCCGGTGGTGATCGTCGCGCATGCGCTCAATACCAGCGACAAGACCATCTTCGGCAAGTCGCTGAACATCCAGGGCTTCCTGCAGGAGTACGTCGACGCCGGCAATGCACCGTTCGCGATCGCCGCCGCCGATGTGGGCCGCAACTACTTCCATCCGCGCACCGACGGCGCCGACGGGGCGGCGATGCTGCTCAACGAATTCATCCCGATGCTCGACGCCGACCCGCAGCTGAACCTGCGCACCGACCGTTTCGGCCTGTACGGCTGGTCGATGGGCGGCTACGGCGCCCTGCGCATCGGAGCACTGGTGGGGGCGCCCCGGGTGGCGGCGATCGCGGTGAGCTCGCCGGCCCTGTGGGCCGATCCGAACAACTTCCCTCCGCGCGCCTTCGACTCGATGGCCGATTACCAGGCCAACTCGCTGTTCGGACAGCAGGACCGGTTCAGCAAGATTCCGTTGATGATCTCCATCGGTTCGGCCGACCAGTTCTACACCTACACGAGGCAGTGGGCGTCGGCCCTGCATCCACCTGCCGCGTTCGGCACCTCACCGGGCGGGCACACCAACCGGTTCTGGCGGTCGGTGCTGCCCGAGCAGATCGAGTTCCTGGGCCGGAACCTGGCGCTCTAGCCACCTGGCGCTCTGCCGCTGACCCGGCTCAGAGTGCGATCCGGCCCTCTTCGGCGGCGCGGCCGATGTCGGTGCGGAAATGCGAACCGGGCAGCTTGACGCCCGCCAGCCGCTCGTAGGCCTGCGCCCGGGCGGCTTTCAGGTCGGCACCACGGCCGAGGACCGAGAGCACCCGGCCGCCGGCCGAGACGATGTTCCCGTCCGTATCCACCGCGGTACCCGCATGCAGCACACCTTCGGCATCGGCTCCGGTGATCGTGTCGCCGGTGCGCGGAGCACCCGGATAGTTCTCCGCCGCCAGCACCACCACCACGGCCGCGCCGTCGTGCCAGCGCAGAGCCGGCAGCTGCGCCAGCGTGCCGGTGGCCACCGCGTTCAGCGCCTCGCCGAGCGGCGATTCGAGCAGGTCGAGCACCGCCTGCGTCTCCGGGTCGCCGAAGCGGCAGTTGAACTCGACCACGGCCGGCCCCTGCTCGTCGATCGCCAGTCCCGCGTACAGCAGTCCGGAGAACGGAGTGCCGCGGCGCACCATTTCGCGGGCCACCGGGGTCACCACCTCGTCGACGATGCGGCCGACCATGTCCTCGGGCAGCCACGGCAGCGGGGTGTAGGCGCCCATACCGCCGGTGTTGGGTCCCCGATCGTCGTCGGCCACCCGCTTGTGGTCCTGCGCCGGCAGCAGCGGCACCACGTCCTCGCCGTCCACCAGGCAGAACAGCGACACCTCGGGTCCGGAGAGGAAGCTCTCCAGCAGCACCGGATGTCCGGCTTCGAGACATTCGGAGGCGTGCCGGCGGGCGGCGGCCCGGTCGGCGGTGACCACCACGCCCTTGCCGGCGGCGAGTCCGTCGTCCTTGACCACCCAGGTGGGGCCGAACCGGTCGAGCGCGGCGTCCAGATCGGCCTGACTGTCGACGACCTCGGCGCGCGCGGTGCGCACCCCGGCCGCGGCCATGACGTCCTTGGCGAAGGCCTTGGAGCCCTCGATCTGCGCGGCGGCGGCACTGGGTCCGAAGGTGGCGAAGCCGGCCTCGCGCAGCGCATCGGCGACGCCGAGCACCAGCGGCACCTCCGGACCGATCACCACCAGGTCCACCGCCAGCCGGCGGGCCAGGGCCACCACCGCCTCGCGGGAGGCCACGTCGACCGGATGGTTGGTGGCCACCGCAGCGGTGCCGGCGTTGCCGGGCGCCGCATGCAGTTCGGTGACCGAGGGGTCACGGTCCAGTCCCAGAAGCAGGGCGTGTTCGCGGCCGCCCGAACCGATCACCAGTACTCGCACGTGCCCAAGCCTAAACGGTGCACACCTCCGCCACGACCACCGGGAGCACCGGGGTCAGGCAGACGACGACCACCGCCGCCGGCAGCGGCGCTCCGGCGGCCAGCGCCAGTGCCGCCGCGGGGATCGGCAGCACCGCGGCCACGGTCATCAGCCGCTCCGGGCGCCGGTATCCGGACAGGTAGGCGTGCATGGCGATCAGCCCGAGCGTGAAGACGGCCAGCGGGACCGCCAGGCAGGCCAGCACCGCGCCGTCGGAGATGTGCACCTCGTGCTCCACCCACAGCGCGATCACATGCAGTCCGCCGCCGACGGCGGCACAGGCCATATACAGCGGCATGCTGGCGTAGCCGAAGCCGAAGCACTTCTCCGGCCTGCTGCCGAGCACCTGACCGCTCGGCAGCAGGAAGTACAGCCACCACATGGCGAAGGTCACGCCCATCGCTGTCAGCCCCAGCACGATCGTCTCGGCGCTCCACCCGGTCCTGGCGATCAGCGACTGCAGGACCACCACGGTGCCCACCACTCCTTCGCCCAAGGTGATCACCATCAGGGTGGCGTAGCGCTCGGCGATGTGGCCGGGATGCCAGGGTGTGCGGCCCACCCGCAGTTCGGCGATCGCCGGACCGAGCAGTTCGACGGCCATGCAGACCAGAATCGCCGCCAGGGTGGCCCACAGGCCGGTCGGCACGATCGCGACCACCACCCAGCCGATCTGTGCCAGCGTCGTCATCCCGGCGTAGGTGAGCGCCGACCGGCGGTAGGCCGGGGCCTGCAGTGCGGCGCGCAGCCACTGCGCGATCATGCCCACCCGCATCACCATGTAGCCGATGATCACCACCACCAGGTCCACGTGTTCGTGGTGCTCGATGGAGGTGAAGACGTCCGGGATGCCGATGGCGATGATGGCCACACCCACCATCTGCACCATGGTGAGGATCCGGTACAGCCAGTCGTCGGTATCGAAGGCCGATGCGAACCAGGCGAAGTTGATCCAGGCCCACAGCGAGGCGAAGGTGGCGAGCAGGTAGCCCATGACCGCGGTCTCCACCTTGCCTTCGGCCAGGTAGTCGGCCAACTGCACGCCGGCCACCGAGAAGGCCACCACGAAGACCAGGTCGTAGAAGATCTCCAGGCCGCTGCCGGCCCGCTCGTCCTCCGCCGGATCGCGGCCCAGCATGGGGCGCAGGTGTGATCGCAGCATCCGTCGAAAGTAGCCGCCGACGGGGTGCGACGTCCACGGCCGCCCCGAAGTACCGGTCGTCGGTACGTCCGGGGCGGCCGTGGCGGCTGCCGGTTCGGTCGGTGTCAGTCCGGCAGCGGCGCGGTCAGATCGTAGAAGGTCACGCCGTCGACGGTGGTCGACGTGAAGTTCTCCGTCACCCACTCGCTGATCTCGGCGGCGGTCCCCGAGTCCGATCCGCCGAATCCGCCCGATCCACCGATGAAGTAGTGGATCTCGCCCTCGGCCACGTACTTCTGGAACTGCGCGAGGGTCGGCGACGGGTCGGTGCCGTTGAAGCCGCCGATCGGCATCACCGAATAGCCGGATTCGATCTGGTAGCCCGACGCGGAGTTGGAGCCGATCGCCGCCGCCACCCAGGTGTACCGGTCGGCGTTCTGCCGGAGCATGACGATGCTCTCCTCGCTCGGCGAGGAACCGGACAGCAGACCGCCGGGACCGCCGCCGCCCATCCGGTATCCACCGGGGCCGTTGCCGTCGCGGGTGCCGTTCTGGGCACCGCCGCCGGGAAGACCGGACATGCTCTGACCGCCGGGCATGCCGGGGAATCCCTGACCGCCCTGACCGCCGGGCATGCCGGGCATGCCGGGCATGCCGCCGTTCGGGCCGCCGCCGGGGCCGTTCGGGCCACCGCCGGGACCGCCGCCCGGGCCGCCCCGCAGGCTGGGACCGGCACTGACGATCGAGCCCTGCGTCGACGATGCGAGGGTGTCGACGGTGTAGGCGACCGGCCCTCCGAGTGCAGCCAGAATCGCGACGGCGCCAACGGTTTTGGCTGCGATTCCACGCTTGGTCACGATCAGCGCGACGGCGGCGGCCAACCCGGCGATGAGCACCGTCCAGCGCAGCCAGGGCACGAAGTCCGGGGTGCGGTCGAGCAGGACGTAGCCCCAGATCGCAGCGGTCGCGGCCGCGGCGGCGAGGAGCAGCCGCACCCACAGCCGGTCGCGGTGACGCCAGCACACGCTCATCGAGGCGCCCAGCAGCAGCGCCAGCCCGGGGGCGATCGCCACCGTGTAGTAGCTGTGGAAGATGCCGGCCATGTAGCTGAAGACCACCATGGTGGTGAGCATCCACAGCCCGGACATCAGGATCAGGGCGCGCCGCGCGTCGGTGCGCGGTGCGCGGCCGATCAGCACCAGGGCGCCGACGGCCAGGATCAGCGCGGTGGGGATGAGCCAGGCGATCTGCCCGCCCTGCTCGGCGGTGAACATCCGCCAGAACCCGGTCTCGCCCCACATGCCCCCGCCGCCGGGGCCACCGCCGCCGGGTCCGCCGCCGGGTCCGCCGCCGGGTCCGCCGCCGGGTCCGCCCATGCCTTCGCCGCCACCGGGCACGACCGAGCCGGTCTCGTTGCCGTTCAGCCGCCCGAAGCCGTTGTAGCCCAAGGTCAGTTCGAGGATCGAGTTGTTCTGCGAGCCGCCGATGTAGGGCCGCTTGTCGGCCGGCCACAGCTCCACAGCCAGCAGCCACCAGCCGGCGCTGACGATGAGCGCGCCGAGCGCACCGAACAGGTGGCCGATACGCACCTTCCAGCTGCGCGGACCGCAGGCCAGATAGACCACGGCGATCGCCGGGACGATCAGCAGCACCTGCAGCTGCTTGGTGAGGAAGCCGAAACCGACGGCCGCCCCGCACCAGAGCATCCAGCGCAGTTTCCCGGTCTCGCAGGCCCGCATGGCCGCACCGAGCGCCGCGATCATCAGCAGCAGGAGCAGCGCCTCGGGGTTGTTGAAGCGGAACATCAACGCCGCCACCGGGGTCACGGCCAGCACCAGCCCGGCGGCGAGGCCGGCCCAATGTCCGAAGCGGGTGGCGACGATCCGGTAGAGTAGCCAGACGGCGGCCACCCCCATCAGCACCTGCGGTACCAGCAGCGACCACGAGTTGAGGCCGAAGACCCGCACCGACAGCGCCGGAATCCACAGGGAGGCGGGCGGTTTGTCGACAGTGATCGAGTTGGCCATATCCGACGATCCGAAGAACCACGCCTCCCACGACTGCGAGCCGGCCTGGATCGCAGCGGTGTAGAAGGAGTTGGCCCAGCCGTTCGCCGACAGATTGCAGAGGTAGGCGATCAGGGTGCCGAGAAGCAGTGCCGCCAGTGAGCCACGCTCCAGCCAGCCGCGCGGTCCGGGCAATGCGCCCGGTTCCGCTCCCGCCCCGGAGTCCGCTCCGCTCAGCGGCGCAACGGCAGTTCCGGTGTCCCCGCCACCCGCCGGACTCGCAGCGGGCGCATCGCGGCGCACGTCGTCGACCGCCGTGTCCGGCGTCGTCGCCGTCATGACTGCACCTGCGCGCGCCGGACGAAGACCCAGCGCAGTCCGACGAAGCGGGTGGCGGTGGCCACCAGGTTCGCGATGATCAGCACGGCCAGTTCCACGCCCCGGCCCGCGTCGGGATACCAGGCGTGCAGCCCGGCCAGCGAGCCCGCCGTCACCAGCCAGCCGAAGATGAAGATCCCCCAGCCCAGCATGTGGTGTTTGACCATGCCCTCGCGGCCGCTCACCCCGAAGGTGAACTTGCGGTTGACGGCCGTGTTGAGGACGGCGGTGATCGCCAGCGCCAGGAAGTTGGCGGCCTGGGCACCCACCGAACCGTGCAGCAGCAGGTACAGCAGGGCGTAGGCGACGGTCGACGCGACGCCGACGGTGGCGAAGCGGATCACCTGGCCCACCATGCCGGACGGCACACCGGCCATCTCGGGGCCGTTGAATCGCTCCCGTCCGAGGTTGCGCCGCAGCTGGTCGATGGGCAGCCGGCCGGTGGCCAGCGCCCAGCCCACCCGGGCACAGCCGCGCAGGTCGGCGGTGGCGGTCGCGACGATGTCGACCGAGCTGGCCGGGTCGTCGATCCAGTCCACCGGGACCTCGGCGATCCGCAGTCCGATGCGTTCGGCCAGCACCAGCACCTCGGTGTCGAAGAACCAGCCGGTGTCCTCCACGTAGGGCAGCAGTTCCCGCGCGACATCGCTGCGCATGGCTTTGAAGCCGCACTGCGCATCGGAGAACCGGGCCCGCATGGCCACCTTGAGGATCATGTTGTAGCTGCGCGAGATGAACTCACGCTTGGCCCCGCGCACCACCCGCGAGTCCCGACTTAGCCGGGTGCCGATGGCGACATCGGAGTGACCGGAGATCAGCGGCGCCACCAGCGGCATGAGCGCGTTGAGGTCGGTGGACAGGTCCACGTCGCAGTAGGCCACGATCTGGGCGTCGCTGGCCTGCCAGACCGCGCCCAGCGCACGTCCGCGGCCCTTGGCGGCCAGGTGCACCACCCGCACGCCCTCGACCTCGCCGGCCAGCCGCTCGGCGATCGCCAGAGTGCGGTCGGTGCTGGCGTTGTCGGCGACGGTGATCCGCGCACTGTAGGGCACGTGGCGGCTCAGGTGGGTCCGCAGCCTGCGGACCGCGGTCTCCAGATCGTCTTCTTCGTTGTAGACCGGGATGACGATGTCCAGGACCGGGGCCACCGGGTCACCGGCCACCACGGTCTCCATGACCGTCTCGGGTTCCACTGCTGGTGTTGTCATGCTGCAAGAATCGCCGCGCAGTCTCTCTCCACCCTGGACCGTGACTGTCAACTTCCTGTGAGCGCTGCGGCCGCTGTCCGCACCGCGCGATAGATTCGCTTCCATGACCGCCGCAGCCCAGCTCACGCCCGCCCAGCACGAGGTGGCCGACCGGGTGATCACCGCCCTGGCCGGCCCGGAGGCGCGGCTGCGCCCGGACCAGGAGACGGCGGTGGCGACACTGGCCTCCCCCGGCTCGCGGGCCCTGGTCGTGCAGGCCACCGGCTGGGGCAAGTCGGCCGTGTACTGGACGGCGACGGCGGTGATCCGGGCGGCCGGCGGTGGGCCGACGCTGATCGTCTCGCCGCTGCTCTCGCTGATGCGCGATCAGGTGGCGGCGGCCACCCGCGGCGGGCTGCGGGCGGCGACGGTGAACTCGGCGAACGTCGACGAGTGGGCGGCGATCGAGGACGAGCTGCGTTCCGGGGAACTGGACGTGCTGCTGGTCTCGCCCGAACGGCTCGCCAATCCGGGTTTCGGCCGCCGGGTGCTCGATGTGCTGGCCGGGCGGCTGGGGCTGGTGGTGATCGACGAGGCGCACGCCATCTCGGACTGGGGACACGACTTCCGCCCCGACTACCGGCGGATCACCGACGTGCTGCAGCAGCTCAACCCGCAGACCTCCGTGCTGGCGACCACAGCCACCGCCAACGCCCGGGTGACCGAGGACGTGGCGGCCCAGCTCTCGACGGCCGACCTGGCGGCCGGACCGGAGACGCCGGCGAACGGCAACACCCTGGTGCTCCGCGGACCGTTGGCCCGGATATCGCTGCGGCTCAACGTGATCGATGGGCTTTCACCCATCGAGCGCTACGCCTGGGTGGCCGACGAGCTGCCGGCGCTGCCGGGTTCGGGCATCGTCTACGTGCTGACCGTCGCCGACGCGGAGCGTCTGACCGCCGCCCTCAAAGCGGTGCACGGCGACGACTATCCGGTGGCGGCGTACACCGGTCAGCTGCCGCCGGAGGAGCGGCATCGGCTCGAGGACGATCTGCTCGGGAACCGGGTCAAGGCGCTGGTGGCCACGTCGGCGCTGGGCATGGGCTTCGACAAGCCGGATCTGGGTTTCGTGGTGCACGTGGGTGCGCCGCCGTCGCCGGTCTCCTACTACCAGCAGGTCGGCCGTGCCGGGCGCGCGCTGGACGAGGCCGTGGTGGTGCTGCTGGCGTCGACGATGGACGAGGCGGTCTGGGAACACTTCGCCACGGCGACCATCCCGGACCCCAAGCGGATGACCCGGATGCTGACCGCGCTGGCCGAGAGCGATGGCCCGATGAGCATTCCAGGGCTGGAGGCGGCCACCGGGATCCGGCGGGGCCGGGTAGAGCTGATGTGCAAGCAGCTGGCCGTGGAGGGTGCGGTCGAGCGCACCGCGGACGGCTGGGTGGCCACCGGGCGACCGTGGACGTACGACGCCGAGCACTACGACTCGGTGCTCGCGGTGCGGCGGCGCGAGGCCGGCATCATGCGCGACTACATCGCCGGCCGCACCTGTCTCATGCGGCTGCTCACCGAATCGCTCGACGATCCGGCGGCCACCGACTGCGGACAGTGTTCGGTGTGCCGGGGCGGGCTCACTCCTCCGCTGCGCCCCGAGGTTCCGGCCGAGCTGGTGCGGAACATCTCCACGGCACTGCGGCGCAAGGCACAGGTTCTGGAGCCGCGGAAGATGTGGCCCGGCGGGGTCTTCGGCAGCCGCGGGCGGATTCCGGCCGGCCTGCTGGCCGAGACCGGCCGGGTGCTGGCGCATGCCGACGCTCCCGAGTGGAGCGAGCTGCTGGCGTCGGCCGTCGCCGGCCGCCCGGATGCGCGGGAGGAGATCGCGACGGCCGCGACGCAGGTGCTCGGCGACTGGGTCCGGGCCACGGGGGTGCGCCCGGACCTGATCTTCTCGCTCGACACCCGCGGCGGGGAACTCGCCGCCGATGTGGCGCAGCGGCTGCGTACCGTCGGACGCCGCGACGGCGGAGTGGTTCCGGTGACGCCGGGAACACCGCCGGGCCGCGACGACACCGGCCCCACCGAGGCCGCCTACTGGCGCGACCATCTGGGGCCCGCGCCGCAGACCGACGGCGCGACCCTTCTGCTGGTGGTGGACGCCTCCACGTCCGGCTGGCCGGTCACCCTGGCCGCCGCCGCCCTCCGCGAGGCCGGTGCCGGCGCGGTTCTGCCGCTCCTCCTCCACCGCACGGTGTGAGCGCGGTCCGAGCCGGTTCCACCCTCCGAAATCGGTTGAGCCCCACCGACTAGTCGGTGGGGCTCAACCACGTGGGTAGGGCGGATCCGTCAGCCGACGGGTTCTTCGGGGACGTTCTCCTGGTAGCCGAGCGCACGCAGCGAGGCCCGGATACGGCGGGCCGACTCGTCGAGCTGCGCCGGGTCCGGATTCTGCTCGGCGCGGGTCAGGTCGAAGCTCTCCAGGGTGTGCGCCGGGAAGACGTGGATGTGCAGGTGCGGAACCTCCAGGCCCGCGATCAGCAGACCCATCCGCGGGGCGTCGTACGCGGCCTTCACCGCGCGGCCGATCTTCTGCGAGACATCCGACAGATGGGTGAACGTGGGAGTGTCGATCTGCTCCCAGTGATCGATCTCCTTGCGCGGAACCACCAGCACATGTCCGGGGGTCACGGGGTTGATGGTCAGGAAGGAGACGGCTTGCCCGTCCTTCCACACGAATCGTCCGGGAAGCTCGCCATTGATGATCTTCGTGAATATCGAGGCCATACCCTGATCCTACGTGGCATCCGCGGGCTCGTCGTCGACGATCAGCCGAGGCAATGCGAACCAGAATCGGGCACCGCGGCCCGGCCCGGGATCCACGCCCACCCGACCGCCGTGCGCACCGACCAGGGCCGCCACGATCGACAGTCCCAGTCCGCTGCCGGCCGTCGCCGACTCCCGGGTCCGGGAGGCGTCGCCGCGATAGAAGCGGTCGAAGACCCGCTCGGCCTGTTCGGCGCTGATCCCCGGGCCGGTGTCGGCCACCTGCACCAGCACCTCGCGCTCATTCGCCGACACCCCGACGGTGATCGTCGCCTCGGGCGGCGTGTGCATGATCGCGTTGCCGATCAGATTGCGCAGCACCTGGGTGAGCCGCTGCGGATCCCCGTCGACCACCGGCTCCTCGCCGTCCGTCCGGTCGTCGACCGAGATCGACCGCTCCGGGGCGGCCGCACGCGCCGCCGTCACCGCGTCGTCGACCAATCCCAGCACTTCGAGCGGCATCTGATGCAGCGGCCGGTGCGCGTCGAGCCGGGCGAGCATCAGCAGGTCCTCCACCAGCAGCCCCATCCGGTCGGCCTCCGACGAGATCCGGCCCACCGCATCACCGGTATCGGCCACGGCACCGGCACGCATCAGCTCGGCGAAGCCCTTGATGGAGGTCAGCGGGGTGCGCAGTTCGTGCGAGGCGTCGGCGATGAACCGGCGCATCCGCTCCTCCGAGGCCCGGGCCTGCTCCTCCGAGGCGCGCGCCTGCTGCTCCGACTGCGCGGTCGCGGCGAACGCCTGCTGAATCTGCCCGAGCATGGCGTTGAGCGAATCGGCCAGCGAACCCACCTCGGTGTTCGACGGCCCCGGCGGCACGCGCCGGGTCAGGTCGCCGCCGGCGATGGCCTCGGCCGTCTCCTCCACCCGGCGCAACGGTCGCAGTGACGAGTGCACCAGCAGGTAGCCGAGCACGCCCACCACGCCCACCACCAGCGCCCCGATCCCCAGCTGCAGCCAGATCAGCCGATGCAGGGTCTCGTCGACGTCGGCGAGCGGGGTGGCCACCACGACCACACCGTCCTCGTCGGCCCGCTGAATCACCCGCCAGTGCGGGCCCGAGCCGTTCACCGAGTCCACGGTGAGCGGACCGGCATCGGTCGACGGCAGCGAGCTCAGATCCGGGGCGGCCTCGAAATCACTGAAGGTGATCGGTGCGCGACCCGAAATCGACAGCCGCACAAAGAACTCCGACGGCGGGCGGCGCGGGCCGGGTGTGTGGTCGGGCCGCGGCCCCTGGTCGACGTCGCCGCGCGGCCGCGCCCAGGTGTTGGTGCCCTCGACCAGCGAGGTGTCGATGCGATCGGTCAGATTGGTGCGCATGGCCGAGGTGACCGCCAGCCCCGAGGCGAGCAGCCCCAGCGCCACCAGCACCAGGGTCAGCACCACCAGCGACACCCGCAGCGGAACCCCGCGCCGGCGACGGGCCGGCGCGGGGGCAGTCGGCGGGGCCGCCGCCCCGGACCTGACGCTCACGATCTCACTCCCGCGGTTCGCGCATCACGTAGCCCACCCCGCGCAGCGTGTGAATGAGCCGTTTGGGTCCGGTGTCGACCTTGCGCCGCAGGTACGACACATAGGATTCGACGACGTTCACCTCGCCGCCGAAGTCGTAGTTCCAGACGTGGTCGAGGATCCGCGGCTTGGACAGCACCGTGCCGGCGTTGACCATGAAGTAGCGCAGCAGCGTGAACTCCGTCGGCGAGAGCGCCACCGCTTCCCCCGCTTTGAAGACCTCGTGCGTCTCGTCGTCGAGTTCGATGTCGGCGAACCGGATCCGGGTGAGTTCGGCCTCCCGCTCGCCGAAGCCGCTGCGCCGCAACAGCACCTCGAGCCGGGCCACCACCTCTTCGAGGCTGAACGGTTTGGTCACGTAGTCGTCACCGCCGATGGTCAGGCCGTTCACCTTGTCGGCCACCGAGTCGCGCGCCGACAGGAACAGTGCGGGCGCCTCGATGCCGTCCGCGCGCAGCCGGCGCAGCAGACCGAAGCCGTCCATCCCGGGCATCATCACGTCCAGGATCAGTGCATCGGGCCGGAAGGTCCGGGCGATGTCGAGGGCGTTGGGACCGTCGACGGCCGTCTGCACGTCGTAGCCCTGGAACTTCAGGGACACCGACAGCAGTTCCCGGATGTTGTCTTCATCGTCGACGACGAGCACCTTCGCGGCGCGGTCCGATGTCTGGTCTCGAGCAGTCATGACCTTCAGGATGCCCCGCCGCACTGGCGGTCCGCTGGCAGAAAGCTGGAAGATTCCTGGGAGCTCACCGGTGCCGCCGCATCACAGGTGAGGGGAAGCCGACCGCCGGGCTGTCCCCGCCCAGCCATTCGGCTAGTTCGGCGGCCCGCTCGTCCAGGGCCCGCGACGCCGGCGCAGGCAGATCCTCCAGGGCGATCACCTCCACCCGATGCTGCTCCGGACGATGCAGCCAGGACCCCACGATCCGGCCGTCCCACCACGCAGTCTGCCCGCCGTTGCCCGACCGGTCGAAGATCTCGGCAGCGTGCGGGCCCAGATAGAAGTCGCGATGCTTGTAGCCCATCGTCGCCGGGTCCAGACTCGGCAGCAGCAGCGCCACCGGATCGGTGGCCGGGACCGTCTCGAGATCGTCGGCCATCAGCAGGCTGGCGACCCCGCCGTCCAGCTCCACCTCGACCACGTCCAGCTCCCGCAGCGCCGAACGCACCGCCGTCTTCATCGAACCGAGCCACCACACCAGATCGTCCTCGGTGCCCGGCCCGTAACTGCGCAGCCAGGCCTCGATCAGCAGGCGGTGGCCGGCGGCCGGATCCAGCGGCTGAAGCGGTCCGCCCAGCCAGGTCTCCATCGCCGTCCACGAGTACCGGCTCTGATGCCACCGGCCCGCATTGGGGCCGCGGACCACCGCGCCGCGCGCGGCCAGCATGTTCAGCACCCGCGGCAGAAGCGGCGACGGGCCGCCGTACCGCTTCCCCGGAGCGATCTCCACCGACCGGTCGAACTCCGGCAATGCCTCACGCACCTGGGTGCTGGTCAGTTCCCGGTCGGCCAGCAGCGCGGTCACCGCCGCGGCGGCCTCGTCGATCCAGGTCTCCGGATCGATCGAGGACTGCTCGTCGCGGCGCAGATCCCGCAGCAGATTGGTGCGTTCGGAGGCGGCCACCCGGCCGCCGACGGTCCCGACCGCCGCCGCCAGCAAGGGCCGGTCGAGGACGAAGAGGGTGCGGCGCATCGCCAGCTGTTTGATCAGCGTGCGCTGCTCCGACAGCGCCTGCTCGAGCGCCTCCGGACGGTCGGCGCCACCGCGCGCCCACGCCGCCATCGACACGCTGGCCGGAATGGTCGCGTGCAGGCCGACGGCGTCGGCCGTCACCTGCTCCGGACCGGCCGGCCCGCGCACCCCGTCCAGTCCGTGCCGGCGCAGCAGCCGGGTCCGTCGCGCCGCATCGTCGACGACGGGCCGCGCGGTCATCCGAAGGCCAGCACGTCGTGGCCGAAGGCATCGAGCAGCGGATCGTCGAGGCCGGTGACCGCAGAGTCCCGCGCGCCGATCCGCAAAGAATGCCTGCGCTGGTCGGTGTAGGGCTGCCAGCGGGCGTGCCCGGAGTCGGCCGCCGGATCGCCGTGCGCCGCGAAGTTCAGCCAGCGCTGCTGCATCCGTGCGGTGAGCCGCTCTCCGGTACGCCGGCCGCCGAGCTTGTAGCTGAGGTCGCGGGTGGCCGACGCCGGGTTCCCCCACACGTAGGGCAGCTCGGTGGCGTGGGTGGCCCCGATCCTCAGGGCCCGGAAGAACGGTGTGGCCCAATCGAACCGGTACAGGTAGACCGGTGCACGGCGGCTGTGCGCCTGCGCGATCCACACGGTCGGCAGCCGGAAGCCGAGGTCGCGGGAGATGCCCATGCTGCGTCGGCGCCTGCGCTCACGCGGATACGCCGCATGCATCACATGACGTTCGGGGATGGCCAGTTCCGGCTGCTCCTGGGCGATCATGGCGAACATCGCCTCGACCTGCGACTCGCTGACCGGCATGAGCGGCGACCTCATCCAGCGGAAGAGGGAGGTCTCGTCCCGGTTGGTGCCGATCAGCAGCGGCACGTCCAGCGCCAGCCCCGCCGAGAACGCGTCCATCGGATCGATCGGCACCAGGTCGCCGTCGACCACCGGCGCGAAGGCGATGGTCCCCGGAAAGCGTTCGGGCACCTCGTTGAACACCCCGCCGCTGGCCGCGACCAGCGGGCGCGGATCGAGGTCGTGCAGCCGCCCTGGATCGCCCCCGACATCGAGCCGGTCCAGCAGCAGCCGGGCGTGCCTGTCGGCGCGATCATGCTCGTAGACGCTGCTCGCCGGGGAACTCTGCGCCACGGCCCGGTGAAAGAGCCCGCGCGCCGCGGGCGACGTGAGCAGAGTGGTGACCACACCGGCACCGGCCGACTCCCCGAAGAGGGTCACCGTGGCGGGGTCGCCGCCGAAGCGCTCGATGTTGGCCTGCACCCAGCGCAGTGCCGCCAATACGTCCGACAGACCGCAGTTGGCCTGGTAGTCCTCCCCCAGCCCGGTCAGATCCGCGAAGCCGAAGACCCCCATCCGGTAGTTGACGGTCACGATCACCGCGGGCACCCCGCCGGCGACCGACCGGCGCACCAGCGAGGCGCCGTCGTAGAGCGGCTGCGAGCCGGAGCCGCACAGGTAGGCGCCGCCGTGCACCCACACCAGCACCGGAAGCCAGGCGTCCGAACCCGCCGCCCCGGCCGGGGTCCAGACGTTGAGGAACAGACAGTCCTCATCGGTGGTGGTGTCCGGGCCCAGGTCGATCACCGGCATCGTCGGCTGCGGGCACACGTGCCCGTACCGATCCGCATCGGCCACGGCGGTCCACGGCTCCGGCTCGGCCGCATGCCGCCAGCGCCGTTCGCCGGTGGGCGGGGCCGCGAAGCGCACCCCTTTCCAGACGTCCACGTCCCCGGCGTTCCCACCGCGGACCGGGCCGTGCGCGGTCTCGACGGTCAGTTGATCGGTCACGGTCCCAAGTCTGCCGCAGGACGGGTGCTCACGCGTATACCCTGACCTTCATGCCTGCTCCGAAACGCGCCGACACCACCGATTTCTTCAACCGGCTCGACGCTCATCAGCGGCCGCACCTGCTGGCCCTGCGGCAGATCAGCGAGTCGTATGCGCCGCAGGTCAGCGAGCAGCTCCGCTGGAATCAGCCGGCCTACATGCGCGGCAAGGAGCAGTGCTGGATGCTGCAGGCCTTCAAGAACCACTGCTCGCTGCGGTTCTCCCCGGACTTCTTCGCCGACCACGTCGACGAAGTGCAGGCGGCCGGCTACGAGTGCGGCGCCGGCTTCCTCAAACTGCGCTACGACCAGGACGTGCCCGAGGAGCTGTGCCGGCGGCTGATCGAGGCGCGGCTGGCCGTCGCCGGAGACTGAGCCGCCGGACCGCTCGTCGGCCGCACGGATCTGCGTTAGAGTCGGATGCAGGTGCCGCCCAGCCCGCGGCGCCACGGTGCCGCAGCGCGGTACGCTCCGGCTCTCCCAGCCCGGGAGCCGGGTTGCCTGGAACTCATTCGCGGATCAGCGACGCCTTGGAGGCGACATGTCCGACAGCAGTAGCTACACCACCACCGATTCCGGTGCTCCGGCCGGCAGCGACGAACACTCGCTCACCGTTGGGGCCGCCGGGCCGATCGTCCTGCACGATCACTATCTGCTCGAGCAGATGGCCCAGTTCAACCGGGAACGCATCCCCGAACGGCAGCCGCACGCCAAAGGCAGCGGCGCATTCGGCACCTTCGAAACCACCGGCGACGTCAGCGCCTACACCTGTGCCGGACTGTTCCAGCCCGGCGTGAAGACGGAGATGATGGCCCGCTTCTCCACCGTCGCCGGTGAACGCGGCAGCCCCGACACCTGGCGCGATCCCCGCGGATTCGCGCTGAAGTTCTACACCGCCGAGGGCAACTACGACATGGTCGGCAACAACACGCCGGTCTTCTTCATCAAGGACCCGATGAAGTTTCAGCACTTCATCCGCTCCCAGAAGCGCCGGGCCGACAACAATCTGCGCGACCACGACATGCAGTGGGATTTCTGGACGCTCTCCCCGGAGAGCGCCCACCAGGTGACCTGGCTGATGGGCGATCGCGGTATCCCGCGCACCTGGCGGCATATGAACGGCTACAGCTCACACACCTACCTGTGGGTCAACGCCGAGGGTGTCAAGCACTGGGTGAAGTACCACTTCATCACCGATCAGGGGATCGAGTTCCTCACCCAGGAGGAGGCCGACCGGATGGTCGCCGCCGACGGCGACTTCCACACCCGCGATCTGTTCGAGTCGATCGCCGCCGGCGATCATCCGAGCTGGACGCTCAAAGTGCAGCTGATGCCGTACGAGGACGCCGCCAGGTACCGGTTCAACCCGTTCGACCTGACCAAGGTGTGGCCGCACGGCGACTATCCGCTGCACGAGGTGGGCCGGATGACCCTGCACACCAACCCGACCGACAATCACGCCCAGATCGAGCAGGCCGCCTTCGAGCCGAGCAATGTGGTGCCCGGGATCGGGTTCAGCCCGGACCGGATGCTGCTCGGCCGGGTCTTCTCGTACTCGGACGCGCACCGGGCCCGGCTCGGCGCCAACTACAAGCAGATCCCCGTGAACCGGCCCCGCACCGAGGTGCGCTCGTACTCCAAGGACGGTGCGATGCGGATCGACCCGGTCAGCGATCCGGTGTACGCGCCCAACTCCAAGGGCGGACCCGCGGCGACCTATCCCGGACAGCCGGAGCCGCAGTGGGCGGCCGACGGCGAGATCGTCCGCACCGCCTACGTCGATCATCCCGAGGACGACGACTGGGGTCAGGCCGGCACGCTGGTCCGCGAGGTGCTCGACGATGCGGCGCGGTCCCGCCTGGTCGACAATGTGGTCGGGCATCTGCTCGACGGGGTGAGCGAGCCGGTGCTCGAGCGGGCCTTCGAGTACTGGCGACGGGTCGACCGCGAACTGGGCGACCGGATCGCGGAGGGGGTGCATGCCGGCACGGACTGACACGACGCACGCGCATGCCTCCGCTGTCCGCGCCGGACGCGGATACCGTGGAGCCAGACCGGTGGAGCCCCCTGTCGGGATTGAACCGACGACCGCTCGCTTACAAGGCGAGTGCTCTACCACTGAGCTAAGGAGGCATGTGCGTGCGTGAGTATATCCGCCGTGGACTCCGCTGGGCGATGCGCGGTGCCCCGGCCACCGCCGACACCATCGAGCCGGGAAGCATCGTCGTCGCGCCGCGCAAACCCATCGACCGGGAGGACGAGGCGGCCATCACCGAGGTCCTGGATCTGGCGACCAAGGTCGGTGCCGTACTGCTGGATTCGGGTACCGGCGCCATCGACACCGGCGACCAGGTGGCCTTCGTGGCCGGCATCTACGGTCTCGACGACGTGGACGTCGACGTCACGTTCAACACCATCATCGTCAGCGCCCGCCGCGGCAGCACCCTCCCGCCGATCATCACCATGCGCACCGTGCACTACCGTTCGCACGACTTCACCAGGCTGGCGCAGGTGGACCGGCTCATCCGCCGTATCCGGACGGTGGCGATCACCCCCGACACGGCCCACCGCATCGTCGACGACATCCTCGCGGCCAGGCACCCGTACCCGTACTGGGCCGCGACTCTGGCATGGGGATTCCTGGCGTCGGGCGTGGCCATCTATCTGGGCGGCACCTGGCTGGTGGCGCTCACCGCGTTCTTCACCTCGATCGTGATCGTGGCCACCAACCGCCGGCTCAACCGGATCGGCACCCCGGTGTTCTTCCAGCAGCTGACCGGCGGTTTCATCGCGGTGATCCCGGCGGCCGCGGTCTTCCGGTGGACGGCCGAGAGCGGTCTGGCCTTCTTACCGTCACAGATCATCGCCGCCGGCATCGTGGTGCTGCTGTCCGGACTGTCGCTGGTGGGCGCGGTACAGGATGCCATCACCGGTGCGCCGATCACCGCCGCGGCACGCTTCACCGAGGTGCTGGTGATGACCGGCGGGATCCTGGTCGGCGTGGCCCTGGGGATCCGGCTGATGGCCGCATTCGGGCTCACACTGCCCTCGCTGACCACCGTCACCCCGTTCGGGGCGGCCGAACTGCCGGCCCGTATCGCCGGCGGTGCCATCGCCGCCGCCGCCTTCGCCTTCGGCGCCTACGCCGAGCAACGCGCACTGCCGGCGGCCGTGCTCTCGGGCATCCTCGGCTCCGGCGTGGTGGCCTCGCTCTCGCTGACCCAGATCGGCAATGTCTCCGCCTACGCGGTCGCCGCGATCCTGGTCGGCTTGATCGGTGGTCTGGCCGCCCGCCGCGCCCTGACCCCGCCGCTGGTCATCGCCGTCGCCGGCATCACCCCGCTGCTGCCCGGTCTGACCATCTACCGGGCGCTCTACGGTCTGATGAGCGGCCGGATCTCGGCCGGGCTGGGCGAAGCCGCGACCGCCGTCGGCCTCGGCTGCGCGCTGGCCGCCGGGGTCACCCTCGGCGAGTTCGTCGCCCGCTCCCTGCGCCGGCCCACCGTCAAACTGGCTCTGCCGCACCATCCCCGGCAGGCGCTGCGGGCCCGGCGGGAGGCGCGTGCCGCCCGTCGGTTCGGCTGGCAGGGACGGGCCGGACGATCGGGAACCGGCAGCCTCCAGCCGGCCGCCGGACCGCCCGGGGGCGCCGACGAGCGGGATCGGCCGCCCGGACGGTAGAATGCAGGTCATGCCTCCTAAGACCACCGACATCGCCGACGAAGAACTCGAGCCCGTCGCCGACGAGACCGCGCATTCGGCGCGGCGCGTCGTGGCCGCCTACGCCGCCGACGCCGACGAGTGCCTGATGCTCTTGAACATGCTGGGAATCGCGCCGGGCGACAGCGAGTAGCCGTGAGCGCAGCGGAGCGCGCCGGGGCGGACTTCGTCGTCGTCGCCAACCGGCTGCCGGTGAAGAAGCGGGTCGACGCCGACGGCACCGTCACCTGGCCGCAGGCGCCCGGTGGGCTGGTGACCGCCATGGCGCCGGTGTTCGCCGGCCGCGACACCGCCGATTCGGCGTGGGTCGGCTGGACCGGCGACGCCGATTCGCACGACGAACCGCGCAGCGACGGCATCGACCTGCGGGCCGTTCCGCTCTCGACCGAGGAACTCGTCGACTACTACGAGGGCTTCGCCAATGCGACGCTGTGGCCGCTGTACCACGACGTACTGGTGCCGCCGCAGTACCGGCACGACTGGTGGGACACCTACGTCGCCGTGAACCGGCGCTTCGCCGACGCCGCCGCGCAGGCCGCCGCCCCGGGCGCCACCGTGTGGGTGCACGACTATCAGCTGCAGCTGGTGCCGGCCCTGCTCCGGGAGCTCCGGCCCGATCTGCGGATCGGCTTCTTCCTGCACATCCCGTTCCCGCCGTTCGAGCTGTTCAATCAGCTGCCCTGGCGCCGGGAGATCCTCGAAGGCCTGCTCGGCGCCGACCTCGTCGGCTTCCATCTGCCCGGCGGTGCCCAGAACTTCCGGGCCGCCTGCGCCCGGATCCTCGGCGTTCCGGTCTCCACCGGTCCGGTGGGCGTCCGCGAGGACTTCGCGACGGTGACCGCCGGCGAACGCACGGTGACCGTCGGCGCCTTCCCCATCTCGATCGACTCGGCGGGGGTGGCCGAGCAGGCGCGCCGGCCCGAGGTCCGCGAACGGGCCCGGCAGATCCGCGCCGAGCTCGGCGAGCCGGTCACGCTGCTGCTGGGGGTGGACCGGCTCGACTACACCAAGGGCATCGACGTCCGGCTCGAGGGCGTCGAACGGCTCTTCGCACAGGGCCGGCTCGATCCGGCGACCACGATCTTCGTGCAGCTGGCCAGTCCCAGCCGGGAGAACGTGGACAGCTATGCGCGGCTTCGCGACCGCGTCGAACGCACCGTCTCGCACATCAACGGCACCTACGGCACCACGGCCGCACCGCCGGTCCGCTATCTGCTGCAACCGGTGGCCCGGGACGAACTGCTCGCCTACTTCCTGGCCGCCGACGCCACCCTGGTGACTCCGCTGCGTGACGGCATGAACCTGGTGACCAAGGAGTACATCGCCTGCCGGGACGACCTCGGCGGCGCCCTGGTCCTCAGCGAATTCACCGGCGCCGCACTCGAACTCGGCGATGCCTACCTGCACAACCCCTACGACCGCGACAGTGTGGCCGATGCGATCGAGGCCGCCGTCAGCGACGGCGAGGACGCGCGGCGCGAACGCATGCGGGTACTGCGCGAGCAGGTGATGACCCACGACGTCGCCGTCTGGGCGGACGCCTTCCTCGGTGCACTCGCCGACACGAACGGAACACCCCGGGCATGACCGACTCGCCGGATACCGACGGGATCGACGGCGCCCTGCGCGCCGCGCTCACCGACTTCGCCGCACTGCCCGTGGTGGTGGCCGCCTCCGACTTCGACGGCTGTGTGGCCCCGCTGGTGGACGACCCCGCCCAGTCGGCGCCCGATCCGCGGTCGATGGCCGCGCTGACCGCCCTCGCTCAGGCACCGGACACCACCGCGGCCCTGATCTCCGGGCGCGCCCGCGGGGTGCTCAGCGAGCTGTCCGGGGCCCGGCCGCCGCTGGTGCTGGTGGGCAGTCACGGCGCCGAGTTCGAGTCGGGCTTCGACGATGCGCTCACCCCCGAGAAGACGGCCCTGCTGAACCAGCTGGTCGCCGAACTGCAGGCGATCTCCGCGCGCCGTCCCGGCACCCTCGTCGAGACGAAGCCGGCCAGCACCACCCTGCACGTCCGCAACGCCTCGGAGGCCGACGGCGAGGCCGCGCTGGCCGAGGCGCTCGCCGGGCCCGCCGCCCGCGAGGGCGTGCAGGTCACCCACGGCAAGGCCGTCATCGAGTTGGCCGTGATCGAGACCAGCAAGGGCCGGGCGCTGGACGTACTGCGCCGGTCCGCGCAGGCGCAGGCCGTGCTCTACCTGGGCGACGACGTGACCGATGAGAAGGCCTTCGCGCATCTGCGCGGGCCGGCGGCCGGCGGCCGGGACATCGGGATCAAGGTGGGACCGGGCGAGACCGCTGCCGACTTCCGCGTCCCGGACACCAACGCTGTCGCCGCCGTGCTGGAACTGCTCGCCGGACTGCGCTGATAGCAGGTCTGGGCTGATAGCAGGTCTGGGCTGATCACCTGTCTGGGCCGATCACCGCAGCGGGTCAGCAGTCCCGGATCACGGCGAGCGGATCGCCGTACAGCGCCGCCAGGGCCACCGCCACCGGCGCGCTGTCAGGGACGTGCAGACCGAACTTGGTGGGCACGATCTCCAGCGGCCAGTCGAGGGAGCTGGCCGCGTCGAACGCCGCCTGGACCGGCGCCAGTCCCCGCGGATGGGCACCGAAGGCCTCCCCGGCGACGATGATGGCGTCCGGGTTGATCACATCGCGCATCAGGGCCACCGCCTCGCCGAGCACCCGCGCCCGCTCGTCGGCCAGCACACCGGCATCGTCGGGCACCCCCAGCCGGGCGGCCGCCGCCTTGCGGGCCGCCGTACCGATCACCGACTGCAGCGGGGCGATCGGCGACTCTGCGAGCACCCCCGGCGCCACCGGCAGCCCGGCGATGCTGCCGGGACCGTGCACCGGCTGATAGATCTCGTCGTCGAGAATCAGGGCCATGCCCACCGTCTCCCGGGCGTAGAAGAACAGTCCGGCCCCCGCCGGCGCGATCTGCCCGTCGAGCAGCAGCTCCGCGGCGGCCATCGCCTGCACGTGCTCTGCCACCGACACCGGCACCGGCAGGTGCCGGCACAGGATCTCCCCGAGCGGCACCTGCGACCAGTGCAGAATCGGATGGGTCACGGTTCCGCTCGCCGGATCCACCACACCGCCGACGGCGGCACCGGCCCACAGCACCTGCCGCCCGGAGAAGCGGCCGGCGAGTTCGGCCAGCCCCCGGCAGAGCCGCTCCACCGCGGCGGCCCCGTCCTCGTCACGGCCCTCCTGGGTGCGCACCGCATGGCTGTAGAGCAGGCGGCCGCCGATGTCGGCGATGACCAGGGCGGTGCGCCGGGCACCGATGTGCAGTCCGGCCACGCAGTACCGGTCCCGGTCCAGCGTGAGCGGGATCTTGGGCCGGCCCACCCCGCGCGAGTCCAGCAGATCGGGACGCTCGTCCACCAGACCGGACTCGACCAGGGCGGTGATCTGCCGGTTGACGGTCGCCGCGGACAGTCCGGTCATGCCGGTGATCTGTTCGCGGAACGCCGGCGCCCCCACCCGAATCGCGTTGAGCACCACCGCACTCGGCGCCGAGCCGACCCGCAGATGAGCGGCGACGACTCCCGGGGTGACCATGGCGTCGAATCTAGCAGCCGGGCGCGCGGCCTAAACTCGTCTTCATGACTACCTCGAATGTGCAGCACGCAGCGAACGCCACCGGCAAGGTCGCCGTGGTCACCGGGGCCAGTTCCGGTATCGGCGCGGCCACCGCCCGGGCCCTGGCCCGCGACGGCTACCTGGTGGTGCTCGGCGCCCGCCGCACCGACCGCATCGACGCGCTCGCCGCAGAGATCGGCGGCCGCGCGATGTATCTGGACGTGACCGATCCGGCGTCGGTGGAGCGTTTCGCCGGCACCCTCGAACGCGTCGACGTGCTGGTGAACAATGCGGGCGGCGCCAAGGGGCTGGCGACGGTCGCCGAGGCCGACCTGGACGACTGGCGGTGGATGTGGGAGACCAATGTGGTCGGCACTCTGCGCATGACCAAGGCCCTGCTGCCGGCGCTGATCGCCTCCGGCGACGGGCTGATCGTCACCGTCACCTCCATCGCCGCGCTGGAGGTGTACGACAACGGCGCCGGCTACACCTCGGCCAAGCATGCGCAGGGCGTCCTGCACCGCACCCTGCGCGGCGAGCTGCTCGGCACGCCGGTGCGGCTGACCGAGATCTGCCCGGGCATGGTGGAGACCGAGTTCTCCCTGGTCCGATTCGACGGCGACGCCGAGCGCGCCGACGCCGTCTACGACGGCCTCACCCCGCTGAGCGCCGACGACGTGGCCGAGGTGATCGCCTTCACCGCGTCCCGTCCGCCGCATGTGAACCTCGACCAGATCGTGCTCAAGCCGCGCGATCAGGCCGACGCGCGCCGCAACGTCCGCAACCGCTGAGCCGTCACAGGGCCCGGTAGCGCCCGTCGTCGTCGGCGACGATCTGTTCGGCCCGCAGCAGCCGCTCCAGATGCAGTTCGGCGGTGCGCCGCTCCACCGGCACCACCCACGGCGCCTGCACGTGCGGCCGGTAGACCAGCCGGTGCTCCACGATGTCGGCGAGGCTGTGCGGGACCGCGAGGAAGCTCAGCAGCCGGTCCTCCCGGCTGAGCAGCTTGTCCCGGTAGGCGCCCAGCCGGCGGCGGAAGTCCGCTGAACCGTCCACCACCCCCTTGTGATGGAAGGTGCCGTACCAGCGCGCCTCGATGCCTTCGACCTTGTCGAAGGAGGCGAGGAAGTCGTCGACGCTGCTGTGCAGGTCGCCGTACATCGGGCCGAACGAGGTGAGGTCGATGTCGGCCACGTACAGGAAGCCCGCGGGTTCGATCAGCAGGCCGCTGTGCCCGGGGGTGTGTCCCGGCAGGGCGACGACGGTGGCGGTGACGCCGCCGCCGAGATCGAAGACGTGCCCGTCGCGCACCGCATGCACCTGGCCGGGACCGTCGTCGAGGCCGTAGACCTCACGGACCTCCTGCTCCATCCGGTCGCGTTCGGGGCCGGGCGGCACGTACTGGGCGAGCATGGCGTCGAGGGAGCCGACCGCCTCCGCGTCGGCCTCGTGCGCGTGCACGTCCGCGGTGAAGTGGCGCAGTCCGGCCAGATGATCCTCGTGGGCGTGCGAGATCATCACCAGATCCGCGCCCACCGGATCGGTGTGCATCGCCAGGGACGGGTCGACCACCATCACCGCGTCGCGGCCGCGCACCACCACGGTGTTCCCGTAGGGCACGACGCCGCCGTTGGCCGCATGCAGCACCGTCACGCCGTCGTAGTCGCACGCGGTGAACGGGGTGTCCGGTTCCATCCCCCGACTATCTCAGGCCGGCGCCGTCGAGCGGTATCCGGAGCCACACACAACACGGTGTACACATCATATTGTGCAGAGCGTTTCCGGCACGTCTGCGTCGCCGTCGTCAACCACGTCATCCACATCCGGGCAGTTCGTTCACATCCGCCTAACCTGGTTCTTTCATCGGTGAATTCGACTCGCCGACCCTGATGCATGAAGAAAGGTGCTCTCACCTGCGATAATCGTTCTTGCGACAGTCCGATTACGTCAGAGCGAGGGAGCACCTTTCTGGTGAGTAACTCTACCGTGTTCTACCCACACATCCGCGCCACCGGCGACGGCGAGAACCTCGTGTCCCACGCCGGAACCATCCTGTTGACCCGAACAGTCGAGGTCAGCGGCCGCGCGGCCGAGTTGTCGACCGCACTCGCGCCGTGGCGCACGCCCTCCGCAGTCCATGATCCGGGCAAGATCATCGCCGACCTCGCCG
>NZ_JBJURU010000021.1:0-1560 GCF_046098115.1 Gordonia sp. VNK21 | reverse complement strand
GAAGACGTGCCCGTCGCGCACCGCATGCACCTGGCCGGGACCGTCGTCGAGGCCGTAGACCTCACGGACCTCCTGCTCCATCCGGTCGCGTTCGGGGCCGGGCGGCACGTACTGGGCGAGCATGGCGTCGAGGGAGCCGACCGCCTCCGCGTCGGCCTCGTGCGCGTGCACGTCCGCGGTGAAGTGGCGCAGTCCGGCCAGATGATCCTCGTGGGCGTGCGAGATCATCACCAGATCCGCGCCCACCGGATCGGTGTGCATCGCCAGGGACGGGTCGACCACCATCACCGCGTCGCGGCCGCGCACCACCACGGTGTTCCCGTAGGGCACGACGCCGCCGTTGGCCGCATGCAGCACCGTCACGCCGTCGTAGTCGCACGCGGTGAACGGGGTGTCCGGTTCCATCCCCCGACTATCTCAGGCCGGCGCCGTCGAGCGGTATCCGGAGCCACACACAACACGGTGTACACATCATATTGTGCAGAGCGTTTCCGGCACGTCTGCGTCGCCGTCGTCAACCACGTCATCCACATCCGGGCAGTTCGTTCACATCCGCCTAACCTGGTTCTTTCATCGGTGAATTCGACTCGCCGACCCTGATGCATGAAGAAAGGTGCTCTCACCTGCGATAATCGTTCTTGCGACAGTCCGATTACGTCAGAGCGAGGGAGCACCTTTCTGGTGAGTAACTCTACCGTGTTCTACCCACACATCCGCGCCACCGGCGACGGCGAGAACCTCGTGTCCCACGCCGGAACCATCCTGTTGACCCGAACAGTCGAGGTCAGCGGCCTCGCGGCCGAGTTGTCGACCGCACTCGCGCCGTGGCGCCCGCCCTCCGCAGTCCATGATCCGGGCAAGATCATCGCCGACCTCGCCGTCGCACTGGTCGCCGGCGGCGACTGCCTCGCCGACATCGCCACCATCCGCGAACAACCCGACACGTTCGGCCACGTCGCCTCCGACCCGACCGTCTCCCGCCTGATCTCAACGCTGGCCGCCTCGCCGGTCCAGGCGTTGTCGGCGATCGCTGCGGCTCGAGCCGCGACCCGGGCACGGGTGTGGGCGTTGGCCGGTCCTGCTGCTCCGAACCACGGGATTTCGGCGAAGAACCCACTGGTCATCGACCTCGACGCAACCCTGGTCACCGCACACTCGGACAAGCAGTCAGCGGCGGGAAACTACAAGGGCGGCTACGGTTTTCATCCGATGACCGCGTTCATCGACCACGGGCCCGGCGCGACCGGAGAAGCCGGAACGATCCTGCTACGACCAGGCAATGCCGGATCGAACACCGCCACCGACCACATCACCACCACCCAGCAGTCGTTGGCGCAGATCCCCGACCTACCACCGCGGCCCGGCCGCAAGATCCTGATCCGTACCGACTCGGCCGGCGCCACTCACGACTTCCTCGACTACCTGCACAAACAGCGAGTCTCGTACTCGGTCGGATTCGGTCTCGATGCCCGGTTGGGTGAGATCATCGACCGACTCCCGAAGAAGGCATGGACTCCGGCCTACAACAGCGACCGCGAGCAGCGAGACGGCGCCGACGTC
>NZ_JBJURU010000020.1:0-47454 GCF_046098115.1 Gordonia sp. VNK21 | reverse complement strand
ACAACGTGGCCCGTGACCAGGATGATTGTCCCGATCGGCACATCCGCAATTCGGTTTGCCGCAACGCCGATAGTTCACGCTGACCGCACCCCGCCGGAAATCACCGACCTCGGTCAACTCGCGCAGCAACCGCTCACGCTCGGCTTCGAGATCTTCCAACGACACACACGACATTGTTCCACCACCTGCCTGGTTGTTAAAGACACAACCAGACTAGAAGCCGACCTGGCCAAACCCCCGCAACCTACAAACGTGTCTCACACCCACCCGGCCTGTTCACCGGCGTCATCGCGGTGATCATCGGCGGCATCTGCGGGGCCGCTGGAGTGAGCCCGCCGCCGCACGCACCGGGGCTAGAGTTCCCCACATGACCACGCAGAACGGTGATTCCGACCATAACGGCCAGTCCGGCGCGCCCGGGCTGGCCGCGGCGGATCCCGCCCGGCCCACCGGCCGGCGAGCGGCCATCGTGATCGCCCTGTTCCTCGCCGCCCTGACCCTGGCCGGAGCGATCGGCGTGGGCATCCTGCTCTTCCGGCCGGCCGGGGCTCAGGACGGCACGTACTGCGAGGGGCCGGTCGCCAGCCTCGGCGAGCAGCGCACCGAGGACTCCGACGACTGGGAGCGCTGCACCGACGAGCGCATCCGCAACCTGGGGCTGTCCGTGATCGCCGGCCTGGCGACGGTGGCCCTGGCAGCCGCCACCGGCTACGTGGCGCGCACGATCGACCTGCCGGATCCGAACCGGGTCGAGCCGGGCGGGGGCGGGGCCGAGCCGCCGCCGGGAGACGGCGGCGGTAAAAGCAGTCGCGGCTAGGGCATATCCTGGAGGGGTCCGACCTTCTTCCACCCGAACTGGAGCCGACTCTCTCATGCTGGCCAGAACCGATCTGCGCGGCGGCACCCCGACGCGCAGGGAGCTCCGCCGTGCCCTGCCGCGCGGTGGCACCGACGTCAATGCCGTGCTGCCCACGGTGGCACCCGTCGTCGAAGTGGTCGCCGAGCACGGTGCGCAGGCTGCGCTGGATTACACGGAGCAGTTCGACAAGGTCCGCCCGGAGTCGGTGAGAGTGCCCGCCGAGGCGATCGCCCGGGCCCGCGCCGAACTGGATCCGGTGGTCACCGCCGCCCTCGAGGAGTCCATCGCCCGCGCCCGCAAGGTGCACGCCGACCAGCGGCGCACCACCACGGTCACCGCGGTGGTCCCCGGCGGCAGCGTCGCCGAGAAGTGGATCCCGGTGCGTCGGGTGGGGCTCTACGTGCCGGGCGGCAACGCCGTCTACCCGTCGAGCGTCATCATGAACGTGGTGCCCGCCCAGGAGGCCGGCGTCGGCTCGCTGGTGGTGGCCTCCCCGGCGCAGGCCGACTTCGGCGGCCTGCCGCACCCGACGATCCTGGCCGCGTGCGCGCTGCTCGGCGTGGACGAGGTGTGGGCGGTCGGCGGCGCACAGGCCGTCGCGCTGCTCGCCTACGGCGGAGTCGACACCCGCCCCTGGGAGAGTGCAGCGACCGGCGAGAGCACCGCCGACCTGGACCCGGTGGATCTGATCACCGGTCCCGGCAACATCTACGTCACGGCCGCCAAGCGACTCGTCCGCGGCGTGGTGGGCATCGACTCGGAGGCCGGCCCCACCGAGATCGCCATCCTGGCCGACGAGACCGCCGACCCGGCCGTGGTCGCCGCCGACCTGATCAGCCAGGCCGAGCACGATGTGCTCGCCGCCTCCGTCCTGGTCACCGACAGCCAGGCCCTGGCCGACGCCGTCGACGCCGAGGTGGCCGCGCAGGCCGCCGCCACCAAGCACACCGAGCGGGTCACCACCGCGCTGTCCGGTCCGCAGTCGGGCATCGTGCTGGTCGACGATCTGGACGCGGGACTGGCCGTGGTGGACGCCTACGCCGCCGAACACCTGGAGATCCAGACCCGCGACGCCGCCGCGGTCGCCGACCGCGTGACCAGTGCCGGCGCGATCTTCGTCGGCACCTACTCGCCGGTGAGCCTGGGCGACTACTGCGCCGGCTCCAACCACGTGCTGCCGACCTCCGGATCGGCCCGCTACGCCTCGGGTCTGTCGGTGCAGACCTTCCTGCGCGGTGTGCACGTGATCGACTACGACGCCGACGCACTGTCCGGAGTGGCCGACACGGTGGTCACCCTCTCGCGCGCGGAAGACCTTCCGGCACACGGAGATGCGGTCACTGCGCGATTCGGGGGCCGTCGATGACCACGGTGCCGGGCGCCGGCGTCGGACTCGACGCGCTGCCGCTGCGCGACGATCTGCGCGGCAAGAACCCGTACGGCGCACCGCAATTGGCGGTGTCGGTGGTGCTCAACACCAACGAGAATCCGCATCCGCCGAGTCGGGCGCTGATCGACGACGTGGCCGAATGCGTCCGCGATGCCGCGGCCGGACTGCACCGCTACCCGGACCGGGATGCGGTGGCGCTGCGCACCGATCTGGCCGACTACCTGTCCGCGGCCACCGGTGTTCCGTTGAGCACCGCGAACATCTGGGCGGCCAACGGCTCCAACGAGATCTTGCAGCAGATCCTGCAGGCCTTCGGCGGTCCGGGCCGCACGGCGCTGGGCTTCGTGCCCTCGTATTCGATGCACCCGATCATCTCGGACGGCACTCAGACCACCTGGCTCGAGGCCAAACGGACCGCCGACTTCGGCCTGGACGTCGGCTACGCGGTCGGCGAGATCGCCGCCCGCCGGCCGGACATCGTCTTCGTCACCTCGCCGAACAATCCGACGGGCGGTTCGATCGGGCTCGACGATCTGCGCCGCATCCTCGAGGCGGCGCCCGGCATCGTCATCGTCGACGAGGCGTACGCCGAGTTCTCCGCACGGCCCAGCGCGGTGGCCCTGATCGACGAGTTCGGCGCTCAGCTGATCGTCAGCCGCACCATGAGCAAGGCCTTCGCCTTCGCCGGCGGACGGCTCGGCTATCTCGCGGCGGCACCGGCGGTGATCGACGCTCTGCTGCTGGTCCGGCTCCCGTATCACCTGTCCGTGCTCACCCAGGCCGCGGCGCGGGCCGCACTGCGGCACAGTGCCGACACGCTCGCCGGGGTGGCGGCCATCGTCGCCGAACGCACCCGGGTGGCCGCGGCACTGCGTGACTACGGTTACGACGTGATCGATTCGGACGCGAACTTCCTGCTGTTCGGGGAGTTCGCCGACGCGCCCGCCAGCTGGCAGCGCTACCTCGACCACGGCGTGCTGATCCGCGATGTCGGCATCGAGGGCCGTCTGCGTGTCACGATTGGACTGCCCGACGAGAACGACGCGTTCCTCGACGTGAGCCGAACTCTGGCCGCCACCGACCGAAAGGCGCAGGCATGACCGACCGGATTGCGCGCATCGAGCGCACCACCAGCGAATCCTCGATCACCGTCGAGCTGAACCTGGACGGAACCGGCCGCACCGACATCTCCACCCGGGTGCCCTTCTTCGATCACATGCTCACCTCCTTCGGTAAGCACGGCAGCTTCGATCTGGCGGTGCGCGCCGTCGGCGACATCGAGATCGAGGCGCACCACACCGTCGAGGACACCATGATCGTGCTCGGTCAGGCGTTGGGTCAGGCACTCGGCGACAAGGCCGGGATCCGCCGCTTCGGCGACGCCTGGATCCCGATGGACGAGACCCTCGCGCAGGCGATCGTCGACGTCTCCGGCCGTCCCTACTGCGTGCACACCGGCGAGCCCGAGCACCTGCTCACTTCGGTGATCGGCGGATACTCCGGCGAGGCCGGCGGCGGCCCGGTCACCTCCTACGCCACCGTCATCAATCGGCACGTCTGGGAGTCGCTGGCCCTGAACGCCCGCATCGCCCTGCACGTGCGGGTGCTCTACGGCCGGGACCCCCACCACATCACCGAAGCCGAGTTCAAGGCCGTCGCCCGCGCGCTGCGGGCCGCGGTGGAGCCGGACCCGCGGGTGTCGGGAATCCCCTCCACCAAGGGATCGTTGTGACGGCCGTGAGTAAACGCGTCGCCCTCCTCGACTACGGCTCGGGCAACGTCCGCTCCGCCCACCGGGCCCTCGAGCGGGCCGGTGCGCAGGTGGAGATCACCGACGACTTCGACACCGCCCTCGGCGCCGACGGGCTGCTGGTGCCCGGAGTGGGTGCCTTCGAGGCCTGCATGGCCGGGCTGCGGGCGGTGCGCGGTGACCGGATCATCGGCCGCCGGCTGGCCGGCGGCCGACCGGTGCTGGGCATCTGCGTGGGTATGCAGATCCTCTTCGAGGAGGGCGTCGAATTCGGCGTGCAGACCACCGGGTGTGGGCAGTGGCCCGGTTCGGTGACCCGTCTGCAGGCGCCGGTGCTGCCGCATATGGGCTGGAACACGGTGGACGTGCCGGAGGGCTCCCAGCTGTTCGCCGGGGTCGACGACGATGCGCGCTTCTACTTCGTGCACTCCTACGGGGTGCAGGAATGGGAGATGGACTCGGCCGAATCGCGGATCGCCCCGCCGCTGCTGACCTGGGGCGACTACGGCGGCCCGTTCCTGGCCGCGGTGGAGAACGGTCCGCTGTGGGCCACCCAGTTCCATCCGGAGAAGTCCGGGGACGTGGGGGCACAGCTGCTGACGAACTGGGTGGAGACACTGTGAACTGGGCGGAGACACTGTGAACGATGACGGAACCGACTTCTCGCTGTCCCGGCACTTCTTCTTCTCGCTGGGGGCGGGCGTGCTGGTGCTGGCGGTGGCCACGCCGATCGTCTTCGCGGTGAGCACCGCCTCACCGGTGGCGGCGCTGATCATCGCGATCGCGGCCATCGTCCTGATGGTGGTGGTGATCGCCCTGGTCTCGCGGAGGATGCTGCGCGGCGTGCAGACCCGCATCGACGAGATCAAAGCCGAGAAGGCCGCCGGCGACTGAGCCGTCGGGGTGGGCCCTCTCCTCGGAGAGCACGGCACCGCGACCACCGCACGCCGACATCCCACACCCCGACATCCCCGTCACCGACAGCACCCGATACCGACATCACCACCCGATACCGACATCACAAGGAAGCCGAGGGAAAGAACGAGCATGGCTCCCGTCCTGGAACTGCTGCCCGCCGTCGACGTGGCCGACGGCCAGGCCGTCCGCCTGGTCAAAGGCGCGGCCGGCACCGAGACCTCCTACGGTGCGCCCCGCGACGCGGCGCAGGCCTGGCAGCGCGACGGCGCCGAGTGGATCCACCTGGTGGACCTCGACGCCGCCTTCGGCCGCGGCGACAACCGCGAACTGATCGCTCAGGTGGCGGCGGAGCTGACCGTCAAGGTGGAACTGTCCGGCGGCATCCGCGACGATGCCTCGCTGGCGGCCGCCCTGGCAACCGGCTGCACCCGGGTCAATCTGGGCACCGCCGCCATCGAGAACCCGCAGTGGTGCGCCGCGGCGATCGCCGAGTACGGCGACCGGATCGCCGTCGGTCTCGACGTGCTCCGCGACGGCGACTCGTACCGGGCGCGCGGCCGCGGCTGGGTCACCGACGGCGGCGACCTGTGGGAGATCCTCGACCGGCTCAACGCCGACGGCTGTGCCCGCTACGTGGTGACCGACGTGAGCAAGGACGGCACTCTCACCGGACCCAACCTGGAACTGCTCGAACAGGTGGCACGCGCCACCGACTCCCCGGTGGTGGCCTCCGGCGGGATCTCCTGCCTCGACGACCTGGTGGCCATCGCCGGTCTCACCGACGCCGGGGTGGAGGGCGCGATCATCGGCAAAGCCCTCTACGCGGGACGGTTCACCCTGCCCGAGGCGCGCCGCGCCGTCGCCGACGCGGCAGGACAGTGAGCGCGCCGTGACCGGATCCGTCGACGATCGGGACCTGCCGCAGCTGTGCACCGCGGCGGCGGAGATCCTCGACGCGGCCACCCCGGAGTTCCTCTCCGGCATGGGGGCGCCCCGCTCGATCGAGAAGGGCGGCAACGACTTCGCCACCGAGATGGATCTGATCCTGGAACGGCGGCTGACCACCGAGCTGACCGCGGCCACCGGCATCGGGGTGCACGGTGAGGAGTTCGGCGGCGACGATCCGGGGACCGGACTGCGCTGGCTGGTCGACCCGATCGACGGCACCTTCAACTATTCACAGGGGCTGCCGCTGGCGGCGATGCTGGTCGCGCTGGTGAGCGACGGCGTCCCGGTGATCGGCCTGACCTGGCTGCCGGCCACCGGGCAGCGGTTCGCCGCGGTCCGCGGCGGTCCGCTGCTGATCGGCGGCCGGACCGCGCCGTCGCTGACGCCGACCACCCTCGACGGCGGTGCGGTGGGCTACGTCTCCTTCCAGGCCAGCGCCCGCGGCCGGTTTCCCGGCCCGCAACGCACCCGGATCCAGACCGAGCTGGTGCGCCGCCACGCCCGGGTGCGGATCCACGGCTCCACCGGTGCGGATATGGCGTTCGTCGCCGGCGGGCAGCTCAACGGCGCCGTGAGCTACGGCCGCAACGCCTGGGACCATGCCGCCGGCGTGGTGCTGGTGCGCGCCGCCGGCGGGGTGGCCACCGACCTCTTCGGCCGGCCGTGGACCGTCGGCATGCCGTCGATGCTGGCCGGCGACCCGGGCGTGCACGCCGAGCTGATGGAGATCATCGACGCCGGCGACTGGCCCGAGCGGCCCGAGCCCACCGGCGACGGCGAGGTTCCGGAGACCTCCGGGGCCGGCACGAACAATCCGGACAGCCGAAAGGGGCGAGAGTGACTCTGGCAGTGCGCGTGATCCCATGCCTGGACGTCGACGGCGGCCGGGTGGTCAAAGGCGTCAACTTCGCGAACCTGCGCGATGCGGGCGACCCGGTGGAACTGGCCGCCCGCTACGACCGGGAGGGCGCCGACGAGCTGACCTTCCTGGACGTGACCGCGTCGAGTTCGGGCCGCGGCACCATGATCGACGTGGTGCGTGCGGCCGCCGACCAGATCTTCATCCCGCTCACCGTGGGCGGGGGCATCCGCACCGTCGACGACGTCGACACCATGCTGCGGGCCGGCGCCGACAAGGTGAGCGTGAACACCGCGGCGATCGCCCGGCCGGAGGTGCTCGAGGAGATGAGCCGGCGGTTCGGTTCCCAGTGCATCGTGCTGTCGGTGGATGCGCGCACCTTCGTGCCGCGCGACGACGCGCAGGCCACCCCGTCCGGCTGGGAGGTGACCACCCACGGAGGCCGCACGGGCACCGGCATCGACGCGGTGGAGTGGGCGCGCCGCGGCGAGGAGCTCGGCGTGGGCGAGATCCTGCTCAACTCCATGGACGCCGACGGCACCAAGAACGGATTCGATCTGGCGATGATCGAGGCAGTGCGCGCCGCGGTGAGCATCCCGGTGATCGCCAGCGGCGGCGCCGGGCTGCCCGGGCACTTCCCGCCGGCCGTGCAGGCCGGGGCGGATGCGGTGCTGGCCGCCTCGGTGTTCCACTTCGGCGAGATGACGATCGGCGAGGTGAAGGCGGCGATGGCCGCCGAGGACATCACCGTCCGCACCGCCCACGACTGACACCGACGCCCGGCATCACCGGGACGTCCGAGACGAGGAGAGGGGACCCGATGGCCCTGCCCACCGACCTGGCTGCGCGCCTCAAGCGCGACGCGAACGGTCTGTTCGCGGCGATCGCGCAGGAACGCAGCACCGGACAGGTGCTGATGCTGGCCTGGATGGACGACGAGGCGCTCGAGCGCACCCTGGCCACCCGGCGCGGCACCTACTATTCGCGTTCGCGCCAGACGTACTGGGTGAAGGGGGAGACCAGCGGTCACACCCAGTACGTGCACGACGTGCGCCTGGACTGCGACGGCGACGCGCTGCTGCTGATCGTCGACCAGGTGGGTCCGGCCTGCCACACCGGCAATCACAGCTGCTTCGACACCGAACCCCTCGAATTCGGCATCCCACTAGAAGAAGGACGGTGAGCACATGCCCCTCATCCAGATCTCCCAGACCCCGGGCCTGTCGGACCGGGTGAAGAACGAGACCATCGCCGCGGTCACCGAGGCCTACGCCCGGGCCACCGGCAAGAACCCCGATTCGGTGTGGGTGACCATCACCGAGGTGCCGCACACCCAGTGGGGCGTCGGCGGGGTGCCGCTGGGATGAACGGCACCACCAGTCTGGAGGCCTTCCTGGATCTGGCCGCCGATCACCGGGTGGTCCCGGTGACCCGGACCCTGCTGGCCGATTCGGAGACGCCGATCTCGGCGTACCGCAAGCTCGCCGGCGACAAGGACGGCACCTTCCTGCTCGAATCGGCGCCCAACGGGCAGTCGTGGTCGCGCTGGAGCTTCATCGGCGCCGGGGCGCCCTCAGCGCTGACCGTGGCCGACGGCCAGGCCCACTGGTGGGGCGAGGTGCCGGCCGGTGCGCCCACCGGCGGCGATCCGCTCGACGCGCTGGCCGCCTCGCTGGAACTGCTGCAGACCGACCGGCTGCCCGGACTGCCTCCGCTGACCGGTGGATTCGTCGGCTTCATGGCCTACGACTTCGTGCGCCGCCTCGAACGGCTGCCGTCGAGCACCGTCGACGATCTGGGCCTGCCCGACATGTGCTGGCTGCTGGTGGCCGACCTGGCCGCCTTCGACCACCACGAGGGCACCATCACGCTGATCGCCAACGCGATCAACTTCGACGGCACCGCCGAGCGCGCCGAACAGGCCTACGACGATGCGGTGGCCCGCCTCGACGCGATGACCGCGGCCCTGGCCGCGCCGGCACCGTCGACCGTCTCGAGCTTCACCCGGCCCGAACCGGAGTTCGTCCCGCAGCGCACCCTCGAGGAGTTCACCGGGGTGGTCGACGAACTGGTCGAGGCCATCGAAGCCGGCGATGCCTTCCAGGTGGTGCCCTCGCTGCGCTTCGAGGTGGCCACCGAGGCCGATCCGGTGGACGTCTACCGGGTGCTGCGCGCCTCCAATCCGAGCCCGTACATGTATCTGCTGCGGATGCCGGGGGTGGGCCGGGACGGGGCCACCGCCGAGCCCTTCGCCGTCGTCGGCTCCTCGCCGGAGGCCCTGGTGACGGTGAGCGACGGGGTGGCCACCACCCATCCGATCGCGGGCACCCGCTGGCGCGGGGCCACCGAGGAGGAGGACCAGCTCCTGGCCAAGGGCCTTCTCGAGGACGAGAAGGAGAACGCTGAACATCTGATGCTGGTGGACCTCGGCCGCAACGATCTGGGACGGGTGTGCCGGCCGGGCACGGTGCGGGTGACCGACTACCGGCACGTCGAACGCTACAGCCACGTCATGCACCTGGTCTCGACGGTGACCGGGGAACTGCGGGACGACCGTCGGGCCCTGGACGCGGTGACGGCGTGTTTCCCGGCGGGCACGCTCAGCGGGGCGCCCAAGGTGCGCGCCATGGAGCTCATCGAGGAACAGGAGTTCACCCGCCGCGGGCTCTACGGCGGCATCGTCGGCTACCTGGACTTCGCCGGCGACGCCGACACCGCCATCGCCATCCGCACCGCACTGATGGCCGGGGGCACCGCGTACGTGCAGGCCGGCGCCGGGGTGGTCGCCGACAGCGACCCGGAGTACGAATACAACGAGGCCCGCAACAAGGCGATGGCGGTACTCAAGGCCGTCGCCGCCGCGGCCACCATGACGCCGGTGGGAGACCGGACGCAGTGAACGGGCACCCGTTCCGAGAGATGATCAGTTCCGAGAGATGACGATGTCGCAACCGCAGTCGCAACAGCAGCCGCAGCACAGCCCGCCGACCCCCGCCGGCCCGGATCCCGAGTCGCGGAAGCGGGCCCGTCGCTGGCAGGCGGTGGCGACGGTCTTTCTGCTGCTGGCCGCAATCGGTTTGTGGGCCGCCTCCCGGATGGTGTGGGCGCAGGTGCACGCCTTCGACGGCTTGAGCAGCGACGAACACGATCTAGCGGTCTTCGACGTGCTCGGCTCCGACTGGAGCCCGTGGCTGACGGCCGTCGCCATCGCGCTGCTCGCCGCGATCGCCGTGGTCTTCGCGGTGCGCGGCTGGGCCCTGCGCGTGGTCGCCGTGCTCGTCGCGCTCGCCGGAGTGGCGGTCGCCGTGCCGGCGATCTCGCTGATCCGGGACGGCGACGAGAACCTCTACGCCGCCCGGGTGGCCGACATGCCCGGCCGCTACGAGGTCTTCGGCGTCGACGCCAAGACCTGGCCCGGTGTGCTGGTGCTGGCGGCCGCCGCCTGCGCGGTGCTCGCCGCGATCGCCATCCTGCGGGCCGCGAACCGGGCCGCCGGAATGTCGAGCAAGTACACCTCGCCCGCCGCCCGGCGCGAAGAACTCGAACGCAAGGTCTTCGCCGAGCGGGAGCAGCGCGCGGCCCAGCGCGACGACGACCGGACCGCGGTGGCCGGCACCGAGCGCGAGCTGTGGGATGCGCTGGACAACGGCGTCGACCCCACCGGCGACTGAGCTGCGCCACCGTCGCCGCCGGTCTCCCGGCGCACTAACCCGGCCCCGGAGGCCGCTGCAGCGAGCCGACTATCTAGGCTGGATCCAGGCTGGAGGAAGGACTTCGACTGTGAGCGGCGAGACAGTACTCGACTCGATCATCGCGGGTGTCAAGGCTGACGTCGCGGCGCGCGAGGCCGTGCTGGACATGGCAGCCGTCCGTCGCGCCGCCGAGCAGGCCGCACCGCCGCGGGACGCCACCGCCGCACTGCGGCAGCAGGGCATCGGCGTGATCGCGGAAGTCAAGCGTGCCAGCCCGTCCAAGGGCGAACTGGCGAACATCCCCGATCCGGCCGATCTGGCCTCGGCGTACGAGGCCGGCGGTGCCCGGGTGATCAGTGTGCTCACCGAGGAACGCCGTTTCCGGGGCAGTCTCGCCGACCTGGACGCCGTGCGCGCCGCGGTGGACATCCCGGTCCTGCGCAAGGACTTCATCGTCGGCCCCTACCAGATCCACGAGGCCCGGGCGCACGGCGCGGACGTGATCCTGCTGATCGTGGCCGCCCTCGAGCAGCCGGTGCTCGCCTCGCTGCTCGACCGCACCGAATCGCTGGGGATGACCGCGCTCGTCGAGGTGCACACCGAGGAGGAGGCCGATCGCGCCCTCGAGGCCGGCGCCACCGTGGTGGGCGTGAACTCGCGTAACCTCAAAACCCTCGACGTGGACCGGGACACCTTCTCCCGGATCGCCCCCGGACTGCCGTCCGAGGTGATCAAGGTGGCCGAGTCGGGGGTGCGCGGCACCGCCGACCTGCTGGCCTACGCCGGCGCCGGCGCCGACGCCGTGCTCGTCGGTGAGGGCCTGGTGACCAGTGGCGATCCGCGTCAGGCGGTGTCGGATCTGGTGACCGCCG
The DNA here is from genome assembly GCF_046098115.1 of Gordonia sp. VNK21. Classification (NCBI taxonomy): domain Bacteria; kingdom Bacillati; phylum Actinomycetota; class Actinomycetes; order Mycobacteriales; family Gordoniaceae; genus Gordonia; species Gordonia sp. VNK21. The sequence goes on along the minus strand of NZ_JBJURU010000020.1, from coordinate 36,166 downwards.
GGGCGCACCCGTCCTGCCCCAAACCGCGCCGCTGACCGTCCGCGCAGCCCTGCGCCCGGTGACCGAGGAAAGCTGAGAGTAGTGAACCAACCGCAGTCCGACCGTTTCCCTCTCGCCAGCGACGGCATGTCCCAGCGGTCGCCGCTCGGGCCCGACGAGCTCGGCCACTGGGGCGTGTTCGGCGGCCGGCATGTACCCGAGGCGCTGATGGCGGTGATCGAGGAGGCCACCTCCACCTACGAGAAGCTGCGCGCCGACGAGAGCTTCTTCGCCGAACTCGACCGGCTCGCCCGGGACTACACCGGCCGGCCGTCACCGCTCTACGAGGCGGCCCGGCTGCGGGATGCGGCCGGCGGCGCCCGGCTGTTCCTCAAGCGCGAAGACCTCAACCACACCGGCTCGCACAAGATCAACAATGTGCTCGGTCAGGCGCTGCTCGCACAGCGGATGGGCAAGACCCGGGTGATCGCCGAGACCGGTGCCGGGCAGCACGGCGTGGCCACCGCCACCGCCTGCGCACTGCTCGGTCTGGACTGCCTGATCTACATGGGCCGGGTCGACACCGAACGGCAGGCGCTGAACGTGGCCCGGATGCGGCTCCTCGGTGCCACCGTGGTGGCCGTCGAAACCGGCTCGGCCACCCTCAAGGACGCCATCAACGAGGCCCTGCGCGACTGGGTCACCAACGCGCACAACACCTATTACTGCTTCGGTACGGCCGCCGGGCCGCACCCGTTCCCGATGATGGTGCGCGATTTCCAGCGCATCATCGGCATGGAGGCGCGGGCGCAGATCCTCGAGCAGACCGGCCGGCTGCCCGACGCCGTCGCCGCCTGCATCGGCGGCGGATCCAATGCGATCGGCATCTTCCATCCGTTCATCGACGACGCCGGCGTGGCCCTGGTGGGCTTCGAGGCGGCCGGCGACGGCGTGGAGACCGGACGGCATGCGGCCACCTTCACCGGCGGCAGCCCCGGCGCCTTCCAGGGCGCCTACTCGTACCTGCTGCAGGACGAGGACGGACAGACCATCGAATCGCATTCCATCTCGGCGGGTCTGGACTATCCGGGCGTCGGCCCCGAACACGCGCACCTGCGCGAGATCGGCCGCGCCGACTACCGGCCGGTCACCGACACCGAGGCGATGGATGCGCTCGCCCTGCTCTCGCGCACCGAGGGCATCATCCCGGCCATCGAATCGGCACACGCCGTGGCCGGGGCGCTGACCCTGGGCCGAGAACTGGGCGAGGGCGCGATCATCGTCGTCAGCCTGTCCGGACGCGGCGATAAGGACGTCGACACCGCGGCGAGCTGGTTCGGGCTCCTCGGGAAGCCGCCGTCAGAGACCGAATACGCCCAGCAGCTCAAAGACCAGCAGCGTGCGAATGCAGAGGAGACCGGCGCATGAGCCGCACACCCGCCCCCGACTCCCGCCTGGGCGAGACCTTCGCGGCCTGCCGCGCTGAGGACCGGGCGGCGCTGATCGGCTATCTGCCGGTGGGCTATCCGACCGTCGGCGAGTCGCTGACCACGCTGCGGACCATGGTCGACGCCGGCTGCGACATCGTCGAGATCGGCATCCCGTACTCGGATCCGGTGATGGACGGGCCCACGGTGGCCGATGCGGCCAAGCTGGCCCTGGAGAACGGCTGCCGGGTGCGGGACGTCTTTCCAGCGGTGGAGGCCGTCGCCGGGGCCGGGGCCCGGCCGGTGGTGATGACCTATTGGAATCTGGTCCTCAGGTACGGCGTCGACGCCTTCGCCCGTGACCTGGCGGCGGCCGGCGGCACCGGGGTGATCACCCCGAATCTGATCCCCGAGGAGGGCGTCGAGTGGGAGGCCGCCGCGCGCGAGCATCGGCTGGACCCGATCTATCTGGTGGCCCCGTCGTCGACGCCCGAACGGCTGGCGATGACCCTGGAGCACTGCCGCGGCTTCGTCTACGCCGCCTCCACCATGGGCGTGACCGGTGCCCGCTCGTCGGTGTCGTCGATGGCGCCGGAGCTGTGCGCGCGGATCCGCGAGTATTCGGAGATCCCGATCGGTGTGGGCCTGGGTGTGCGCGACGGCGACCAGGCCGCTGAGATCGCCGGATACGCGGACGGGGTGATCGTCGGTTCGGCGATCGTGACCGCCGCGGGGGAGAGCCAGGAAGCGGTGGCCGCGCTGGTCGGTGAACTGGCCGACGGGGTGCGGCGCGCCCGGCGCTGAGCCGAGCCGCCCGGAAAACACCTGAACCTTTCGGTTAGGGTTGCGGACGTGATGGACACGACCCTTCTGGCGTACATTCCCAGCCCGTCCCAGGGTGTCTGGCATCTGGGACCGATCCCGCTGCGGGCGTACGCGTTGTGCATCATCGTCGGCATCATCGTCTCGGTGTGGTGGGGCGACCGCCGCTGGCGGGCCCGCGGCGGCCAGCCCGGCGACGTCCTCGACGTGGCCCTGTGGGCGGTGCCCTTCGGACTGGTCGGCGGCCGGCTCTACCACGTGGCCACCGATTGGCAGAAGTACTTCGGTGACGGCGGCAAGGGGATCAGCGGTGCCGTTCAGATCTGGGACGGCGGCCTGGGCATCTGGGGCGCCATCGCCTTCGGTGCGGTCGGCGCCTGGATCGGCTGCCGTTGGAAGGGCATCAAACTGCCGCCGTTCGCCGATGCGCTGGCCCCGGCGATCCTGCTCGCGCAGGCCATCGGCCGGCTGGGCAACTACTTCAATCAGGAGCTCTACGGCGAGCCGACGACGCTGCCCTGGGGTCTGGAGATCTATCAGCGGGTGGACTCGTCCGGGCACGTCGATCACCGGCTGGTCGACGGGGTGTCCACCGGCGAGATCTACCAGGTGGTGCATCCGACGTTCCTGTACGAGCTGATCTGGAACGTCCTGATCGTCGTGCTGCTGGTGGTGATCGACCGGTACTGGAAGATCGGTCACGGCCGGCTCTTCGCGCTGTACGTGGCCGGCTACTGCGCCGGGCGGTTCGCCATCGAGCTGATGCGCACCGATCCGGCGACGCATGTGCTGGGGCTGCGGATCAACGTGCTCACCTCGGCGATCGTCTTCCTGCTGGCGGCGCTCTACGTGGTGTTGGCGCCGCGCGGCCGGGAGACCGGGCTGTCGATGTTCCGCCCGGATCGCGCCGAAGAGCTCGCCGAGCTCGGGGAAGTGGGCTACCTGCCGCCCGAACTCGACGAGGACGACGACATCGAGACCGACGGCACCGAGACCGACGACATCGAGACCGACGACATCGAGACCGACGGCATCGAGACCTACGCGGACGCCGATGATGTCGAAGCCGCCGACGACGCCGAAGCCGGCGAGACCGACGGCACCGACGGCACCGACGGCACCGACGGCACCGACGACGAAGCGGACACCGATGCAGAAACGGCGGCCGACGAGGACCGGGCGAGCGATGAGGCGGCCGGCGGGGAGTCGGCGGCCGGGGAAGCCACCGCTGAGACCGGCACCGATGCTGACACCGACACCGACGCGGAGGAGGACTCCGGCGACGGCGAGACCGTCGAGGACGACCGGCCCGAGGCCGACGCCGGAGTCCTGGAAGTCCGGTACGGCGGGGCGACGCTGAAGCAGGATCCGCGCAGCGCGGGCTCGACCATCGAGATCCGTGAGTCGACCTCCGCGGAGACCTCCATGGTGATCCTGGACCCGTCCGGCGAACTGGACGAGGACCTCGACGAGGATCTCGGCGAGGAGCTCGCCGACCCGGACGAGGCGCCCGGTGCCGACGAGGACGACGAGGCGACCGCAAGCGACGAGAGCGATGACGGCCCGGACGACTCCGACGGCACCGTGTCCGACGGCACCGAGTCTGACGAAACAGAGTCCGACGGCACCGAGTCCGGCGAAGCAGAGTCCGACGGCACCGAGTCCGACGGCACCGAGTCCGGCGAAACAGAGTCCGGCGACACCGAAACCGGCGAGCAGTGACTCTGGCCACATACGGCCATCGCACCTACTCACCAGTTCGGGACTAACCTCGGACGGGTGACCCGTCGAACCAAAATCGTCTGCACCCTCGGCCCCGCCACCAACACCGACGAAGCCCTCATCGACCTCGTCGAATGCGGTATGAACGTGGCCCGGATGAACTTCAGCCACGGCACCCACGCCGACCACAAATCCGTCTACGAGGCGGTGCGCCGCGCGTCCGCCGCCACCGGCGAGGCGGTCGGCGTCCTGGCCGACCTCCAGGGCCCCAAGATCCGGCTCGGCAAGTTCGAGGACAACGGCCGGCCCAACGGCGCCGTCGACTGGAAGACCGGCGAACAGGTCCGCATCACCGTCGACAGCGTGCTCGGCACCCATGACCGCGTCTCCACCACCTACCGGCGGCTCGCCGACGACGCCCGCCCCGGCGACAGGCTGCTCGTCGACGACGGCAAGGTGGGCCTGATCGTCGAATCCGTCGACGACACCGACGTGGTCTGCATGGTCACCGAAGGCGGCACCGTCAGCAACCACAAGGGCCTCTCGATGCCCGGCATGAACATCTCGGTGCCCGCCCTGAGCGAGAAGGACATCGCCGATCTCGAGTTCGCGCTCGGTCTCGGCGTCGACTTCGTCGCACTCTCCTTCGTGCGCAGTCCCGGCGACATCGAGCTGGTCCACGAGGTGATGGACCGGGTCGGCCGCCGCACCCCGGTCATAGCGAAACTCGAGAAGCCCGAGGCCATCGAGAACCTCGAATCGGTGGTCCTGGCCTTCGACGCGATCATGGTCGCCCGCGGCGACCTCGGCGTGGAGATGCCTCTCGAGCAGGTGCCGCTGGTCCAGAAGCGGGCCATCGCGCTGGCCCGGGAGAACGCCAAGCCGGTGATCGTCGCCACCCAGATGCTCGACTCGATGATCGAGAACCCGCGGCCGACCCGCGCCGAGGCCTCCGACGTGGCCAACGCTGTGCTCGACGGCGCCGACGCCGTCATGCTCTCCGGTGAGACCTCGGTCGGCGCGTATCCCTTCGAGACGGTGCGCACCATGAGCCGCATCGTCGCCGCCGCCGAACAGAGCCGCCGGGAGATCCAGCCGCTCAAACACGTGCCCCGCACCCGGCGCGGGGTGCTCTCCTATGCCGCTCGCGACATCGGGGAGCGGCTCAACGTCGACGCCATCGTCGCCTTCACCGAGACCGGCGACACCGCGCGCCGGGTGGCCCGGCTGCACTCGCGGCTCGAGCTGATCACCTTCAGCAGCGAGGAGAGCACCCGCAACCAGCTCACCCTCAGCTGGGGTGCCCGGCCGTACCTGGTGGATCGGGCACCGAACACCGACGCCATGATCGAGCAGGTCGACGAGGTGCTCGTCGGCAACGGGACGCTCAAGCGCGGCGACGTCGTCGTGGTCATCGCCGGAGCCCCGCCGCACGTCGCCGGCTCGACCAACCTGATCCACGTGCACCGGGTCGGCGAACAGGATCACTGACTCGGCTCGAGCCCGAAGAACGCGTACGCGACACCGGAACCGATACGCGCGCCTGCGCACCCGCGCGTATCGGTCTCGATGTCGCGAATGGCTGTGTCGCAGACAGGTGCACAGGTGGGGCGCGGGCGACCGGATAGGGTTGGGGGATGACCGACAAGACGGTGAATCGCGCGGGTGATCTGGAGAAGCTCGTCGAGCTGCTGGACGTGGAGCAGGTGGAGGACGACCTGTTCCTCGGGCAGCACCCCGAACAGAAGATGGCGCGCACCTTCGGCGGACAGTTGCTGGGACAGGCGGTGATGGCCGCCGGCCGCACTCTGACCCGCGGCAACCCGCCGGTGCATGCGCTGCACGCGCACTTCATCCGCGGCGGCGACCCGCACCAGCCGCTCGAATACCACGTGACGCGGCTGCGCGACGGCAAGCCGTTCGCCAATCGGCAGGTGACCGTCGTCCAGGACGACGAGGTGGTGTTCACCGTGCTCGTGGCCTTCCAGGACAACAAGGCCGGTCTCGAGCACGCCGTCGAGATCCCGGCGGTGCCGTTCCCGGAGGAGCTGCCGCCCATCGGCGATCACTTCACCGGCTACGAGGACCAGATCGCGACCTTCGTCAACGCCCTGCACCCGGTGGACATCCGCTACACCAACGACCCCAGCTGGAAGCTCAAGACCGCCGGCGAGACCCTCGACCACAATCGCGTGTGGATGAAGGCCGACGGCGACCTGCCCGACGATCCGCTGATGCATGTGGCGGCGATGGCCTACTCCTCGGACACCACGGTCCTCGATTCGATCATCACCACCCACGGCCTGTCCTGGGGGATGGACCGGTTGTTCGCGGCGACGGTCAACCACTCGATGTGGTTCCACCGCGAGTTCCGGTTCGACGAGTGGCTGCTCTACGCCACCGAATCCCCGGTCGCCGCCGGCTCACGCGGTGTCGGCTCCGGCCGCTTCTTCACCCGGGACGGCGTGCTCGTCGCCTCCGTGGTGCAGGAGGCCCTCATCAAGTACTTCCCGCCGCGCAGCTGACCGGCCACCGGAGACCCCATGAGCCAGCCAGGTGAACTGCAGTACTTCCAGCCGTCCGGACCGCCGCTGCCCACCCGCACCTGGCAGCGGCGCAGCCGGGCCTGGGTGTTCGCCCTCAGCGTGCTCGGCGCGGTGGCGCTGGCCGGTTGTGCGATCACCGCGGTGATCGTGGGAATCGACCACAATCGGCACTTCACGGCCACCGGTGCGGTTCAGGTCGACTGTGCCACCGGCGTCGCGGTCTCCGGCGCCCCGATCCGGGCCGGCGATCCGGTACGGATCTACGACTCCAAGACCGGCGAACTGCTGGCCTCGGCGCGGCTGGGCACCGAGGCCCTGGCCCGGGGGAGCTCGACGGCCTGCTTCGCCGTGTTCACGGTCGACCACGTGCCGCTGAGCTCCGGCGGCTATCTGCTGGAGATCGGCGACGCGCCCGGCCGGCTGGTCAGCCGCGCCGCACTCGAGGCCGGACTCGTCCTCGACCCCTGACCGCTCGTCCCGCCGTGCCGGTCAGCCGATGGGGCGGTTGACCGGCACGTTGACGTAGCTCGGATTCTTCGGATCGATCACCACATCCTGCGGCCGCAGCTGCGAGGACCACAGCTCCGGTCCCAGCGGCACCGCCTTGGGGGCGTTGAGGGAGTAGATGTCGATCCGCAGCCGGTCACCCGGGCGCAGTGCGGCCTGGGTGGGCGTCATCGGAATGTCGACGCCCAGGACCCGGCCCGGCTTGACCGGCTTGTAGTGGTCGAGCGAGAGGTACAGGAACGGGTCGATCACGTCGCCGTTGGCGGCGAACTGGCTGCGGCTCTTGTCGACCTCCCGCAGCGAGACCATCAGCTGACCCATCGAGATCACCTGGGAACGGCCGTCCGGGGAGACCACGTTGACGGTGGCATGCCAGTAGCCGTCGGTGGCGTGCAGCCGCTGATTCAGGTGGATCGCCGGGAAACCGGAGATCCGGGTCAGCTTCTTCACCGGTGCGCTGGTGAACGTCTGGGCGGCCACCTCGGCCACCCGGTTGTCCCGGCCGCAGAAGTCGAAGATCGCGGTCACGCCGGCGGCGCCCTGCGCCCCGTCCTTGCCGCACAGATTCGACAGGCCCGGCTGCACCGTCCGCACCGTGCGGGTGCGCGGCTTCTGCGCCGACAGGCTGCCGTCGCCGGCGACCGGGGTGTTGGTCGAGCCCGACGGCTTGCCGGTCAGATACTGGCGCTGGTGGGTGTAGCCCGGCAGCGGGAAGGTCGGTCCCTGCACGAAGTTGTCGATCGGCATGGAGGCCAGGGTGGCCGGCGAATACCGCTCGATCCCGTTGTCGATGCCCTTGAGCCAGTGGTCGTACCAGGCCCGGGCGAGCACGTCGATCCGCGGCGGGGCGCCCTTGGTGCCCATCCGGTTACCGGTGGTGACGTGGTAGCCGTCGTCCATGATCAGCTTCTTCTTGCTGTTGGGCAGCTGAGTCAGATTGGTCAGCAGCCGCGCCTCGCTGTTGGTGAACAGATCGTTCCAGCCGCCGACGGCGAAGGTCGGGGTGGTGATCCGGCCGACGTCGGTGTTCAGTGAGGCGCGCCGGCCGGTGCCCTCCATCAGCAGCTGCCGGGTCTCACCGGTCACCTGGCCGGGATGCTGGACGGTCAGCGCCTGCAGCATCACGTCGAAGTAGGTCAGCGGATCCTTCGCGCGGTCGCCCAGCCACGTCCAGTCGAAGGTGCCGTTGAGCATCGAGGCCACGTTCGGGATCATCTTGGTGGTGTTGACCAGGGCCAGCCAGATGGACAGGAATCCGGCACCCACGCCGCCGCCCGGGGCCACCACGTCGCGCACGATGTCCGCGCCGGGCACCATCGGGAAGATCGCGCCGAGCTTGCCCGGATCGTCGGCGGCGGCCTGCAGCTGGTTGATACCCGAGTACGACGCACCGGCCATGCCGATCTTGCCGTTGGACCACTTCTGCCTGGCCGCCCAGTCGATCACCTCGAGGGTGTCCTTGCGCTCACGCTCGCCGAACACCTGCCAGGTGCCCTGCGAGAAGCCGGTGCCGCGGACATCGACCACCAGCATGTTGTAACCGCTGCGGATGAGCTTGGGATCGTAGGCGAACGACTGGATGAACCCGCTGCGCAGCGAGCCGACGAGGTCGTTGTAGCCCGAGAGCACGGTGCCGCGCAGGTTGATCGCATTGAGCAGCTCGATCAACTGCGGCATCAGCACCGGGTAGTTCATCACCTCGCTGGCCAGTGCGCTGACCATCTTGGTGTAGGGGGTCATGTTGATGATGGTGGGCATCGCGGTGTTCACCGGCTTGCCGGACTTGTCGGCCGGCCGGATCAGGTTGCCGCGCAGGACGGTGCCGTCACTCATCTTCAGCGGCACGTCGGGGGTCACCGAGTAGCCCGGATACTTCTGCGGGCCGTCCTGGGTCTTGGTCCATTTGGCGCCGAGCGCGCCGAAGACCGCGGCGTCCGACGGCGCCTGCGTCACCGGCAGTGCGCCCGCACCGGCCACGACGACCAGTGCGGACAGGAGGAGAACAACCGGTCGGCGCAGTAAACGCCACGAACCAGATCCCATGTGAGTCAAACCCCCGAGCTTGATAGATGTGATGATCCTCGCAACAACCTAACCGATGAGTAAGAACGCTGTCCATCCTGGCTGAGAGCCGCCCGGGTTTCCGCTGCGGCGGGCTCGGTACGTACACTGCAAAGCGCACTTCACGACACCGGCCCCGGTGGCGAAACTGGCAGACGCGCCGCACTCAAAATGCGGTCTCTCCGGAGGTGCCGGTTCGAGTCCGGCCCGGGGCACGCACTGCGGCGGCGTGCACCGCACCCCGGAGGTGCGCCGCATTGACGCCCGACGAGGTAGGGAAGCGACGAGATGAGCCGACCGGAGAACCACACCGGCGAGAGCGGCGCACTCGCGGCCAGCCGGGTGGTCGTCGCCGAAGACGACTCGCTGATCCGGATGGATCTGATCGAGATGCTCCGCGACGAGGGCTACGACATCGTCGGCGAGGCACCGAACGGTCAGGTCGCCGTCGACCTGACCGAGGCGCTCACGCCGGACCTGGTGATCATGGACATCAAGATGCCCGTCCGCGACGGCATCGACGCCGCCAGCGAGATCGCCCGCAAACGGCTGGCGCCGGTGGTCATGCTGACCGCGTTCAGTCAGCGCGAGTTCGTCGAACGGGCGCGGGACGCCGGCGCGATGGCCTACCTGGTCAAACCCTTCAACCAGGCCGATCTGGTGCCGGCGATCGAGGTGGCGCTGAGCCGGTTCCGGGAGTTGCGGGCCCTGGAGAACGAGGTCGAGACCATCTCCGAGCGGTTCGAGGCGCGCAAGCTGATCGAGCGGGCCAAGGGGCTGCTGATGGACAAGCAGAACCTGACCGAGCCGGAGGCGTTCCGCTGGATCCAGCGCAATGCGATGGACAAGCGGGCCACCATGAAGGCGGTCGCCGAGATCGTCATCGACACCCTCGGCGCGGATCCCGCCGATTCCTGACCCAGCGGTGGTGCGGCGGACGGCTGTCGGCTCGCGTCACTAGACTCGCTGACGTGAGTCCCGCGAAGAGTGCCCCCGCCGCGTCCGCCCGCACCACCGACCAGCAACCGGTCCTGATGCTGCTCGACGGCCACTCGCTGGCCTACCGGGCGTTCTTCGCGCTGCCGGCGGAGAACTTCAAGACCAACACCGGGCAGTCGACCAATGCGGTGTACGGCTTCACGTCGATGCTGATCAACCTGCTGCGCGACGAGGCGCCCACGCATATCGCGGCCGCCTTCGACGTCTCCAGGCAGACCTTCCGGTCGGAGATGTTCCCCGAGTACAAGGCGCAGCGGTCCTCATCGCCCGACGAGTTCAAGGGGCAGGTGGATCTGACCAAGGACGTGCTGCGCGCCATGGGCATCGAGGTGCTCGCCGAAGAGGGCTACGAGGCCGACGACATCATCGCCACGCTCGCCACTCAGGCGCGCGCCGCCGGATATCGCGTGCTGGTGGTCACCGGCGACCGCGACTCGCTGCAGCTGGTGGACGACCAGATCACCGTGCTCTACCCCAAACGCGGTGTCTCCGAGCTGACCCGCTTCACCCCGGAGGAGGTGGAGAAGAAGTACGGACTCACCCCGGAGCAGTACCCGGACTACGCGGCGCTGCGCGGCGATCCCAGCGACAACCTGCCCGGCATTCCGGGAGTGGGGGAGAAGACCGCCTCGAAGTGGATCCGCGAATACGGCTCCCTCGAATCCCTGGTGCACCACGCCGACGAGGTGCGCGGCAAGGTGGGCGACTCGCTGCGCGCGAATCTCGCTGCGGTGCAACTGAACCGGGAACTCACCGAGATGGTGCGCGACATGGCGCTGCCGGTGGGCCCGGACGAACTGGCACTGGCCGCGTGGGACCGCGACGCGATTCACCGGCTGTTCGACGATCTCGAGTTCAAGGTGCTGCGCGATCGGCTGTTCAACACCCTCAGCTCGGTGGAGCCGGAGGCCGAGGCCGGCTTCGAGGTCAACGGCACCCGGCTGCAGGCCGGGCAGGTGCGGGTCTGGCTCGACGCGCATGCCCGGACGGGCCGCAGCGGGCTGGCGGTGGCCGGGTCACGCGTGGTGGTCGGCGCCGACACCGCGGCCCTGGCGATCGCGGGCGCCGACGGACAGGCCGCCCACCTCGATCCGGTGGAACTCGACGCCGACGACGAGGCGGCGCTGGGCCAGTGGCTGGCCGACGAGGACGCCGCCAAGGCCGTCCACGAGGTCAAATGGGCCATCCACGCGCTGCGCGGACGCGGCTGGCGGCTGGCCGGCGTCACCTCCGACACCGCCCTGGCCGCCTACCTGGTGCGGCCCGGCCAGCGCACCTTCAACCTCGACGATCTGGCCCTGCGCTATCTGCGGCGCGAACTCAAGGCCGACGACGGTGCGACCGACGACGGGCAGCTCTCGCTGCTCGACGACGACGCCGACCAGGCCCGAGCCGCCGAGCAGCTGATGCTGTCCGCGCAGGCCGTCGCCGAACTCGCCGACACCCTCGACACCGAGCTCGAGCGGATCGACGAGACCCGGCTGCTCACCGAGATGGAGCTGCCGCTGGCCTTCGTGCTCGCCGAACTCGAGGCCACGGGCATCGCCGTCGACGCCGAGCACTTCCAGGAGCTCGAGGGGCAGTTCGCCCAGCGGGTCCGCGATGCCGCCGAATCGGCGTACGAGGTGATCGGCGAGCAGGTGAACCTCGGTTCGCCGAAGCAGCTGCAGGCGGTGCTCTTCGACAAGCTCGACATGCCGAAGACCAAGAAGACCAAGACCGGCTACACCACCGACGCCGACGCACTGGCCTCGCTCTACGAGAAGACCGAGCATCCCTTCCTCAAATACCTGCTCGAACACCGCGACGCCACCCGGCTCAAGGTGACCGTCGACGGCCTGCTCAAGTCGGTGGCCGACGATCAGCGGATCCACACCACCTTCAACCAGACCGTGGCCGCCACCGGCCGGCTCTCCTCGACCGAACCGAACCTGCAGAACATCCCGGTGCGCACCGACGCCGGCCGGCAGATCCGCGGCGGCTTCGTCGTCGGCTCCGGCTACGAGTGCCTGATGACGGCCGACTACTCGCAGATCGAGATGCGCATCATGGCGCACCTGTCCCGGGACGAGGGGCTGATCGAGGCCTTCAACACCGGTGAGGACCTGCACAACTTCGTCGGTTCGCGGGCCTTCGGCGTGCCGATCGACCAGGTGGATGCGCAGATGCGCCATCGGGTCAAGGCGATGTCGTACGGGCTGGCCTACGGTCTGAGCGCCTACGGCCTGGCCGCGCAGCTGGGCATCAGCCGCGAGGAGGCACGCGACCAGATGGACCAGTACTTTGCGCGGTTCGGCGGAGTGCGCGACTATCTGCACGAGGTGGTCGTCGAGGCCCGGACCAAGGAGTACACGGAGACGCTCTTCGGCCGTCGCCGCTATCTGCCGGATCTGAACTCGGACAATTTCCAGCGCCGCCAGTCCGCTGAGCGGATGGCGCTCAACGCCCCCATCCAGGGCACCGCCGCCGACATCATCAAGGTGGCGATGATCAATGTCGCACGCCGGATCGTCGATGAGAAGCTGGCCAGCCGGATGCTGCTGCAGGTGCACGACGAACTGGTCGTCGAGGTGGCGACCGGCGAACGCGAGCAGGTCGAGGCACTGGTCCGCGAGGAGATGGGCGGTGCCATCGAACTGTCGGTGCCCCTGGACGTCTCGGTCGGCTTCGGCCGGTCGTGGGACGACGCGGCGCACTGACATGACCGATGGGCGGACGGCAGCCGATCACTCACCCGAGCCGATGATGCGCCTGGCGGTTCTCGACGGCGACGGGATCGGCCCCGAGGTGGTGCCGGTGGCGGTGGGCCTGGCCCAGGAGGCGCTCGGGCGCCGCGGCGTGCGCAGCGAGTGGACGACACTGCCGTTCGGTGCGCAGGCGATCGCCTCCTACGGAGAACCGTTGCCGGCGGAGACGCTCGACGCGCTCACCGGCTACGAGCTGTGGGTGGTCGGTCCGCACGACAGCGCCTCGTACCCGCCCGCGCTGCGGGCCGGCACCCCGCCCGGCGGAGTGCTCCGGAACCACGGTGGGATGTACGCCAATCTTCGTCCGGCGCAAGCACTTCCGGGAGTCACTGCCACCGCGCCCGACATCGACCTGCTGATCGTGCGGGAGAACAGCGAAGGGCTCTACGCTGACCGCAACATGGCGGTCGGCAGCGGCGAGTTCATGCCCACCCCGGACATCGCCCTGTCGGTGGGGATGATCACCCGGGCCGCCACCGAGCGCATCGCCCGGCAGGCCTTCGAGGCGGCGCGCTCGCGCCGGCGTCCGGGCCGCCGGCCGCGGGTGACGGTGGTGCACAAGGCCAATGTGCTGCGGCTGAGCACCGGCCTGTTCCGCGATGTGTGCTTCGAGGTGGCCGCCGACTACCCGGATGTCGACGTCGACGATCAGCACGTCGATGCGATGGCGGCGCTGCTGGTCCGGCGTCCGGCCGACTTCGACGTGATCGTCACCGAGAACCTGTTCGGCGACATCCTCTCCGACCTCGCCGCCGAGCTGTCGGGATCGCTCGGCCTCGCGGCGTCGATCAACTGCTCGGCGAGCCGGGCGATGGCCCAGGCAGTGCACGGGGCCGCGCCGGATATCGCCGGGCGGGGAGTGGCCGATCCGGTCGCCATGATCGGCTCGGTGGTGCTGCTGCTGCAGTGGCAGGCCGCCCGCACCGGCGATCGGCGGATCGACGAGGCGGCCTCCGCGGTCACCGCCGCGGTGCACGCCACGCTCGGCGCGGGCATCGCCACCGCCGACATCGGCGGCAGCGCGTCCACCGCCGTCTTCGCCGAGGCCGTGCACGCCCGGCTCGATCGCTGAGCTCAGGCGGGTTTGCGGCAGCAGAAGATCGCGGTGCCGGGGAAATAGGAGCCGCGCAGCGGCGACCACTGCCCCCACTCCTCCTGCAGGTCGTCGGGCCATTCCGGTTCGACGATGTTCTCGAGGATCAGCCCGGCCGCGACGATCTCGCGGACCCGGTCGCCGATGGTCCGGTGGTGTTCGACGTAGCTGACCTCGCCGTCGTCGGCGACCTCCGAATACGGGGTGCGGTCGAAGTACGACAGCCGCACCACCAGCCCGTCGGGGCCGGGGTCGTCGAGGAACATCCAGCGCATCGGGTGGTTGGTGGCGAAGACCCAGCGTCCGCCGGGCCGCAGCACCCGCGCCACCTCGGCCATCACCCGGGCCGAGTCGGCGGTGAACGGCACCGCACCGAACGCCGAGCAGGCGATGTCGAAGCTCTCGGCGGCGAACGGCAGCCGCTCGGCGCCGGCCTGCACCAGCGGCGTGGGCCGCTCGTCACGGGCCATCGCGGCCACGCCGTGGCGCAGCATCGCGTGCGAGAGGTCCAGCCCGACGGCATGCGCGCCGCGGGCGGTCAGCCAGCGGGCACACGGCGCGGCACCGCAGCCGATCTCCAGCACATCGCGGCCGGCGACCTCGCCGAGCAGACGTGCGTCGTCCTCCCGCAGCCGCTCCGGGCCCCAGACGAAGTCGCCGCCCGGGAGCCGGTTGCCCAGAAAGGCGCCGTGTTCGGCCTGATAGCCGTCGGCTTCGCCGTCCCACCAGGTGCGATTGGCGCGCTCGCTGGTGTCGGAGTCGATCTCGCCGAGCAGCCGGGGCGGTCGGATGGGCGAATCGTCGGTCACGGCACCGACCTTACCGGCGCCCGGCGGCGTCGGACGCAGGCCGACGGCCCACGAACATTTGTGCTGGACAGAGCTGGTGGAGTAGCCTGTCAGCTGCGTGCGCTCTGCGCGCGCGCATCCTCATACCTACTACATATCCGTCCGGAGCAACTCAACATATGTCGTCCCCCACCATTTCCTCGCCGCAGGTAGCCGTCAACGACATCGGCTCGGCCGAGGACTTCCTTGCCGCCGTCGACTCCACGATCAAGTACTTCAACGATGGCGACATCGTCGAGGGCACCATCGTCAAGGTCGATCGCGACGAGGTTCTGCTGGACATCGGTTACAAGACCGAAGGCGTGATCCCCTCGCGCGAACTGTCCATCAAGCATGATGTCGATCCCAGTGAAGTCGTCGCCGTCGGCGACGAGGTCGAAGCCCTGGTCCTCACCAAGGAGGACAAGGAAGGTCGGCTGATCCTGTCGAAGAAGCGCGCTCAGTACGAGCGGGCCTGGGGCACGATCGAGGAGCTCAAGGAGAAGGACGAGGCCGTCAAGGGCACCGTCATCGAGGTCGTCAAGGGCGGCCTGATCCTGGACATCGGCCTGCGCGGCTTCCTCCCGGCGTCGCTGGTGGAGATGCGTCGCGTGCGCGACCTGCAGCCGTACATCGGCAAGGAGGTCGAGGCCAAGATCATCGAGCTCGACAAGAACCGCAACAACGTGGTCCTGTCGCGCCGCGCCTGGCTCGAGCAGACCCAGTCCGAGGTGCGCAGCGAGTTCCTCAACAAGCTCGCCAAGGGCCAGGTCCGCAAGGGCGTCGTCAGCTCGATCGTCAACTTCGGCGCCTTCGTCGATCTCGGCGGCGTCGACGGCCTGGTGCACGTCTCCGAGCTGTCCTGGAAGCACATCGACCACCCGTCCGAGGTCGTGGCCGTGGGCGACGAGGTCACCGTCGAGGTGCTCGACGTCGACATGGACCGCGAGCGGGTTTCGCTGTCGCTCAAGGCGACTCAGGAAGATCCGTGGCGTCAGTTCGCCCGCACCCATGCCATCGGCCAGATCGTGCCGGGCAAGGTCACCAAGCTGGTGCCGTTCGGTGCGTTCGTGCGCGTCGAGGAGGGCATCGAGGGTCTGGTGCACATCTCCGAGCTGGCCGAGCGCCATGTCGAGGTGCCGGACCAGGTCGTGGCCGTGGGCGACGACGCGATGGTCAAGGTCATCGACATCGACCTGGACCGTCGCCGGATCTCGCTGTCGCTGAAGCAGGCCAACGAGGACTACACCGAAGAGTTCGACCCCAGCAAGTACGGCATGGCCGACAGCTACGACGAGCAGGGCAACTACATCTTCCCGGAGGGCTTCGACTCGGAGACCAACGAGTGGCTCGAAGGCTTCGACAAGCAGCGTGAGGAGTGGGAGGCCCGGTACGCCGAGGCCGAGCGCCGTCACAAGATGCACACCGCGCAGATGGAGAAGTTCGCCGCGGCGGCCGCCGAGGCCGACAACGCCGGCTCGGGCGAGTACTCCTCGTCTTCGGCGTCGTCCTCCTCCTCGTCCTCGTCCTCGAGCAACGCGGCTCCGGCCGGCGGCTCGCTGGCCAGCGACGAGCAGCTCGCGGCACTGCGGGAGAAGCTGACCGGCAACGCCTGATCAGTGCTCCGCACGCAGTAAGCACACCCGGTGGCCCCGGTGATCGACTCCGATCACCGGGGCCACCGGATCTGTCACCGCTGAACGCGACTCCACAACGTTCGCGCGGCAGACCGGTCCGCCGCGCGAAGATCTGGAGATCGCATGAAGGACGCGGAGGTTCGCCGGCAGGGGTGGACACGTCGTCCTGAGGGCTATCCGTCTCGGGCTGCGGGGTTGACGTGGGGAGGATGGGCGATATAAGGAGCGAGGCTATGGAATCCGATGAGGATCAGCTCGACCGGATCTTCATGGCGCTGTCGGACCGGACACGTAGGG
This sequence comes from Gordonia sp. VNK21, assembly GCF_046098115.1. Classification (NCBI taxonomy): domain Bacteria; kingdom Bacillati; phylum Actinomycetota; class Actinomycetes; order Mycobacteriales; family Gordoniaceae; genus Gordonia; species Gordonia sp. VNK21. Next base: position 19,502 of record NZ_JBJURU010000020.1, on the reverse strand, counting down.
CGATGCTCAAGAGACTGCAGAAGGGGCCCCTCACCGCCGGAGATCCGGCGGCGGGAGTTTCGCTGCGGCAGCCGACCGTGTCCAAGCATCTGAAGGTGCTCGAGGAGGCGGGGCTGATCAGCCGTCAGCGGGACGGCACCCGCATTTACGGCATCCTCGCGATCGACTCGCTCGTGAGGGCGGCGATCTATGTCTCTCAGTTCGAGGAACAGATGGATGCTGCACTCGACCGTCTCGCTGCAGTCGTCGAAGAACCCAAACGAGAAGGAGAGCAGACATGAAAACCGAGTTCAGTCTCCCCGATGAGACGAGCATTCGCTACACCCGTACGTTCGACGCCTCGCCACAGCGGGTGTGGGCCGCCTACACGACGCCGGACATCGTCCGAACCTGGATGACGGGCCCGCATTCTGGCACGACGTTCGAGGTGTGCGACATGGACGTCCGGAACGGCGGGTCGTACAGATGGGTCTGGCAGTATCCCGAGGGAACGCTTGAGATCCACGGCGAGGTCCTGGAAGCCGACGAGCCCAACCGTCTGGTCACGACTGAGCAGATGAGCGATGTCGACCTGCCGCCCGCCCGTCATGAGATCACCTTCAGTGCCGATGGTGAGCGGACCGTGATGACTGGCACGATCGTCTATGTGTCGCAGGAGGCTCGGGACGCGGCCTACGCCTCCGGCATGGGTGCGGGGATGGACGCGAGTTTCGATCGACTGGCGGAAGTCGCTTAACCCTCTGGATCAGCAAGCCGTCCGTCGCGCGATCAACCTCGCAGGGCTTTGCGGCGGTGCAGGGTTGATGCGATGCCGCCGGCGGCCGCCCGCACCGCGTCGGCGTGCACGTCCGGGCGGAAGCGGCTGACCGGTCCGGTCACACTGATCGCCGCGATCACCGAGTTGTCGGCCACGGACAGCACGGGTGCGGAGACGCAGGCGATGCCGACGGTGGACTCCTCGATCTCGAAGGCAACGCCGGTCTCCCGGACGGTGTCGAGCTGCCGGGCGAGCAGCCCCGGGGCCACCACGGTGCGCGGGGTGCGGCGGGGCAGCGGCCGGGACAGCACCTGCCTGCGCAGCCCGGGCTCGCCGAAGGCCAGCAGCGATTTACCGATTCCGGTGCAGTACAGCGGCATCCGGCCACCGGTGCGCGACGGCGAGCTGGCCTGCCGGTGACCGCCGAGTTTGGCCACGTACAGCACTTCGGTGCCGTCGAGGACGCCCAGGTGCACGGTCTCCTGGGTGCGGGTGTACAGATCCTGCAGGAAGGGCATCGCCAACTCCAGCAGACTGCGCTCGACCGAGGCCAGCATGCCGAGCTCGAACAGTCCACCGGAGAGGCGGTAGCCGCTCGGGCTCCGGTCGAGCAGTCGCTGCTCCACGAGCTCACCGGCCAGTCGGTGCGCGGTCGCCTTGTGCAGACCGGTCCGGCGCACGATCTCGGCCAGCGAGAGCTCGGCGTCGTCGACGGTGAACGAGCGCAGGATCAGCATCACCTTGCCGATCACACTGTCCGGCGGAGACGGCGGGGGAGTCGGGGCGGTCACAGAACCCACGATACCGGTGCGTCTCGCTCAGCGAGACGGATGCCTTCTGGTGGGCGGCGCCGGCGGCGACCATGGAGTGTATGACCCAGACCACTGATCCCACCGCCGTCGGCGGACCGGAGGCCGAGGCCGCCGCCGCGCAGCGCCTGCTGACCGCCCTGACCAGCCGCCGGGCCTGCGCGCCGGTGCGCGAACTGATCGGCCCGTCCGATCTGGCCGCGGCCTACCGCGTCCAGGAGCAGCTCATCGCGGGCCGCCGTGCCGACGGCGCCACGGTGGTCGGCCGCAAGATCGGTCTCACCTCGCAGGCCGTCCAGGAGCAGATGGGCGTGGACCAGCCCGACTTCGGCGTGCTGCTCGACGACATGGCCTACGGCGACGGCGAGGTGGTCCCCGTCGACCGGCTGCTGCAGCCCAAGGCCGAAGCCGAGATCGCCTTCGTTCTCAAATCCGATCTGGCCGACGGCGATCTCGACGTCGAGCAGGTCCGGGCCGCCGTGGACTACGGCGTGCCCGCCATCGAGGTCTGCGACAGCCGGATCGACGGCTGGGACATCGCCTTCGCCGACACCGTCGCCGACAACGCCTCGTCGGGCGTGTACGTGCTGGGCACCACCCGCAAGAGCCTCGACGAGTTCAGTCCGGTCGACACCGGCATGCGGATGCTGATCAACGGCGAGGAGGTGTCCACCGGCGACGGTGCGGCCTGCCTCGGCGATCCGCTGAACGCGGTGGCCTGGCTGGCCCGGGCCGCGCGGGACTTCGGCGAGCCGCTGCGCGCCGGACAGGTCATCCTCTCCGGAGCGCTCGGCCCCATGCGGCCGCTCGCCGCCGGCGACGAGGTGACCGTGGAAATCTCCGGGCTGGGCTCAGTGACCGCCCGCTTCAGTGAAGGGAGTGCTCAGTGAGCACCAAGAAGAAGGTCGCGATCATCGGCTCGGGCAATATCGGCACCGACCTGATGATCAAGGTGATCCGTACCGCCAAACACCTCGAGATGGGTGCCATGGTCGGCATCGATCCGGACTCCGACGGGCTCGCCCGGGCGGCCCGGATGGGTGTGCCCACTACGGCCGAAGGCGTCGAGGGCCTGGTGAAGATGGACGGCTTCGACGAGATCGACATCGTCTTCGACGCCACCAGCGCCAAGGCCCATGAGCACAATGCCGGCATCCTGACCCCGCTCGGCAAGCGGCTGATCGACCTGACCCCCGCGGCCATCGGCCCGTACGTGGTGCCGGCGGTGAATCTCGACGAGCACCTCGACGCCCCGAACGCCAACATGGTGACCTGCGGCGGGCAGGCGACCATCCCGATGGTCGCGGCCGTGGCACGAGTGGTCCCGGTGGCCTACGCCGAGATCGTCGCGTCCATCGCCTCGAAGTCCGCGGGACCGGGCACCCGCGCCAATATCGACGAGTTCACCGAGACCACCTCGGCGGCCATCGAGCAGGTCGGCGGCGCGCGCCGCGGCAAGGCCGTGATCATCCTGAACCCGGCCGAGCCGCCGCTGATCATGCGGGACACGGTGTACGTGCTGGTCGACGCTCCCGATGAGGACACTCAGGAGCAGATCCGGCTCTCGGTGGAGAAGATGGTCGACGACGTCGCCGCCTACGTGCCGGGCTACCGGCTCAAGCAGCGCGTGCAGATCACCGAGATCCCGGAGACCACTCCGGTGCAGACGCTGCTCGCCGAGGAGGGAGACGACCGGCCCACCCATCAGGTGTCGATCTTCCTCGAGGTGGAGGGCGCCGCCCACTACCTGCCCGCATACGCCGGCAACCTGGACATCATGACCTCGGCGGGCCTGCAGTACGCCGAGCGCATCGCGGCCGCGGCTGCGGAGGAGGAGAAGGCATGAGCCACAAGATCTTTGTTCAGGACGTCACGCTGCGTGACGGCATGCACGCCGTCCGGCACCGCATCACGCCGGAGGACGTGACGCGCATCGTCGGTGCGCTGGATGCGGCCGGTGTGGATGCCATCGAGGTGGCCCACGGTGACGGTCTGGCCGGTGGCACCGTGAACTACGGTCCCGGCTCCAACACCGACTGGGAGTGGATCGAGGCGGCGGCCGGGGCGATCGAGAACGCCCGGCTGACCACGCTGCTGCTGCCAGGTGTGGGCACGGTCGACGACCTCAAGCACGCCTACGATCTGGGCGTGCGCTCGGTGCGGGTGGCCACGCACTGCACCGAGGCCGACGTCTCCGCACAGCACATCGAGGCGGCCCGGGAGATCGGCATGGACGTCTCCGGCTTCCTGATGCTCTCGCATATGGCGCCGCCGGAGGTGCTGGCGAAGCAGGCCACGCTGATGGAATCCTATGGCGCGCACTGTGTGTACATCACCGACTCGGGCGGCCGGTTGACCATGAAGGACGTCGAGGCCCGGGCCCGGGCGTACCGCGACGCACTCAAGCCCGAGACCGAGATCGGTATCCACGCGCACGAGAACCTGTCCCTCTCGGTGGCCAACTCGGTCATCGCGGTGGAGAACGGCATCTACCGCGTCGACGCCTCGCTCGCAGGTCACGGCGCGGGGGCGGGCAACTGCCCGATCGAGGCCTTCGTCGCGGTGGCCAATCTCTCGGGCTTCGAGCACCGCTGCGATCTCAACGCCCTCGAGGACGCCGCCGACGATCTGGTGCGTCCGCTGCAGGACCGGCCGGTGCGGGTGGACCGGGAGACTCTCACGCTCGGCTATGCCGGCGTGTACTCGTCGTTCCTGCGGCATGCCGAGGCCGCTGCCGATCGCTACGACCTGGACGTGCGCGACATCCTCACCGTCTGCGGCGAGCGCCGGCTGGTCGGCGGTCAGGAGGACATGATCGTCGACATCGCGCTGAATCTGGTCAGCGAGCGTGAGGAGGCGCAGGCCGCCGCGGTCTGAGCATTCGCACCCGATACCGCTTCACGACGAGGCGCCGGCGCAGTCCGGCGCCTCGTCGCATGCGCGTATGCATTTTTGACAATAATTTTCATTAGAGTGTTCACTCGTCGGCATGCGAACAATTCCGACGATTCTGACAGTGTCCGCCGTGCTCGCCATGAGCCTGACCGCCTGCTCCGGTGACTCCGAAACCGACTCGGCGGCAAGTGGTTCCCCGGCTTCCTCGGTCACACCGACCGAACAGCGCAGCGCCTCTCCGCGACTGGCCGCCGCCTACGACGGCGGTGTCCAGATCTATGACGCCACCGACCTGAGCAGCGTCGCCGACCTGCCGCTCGAGGGCTTCGTGCGGCTGAACCCGGCCGGTGACGACCGGTACGTCTTCGCCTCCACCGCAGACGGATTCGAGCTCATCGACATGGGTTCGTGGAGCGAGGCGCACGGCGACCACTCCCACCACTACACCGTGCAGCCGCGGCTCACCGGTATCGACTACGCCGCCGAGAAGCCCGGGCACGTGGTGGTCCACGACGGTCGCACCACCCTGTTCGACGACGGCACCGGCACCGTGCGCGTCCTCGACACCGGCAAGCTGGGGACCCCGGACGCGGTGATCGACGAGTTCACCGTGCCCGCCCACCACGGAGTGGCGGTGGCCCGCGCGGACGGCAGTGTGGTGATCTCGGTGGGCGACGAGGACAGCCGCAGCGGCCTGCAGATCCGCGGCGCCGACGGGAAGACCCTGGCCGAGAACGACTCCTGCCCCGGCCTGCACGGCGAGGGAGCCGCGGCCGGCGGAGCGCTGACCTTCGGCTGCGAGGACGGGGCCCTGCTGGTGCGGGGCGAGCAGATCACCAAGATCACCGCGCCCGACCCGTACGCCCGGCTGGGCAATCAGGCCGGTGACGAGGACTCGCCGGTGGTGCTCACCGACTACAAGACCGACAAGGACGCCGAGCTGGAACGGCCGCGCCGGTTCGCACTGATCGACACCGTCGCGGGCACAATCACCCCGCACCCGATCGACGCGACGTACAGCTTCCGTTCCCTCGGCCGCGGCCGCGGCGGTGAGGCGGTCCTGCTCGGCTCCGACGGGGCTCTGCACGTCTTCGACACGGCAGGCCGCCGCACCGCCCACTACCCGGTGATCGACGCATGGACCGAGCCGGACGACTGGCAGGAGGCGATGCCGGTGCTCGAGGTGATCGACGACGTCGCCTATGTCAGCGACCCGGCCACCGAGAAGCTCTACGCCGTGGGCCTCGACGACGGAAAGACGCTGGCGCAGGCCGGCACCCCCGGCGAGCTCTTCGAACTGACCGGAGCCTGATCGGCACTCGGTAGAGTGCTAAGCCGTGGAGACAACCGGGAAGGAAGCGGCGCCCAGACTCGCCGGCGGTGGGGATTCGAGAACCGGGAACGTCGTCGCCGGCGTGCTGAAATGGGTCGAACCCTGGTTCAGTGCCTATGGGGTGGTCGGCATCCTGGTGCTCGGCGTGGCGCCGATCTTCATGCCGGTCACCGTCGACGCGGCCGGCGGCGACGCCACCGCGGTCGGGCTGGTGGTCGCCGCCTTCTACGTCGGCGGGCTCTTCGCCCCGGTCCTGAGCAGTCTCACCGATCGGCGGGGATGGCAGCGGATCGTCTTCGTCGGCTGCTTCCCGGCGATGGCCGCCGGTGTCGCCGCCTTCGCCTTCGTCGAGGGCACGTGGCTGTGGGCGCTGTTCGCGTTGATCTTCGGCGGGGCGGGCTCCCTGGCGTGCTCGGTGGCCGGTCTCTTCGTCGTTGAGGCGCACCCGCGGGAGGAATGGAATCAGCGGCTGAGCTGGTTCCGGCTCGCCTACGGCGCCGGGCAGGTGGTGGGCCTGGTGATCGCCGCGGTCGCCGTCGCCGAACTGAAGACCGGCTGGCTGATCACCGCCGCGCTGTTGCTGGCCGGCACCGTGCTGGCGCGGATCAAACTGCCCGCGCTCGGTCCGGCCGCGGCGGAACCGCGACCGGCCGGTGCCGGACCGCTCGCCGGTCTCGCCGGGAAGTACGGCTTGTTCCTGCTGATGTGGCTGCTGGTGATGACCGGCGTGCAGACCTTCTTCAATGTGGTGCCGCTGGTGATGCGCGACGCCTTCGACGTCTCGGCGTCCATTTCGTCCTGGCTGTTCCTGGCCGGTGCCGCGGTGGGCACGCTGTGCTATCCGCTGGCCGGCACCCTGGCCGGCCGCTGGGGAGCCGGGCAGGTGCTGCTGCTGGGCATCGCGATGATGACGGTCTCCTTCGGGGTGATGTTCGGCGTCTCGCACGTCCACGCCGGCGGTATGGCCTACATCGGCGGTGCCGGCCTGGTGATCGCAGCGATCGCGTACACCTTCGTCGTGGCGGCCGCGACCATGATGATCGCCGGCCTGGCACCGGGTTCCGAGGGGTCGGCGATGGGGCTGCTCAACGGCATCATCGCCGGCGGCGCGGTGATCGGGGCGCTGGTCCCGTCGTATGTCGCCAAGGCGCTCGGCTACTCCTCGCTCACCGCGATGGCGGCCGGCATCCTGATCCTCGCGGCCCTCGTGGGCATTCCGCTGTTCCGGCGGAGCCTGTGGCTCGGGGGTGCGCACGGGCAGGCCGCGCACAGCTCACCCACGCACAGCTAACCCCGCGGGCACTCCGACCGGGCCGGGGAGCCGCGCAGCCGGGCGTCGAGCCAGGAGAGCGCCTCCGGGTAGCCGGTCACCGCGGCGATCGCGTGTTCGCCGAGCACCTCGCGGTAGGCGGCGTTCGCACCCAGCCGGCATTGCGCGCGATACAGGTTGCGGGCACCGATCGCCGGAATCCAGAACTCCTGGCCGCCCTGATAGATGTACAGCGGCACCTCGGATTTCTTGTCTGACATCCTGGTCGCCGAGTAGATCTCCTCGGCGATCGGGGAGTGGAACGGGTCCGGGTGGTTGGCCAGCAGTTGCATCGGCAGGAACGTGCCGCCGGCCAGCGCGGCAGGGATCACGCAGACGTTCTTCAGCGGTGACGTGGCCAGCCACTCAGTGGCGTGATTGGCCATGGTGAGCATCCGCGGCCGCTCCCGTGCGATCCCGAAGGTGGCCGCGTGGAACAGCCCGGTCGCCAGGTTGGCGTTCATCGACCCCACCAGCAGCTGAAAGTCGGCCGGCACCCCGCCGAGGGCGGCGCCCACCATCCGATCGGACAACTCCGGTGCGTAGGAGCCGGCCAGTGCGGCGGCGCCGTTGGTCGCGATGGCGCCGCCCGAATAGCCGGTCATCGCGATGGGGCTCCGGCCGTAGGCCTCCCGGTCCAGGGCACCGGCGGCCCGGAGGGAATCGAGAACGATGTGCCCGGCGGTGGTCGGTTCGGCGTACGCCATCCGCGGTCCCTGGTGGTCGGGAACGATCACGGTGTAGCCGCGGGCTAGGGCCAGCTGGGTGGTGGGCGGAACGAAGTCGGTGGCGCCGGTGGCGATACCCACGCCGTGCGCCAGGGTCATGCCGGGCGTGCAGGCGGCGCCGAGGGAATCGATCGGCAGATTGTTCACCAGGATCGGCCGGGCGCCTGTGCCCGGCCACGGGCTCCGGGGGACCAGCACGGTAGCGGTGCCGAAGGCGGGCTGGTCGAGCGCGTCGCGGGTGGCGAACTTGATCTGGGTGGCCTCGGCGATCGGAGCGGTGACCAGCGGTGCGGCCGCAGCGGTCACACTCCGGTGTGCCAGCAGCTCGCCCGGCCGGCGATCCGGCAGGTCGGGTGCCCAGCGGTCGAAGAACGGGTCGCCGGTCGGATCGGGGAGGACGGCCGCGCGGAACTCCTGGAGCCGGTGGCTCGCTCCGGGCGTGGCAGCCCGCTGCGGGATGGTCCGCAGCTGCGGATACGGCGCGGAGGGGACGATCTCGTCGATCGCCCCGGGGATCTCCTCGGGCATCGCACCCATGGTGAACGGCTCGTGAGACAGCGGCTTGGCCGACGCCGGGGCCGCCGGCGCGGTGACGGCCAGCGCGGTGAGGACGACGGCGACCAGCATCGAGGCCGTGCGGGGTGCGGCCGGTCGTCTCCGGCGGCGCCGGTCGCCGGCTGCTGAACTCCTCATGGCTGTGATCTCCTGCCGGGGCACCCCGTGACCCCGTGGACGTGGCGTCGTTTCGGAGTGACCGTAGCACCGACTGTGATACAGGTCACTGATCAGTGTTCGGCGGTGTCGCTCGCGTCGGCATCTGCGCGGTCGGGCGGTACCCGCCTCCGCCGGGCTGGCAGACTGAGGGAGTGATCAGGGTTGGACTGACCGGTGGTATCGGTGCCGGAAAATCGACGGTGGCCAGGACCTTCGCCGAGCGCGGGGGCTATCTGGTGGATGCGGACAAGATCGCCCGGGAGGTGGTGGAACCGGACAGTGACGGTCTGCGGCAACTGGTCGATGCCTTCGGTCCTGAGATCCTCGGTGCGGACGGCGCGCTCGACCGGCCGGCTCTGGCGGCGCGGGCCTTCGCCGACGAGCAGAGCCGCACCCTGCTCAACTCCATCACCCACCCGTTGATCGGCGCCCGGACCCAGCAGCTGATCGACGAGGCACCCACCGATGCGGTTGTCGTACAGGACATTCCGTTGCTGGTAGAGAGCAAGATGGCGCCGTTCTTCCATCTCGTCGTCATCGTCGGCGCCGACGAGGCGCTGCGCCTGGAACGGCTGACGACGTTGCGCGGTCTCGACGCCGACGATGCGCGTGCCCGGATCGCCGCTCAGGCCGACGACGCGCAGCGCCGGGCGGTCGCCGACGTGTGGCTGGACAATTCGGGCACCCCGGAGCAGCTGGCGGTGGCGGCGGGCCGGATCTGGGACGAACGGTTGCGGCCGCTCGAGGCCAACATCCGGGCCGGCCGGCCCGCGACGGTCGACCCGCACTGGGCGGCCGCCGAACCCGATCGGGAGGCACTGCCGGGCCGGCTGACCAACCGGCTGTGGGCGATCGCCGGCGACAAGGCCACTGCGGTGGCGGCCGCCGGCGAGGCCGGCGTGCCGGAGCTGCGGATCACCGTGCGGGACGCGGCAGCCGCGGAGGACCTGGGTCCGCTGCTGACCGCGGGCGGCTTCCCGCCCGACGGAAGCGGCCGGTACGCCAGCGCCGATCCGGGTCGCCCGGCGACGGTGGTCGTGGCCCTCGCGGACTGACGCGCACCGATCTGGGTCCCATCACGCGAACCTCAAGATCCGGCAACACCGGTTGACCGGACCGCCGTGGGTTACCCACGATTCGGCCATGCGGATTCATACGTTCAGACGACATCGGCGGCGCACTCATCACCGGTTCGCCGCGGTGGCCGGCGTCGGCCTGGTGGCCGTACCCGCGCTGGCGGCGACGGCGACGGCGCCCGCACACGAGATGAGAACCGACGTGCGGCAGGCCTCGTCGACGGTCAGCTCGTTTCTATGGGGAGACGTCACGCGGCGGTACATCGTGGTGCTCGGCGCGCGGCCCGAGCCGAATGGACAGTTGCCCGGCGTTCTGCAGCAGAGGCTCGACCGGGCGGCGGGCCTGGCCCGGCGGCATCCCGTCAACCGGGTGGTGGTCAGCGGCGGCGCCACCTGGTGGCTGCCGGTCACCGAGGCACAGTTCATGAACGTCGGGCTGCTGCGCCGGGGCGTGCCGGTCTGGCAGATGGTGAACGAGGACCGGTCCACCTCCACAGTCGAGAACGCGCAGAACACCGTCGGCATGCTCGCGGGGATGGGCGCCAGCGGTGCGGTGGTGGTGACCAATCAGTTCCACATGAAGCGGGCGCTGAAGAACTTCCGGGACGCCGCCGGCCGGCAGCACGCGGACCTGACCTTCCGTCCCGCTTACGCCTGAGCAGCGCTCACTTCCGCTCGAGCCAGGGCAGCGGTGCCCCGACGGACTCCTCGAGCCAGGTCTGGACATCGTCCGCGGCGCGCGCCGTACCGGTGAGCGCCGCCACGGCGATCTCGGTGGCGCGCACGGCGTCCGGGAGCGCCAGCAGGCCGGCGGTCTGTGCGGCGAAGAGCTCGTCGACGTCCACCAGCTCGAGTGGCCGGCCCGGGACGTCGATCAGGTCGAGATACCAGTCCACGCTGTGCCAGCGGCCCTGCGCGTCGGGACCGGAGAAGGCGCCCACATCGAGGTAGGTGCGCCATCCGGGATCGTTGCCGGCGGTGAAGTGGAACCGGCTCGCCCGCAGGCCGAGCGCCGGCAGCAGCCAGGACTCGAGGTGACTGAAGCGGGGGTGATCGGCGGTCCGGGACATGTACAGGCCCGCCGGCGTCTCCCGGTAGTTCTCAACCGGACGCTCGACCCCCTTGTTGTCGGTGTTGGTCTGCGCGGCCACGTCGAAGACCTCGCGTTTGGGCGGGTGCAGATCCACGGCCGGGGCCTCAGACACAACTCACCGTCCCGTCGGCCGCCACCGAGAACGCCGGATTGTGTACGAAGTCCCAGCGGAACCCGTCCGGGTCGGCCACGCATGCGCTGGTCCCGCCCCAGGGCCGCTCTTCGGGCGCGCTGACCGGGACGGCGCCGGCGGCGAGTGCGCGGTCGTAGAGCCGATGGACCTGCGTCGCTTCGGAGACGTTGTGCCCCAGCGATATCGGTGGTGCCGCCGGCCCGTGCGCCACGTCGCCGTATTCGGCCGGCATGGACCGCACATTCCACAGCGCGAGCATCAGTCCGGGACCGGCCTGCACAAAGACGATCTCACCGTCGATCGAGTTGATCAGCGTGAAGCCGAGGCCCTCGGTGTAGAAGACCGTGGACGCGGCGACATCACGGACGCCGAGGGTGATCGCGGTGATGTTCGGGGTGGCAGGCATATCGGACATGGGCACACGGTAGACGCCTGCGCCGACATCCGCGCGGTGATCGGGGGAGCGCAGACGTCCTCGCCCCGGCGCAGGCGCACCGGGGCGAGTAGTCGACGACCGGTGACTACTCCCAGGTGTAGTCCGCGCCGAGGATCTCGGCGCACACGCCCAGCTGCCGTGCCGGGTCGCTCTGGATGTCGTAGGTGATCACCTTCTGCTTGGCGGGGTCCGAGCAGTTCGGCACCGACGACGAGTCGACGCGCTCGGTGATCTTGAACCGGGTGGTGATCGTCGACGACTCCTCCGAGCAGTCGACCGTGGTCAGGTCGATGCCGACCGAGACCGAAGACTGCTCGTAGCAGCTGCCCAGCTGATAGTTCCCGATCAGGCAGGAGACCTTCTCGCTGGCGCCGCTCCCGTACTCCGAGACCGAGTACTCGTAGCCGCCGGCCTCACAGGCATCGGCGGAGTCGAGCGTGGCGCCGACGATGTAGGAGACCTGCGTGGTGTCGCAGTCGACGGCCTTGGTCTTGACGTCCGTGGTGCCCTCGACCGTGACGCAGGAGCCGACCGGGCTCGACTCGACCGAGGTGCCGCTGTCCTTGTCCTTGAACACGGTCGCAGACAGGATGGCGATGATCGCCACCACCACGATCACGACGGCCAGGATCAGCAGCGGACGCTTCGAGCGGCCCGGAGCCGGCTCGGGCGCCGGTGCCGGGTAGTTCTGGCCGCCGGGAATCGGCGCGAATCCGCCGGCCGGCGGCTGCTGAACCTGCTGGCCGGCGGGAACCTGCTGACCGGCGGGAACCTGCTGGCCGGCGGGAACCTGCTGACCGGGGGGAACCTGCTGACCGGGCTGCCCGGCGAGCGGCTGACCCGGCTGGCCGGGCTGACCCGGCTGGTGGGGCGGAGTTGTCATAATCGCGCTGACTTCCTGAGGGATCGATGAGAAGAACGAGGGAAAGTCTCGCATACGGTTCCGGTCCGGGTGCACCGCACTGTCGGTCGGGTGATCGACAGCGAGCCGGTGGGCGGTGTCGGAGGCGATGTCTACCCTGGTGATATGGCATTCGCAGCAGAACAGCCGGTGGTCGCGCATTCCGAGTACCGCCCGATCGGTGAAATCGAGCGGTCGGACGCCCGGTTCGAGGTGGTCAGCGAGCACGAGCCCGCCGGTGACCAGCCCACCGCGATCGCCGATCTGGAGCGTCGGCTCAACGACGGCGAGAAGGACGTGGTGCTGCTCGGTGCCACCGGTACCGGCAAGTCGGCGACCACCGCCTGGCTGATCGAGCGGGTCCAGCGCCCCACCCTGGTGATGGCGCCCAACAAGACTCTGGCGGCGCAGCTGGCCAACGAGCTGCGCGAGATGCTCCCGAACAACGCCGTCGAGTACTTCGTCTCGTATTACGACTACTACCAGCCCGAGGCGTACATCGCGCAGACGGACACCTACATCGAGAAGGACAGCTCGATCAACGACGACGTCGAGCGGCTGCGCCACTCGGCCACCTCGAGTCTGCTGTCCCGGCGCGACGTGGTGGTGGTCGCGTCGGTGTCGTGCATCTACGGTCTGGGCACCCCCCAGTCGTACCTGGACCGCTCGGTGGAACTGTCGGTGGGCGAGACCATCGACCGCGACGCGCTGCTGCGGCTGCTGGTCGACGTTCAGTACTCCCGCAACGACATGGCGTTCACCCGCGGCAGTTTCCGGGTGCGCGGCGACACCGTCGAGATCATCCCGTCGTACGAGGAGCTCGCGGTGCGCATCGAGTTCTTCGGCGACGATGTCGAGGCGCTCTACTATCTGCACCCGCTCACCGGCGACGTGGTCCGCCAGGTCGAGAGCCTGCGCATCTTCCCGGCCACCCACTACGTGGCCGGACCCGAGCGCATGGCCAAGGCGATGGAGGCGATCGAGGCCGAACTGGAGGAACGGCTGGCCGACTTCGAGGCGAAAGGCAAGTACCTCGAGGCCCAGCGGCTGCGGATGCGCACCACCTACGACCTGGAGATGATGCGGCAGGTGGGCTTCTGCTCGGGTATCGAGAACTATTCGCGGCACATCGACGGACGTGAGGCCGGCAGCGCTCCGGCCACCCTGATCGACTACTTCCCGGACGACTTCCTGCTGGTGATCGACGAGTCGCATGTGACGGTGCCGCAGATCGGCGCCATGTACGAGGGCGACATGTCGCGCAAGCGGAACCTGGTCGAGTTCGGCTTCCGGCTGCCCTCGGCCGTCGACAACCGCCCGCTCACCTGGGACGAGTTCGCCGGCCGGATCGGGCAGACGGTGTACCTGTCGGCCACCCCGGGACCGTACGAGCTCGGCCAGTCCGGCGGCGAGTTCGTCGAGCAGGTCATCCGGCCCACCGGTCTGCTCGACCCGAAGGTCGTGGTGAAGCCCACCAAGGGCCAGATCGACGACCTCATCCACGAGATCCGGGAGCGCACCGACCAGGACGAGCGGGTGCTGGTCACCACGCTCACCAAGAAGATGGCCGAGGATCTGACCGACTATCTCCTCGAGATCGGTATCCGGGTGCGCTACCTGCATTCGGACATCGACACCCTGCGCCGGGTGGAGTTGCTGCGCCAGCTGCGCACCGGCGAGTATGACGTGCTGGTGGGCATCAACCTGCTGCGCGAGGGCCTGGACCTGCCGGAGGTGTCGCTGGTGGCGATCCTCGACGCCGACAAGGAAGGCTTCCTGCGCAGCACCACCTCCCTCATCCAGACGATCGGCCGTGCGGCGCGCAATGTCTCCGGCGAGGTGCACATGTACGCCGACAAGGTCACTGATTCGATGGCCAACGCCATCGAGGAGACCGAACGCCGGCGCGCCAAACAGATCGCCTACAACACCGAGAAGGGCGTCGATCCGCAGCCGCTGCGCAAGAAGATCGCCGACATCCTCGACCAGGTCTACGCCGAGGCCGACGACACCCTCGAGGTGGGCGGTTCCGGCCGCAACGCCAGCCGCGGTCGGCGCGCCCAGGGCGAGCTGAGCACCTCGCCGAGCGCCGGGGTGATCGAGCAGCGCGATGTCTCGTCGATGCCGCGCGCCGAACTGGCCGACCTGGTCAACGATCTCACCGAACAGATGATGCAGGCGGCCCGGGATCTGCAGTTCGAGCTGGCGGGCCGGCTGCGCGACGAGATCGCGGATCTGAAGAAGGAACTGCGCGGAATGGACGCTGCGGGGATCAAGTAGCGCTGCTGTACCGGCCGAACAGGGTATGTTCTTGTTCGACGTTCCTGTTCGGGCCGGACCCGGACCGGTTGACCGGTGATGAACGAAGCGGAGGACATCCACTGATGAGCGCATACACGACCGTGGTCGTCGGGACCGACGGATCTGATTCGTCGTTGCGAGCCGTCGAGCGCGCGGGAGCCATCGCGGGTGACGCGACCCTGGTGATCGCCTGTGCCTACTTCCCGAACGACGGCAAGTCGGCCTCGGCAGCCGGCGACGTACTCGGCGACGAGGCCTACCAGGTGATGGGAAGCTCGCCCACCGAGGAGATTCTGCGCCTGGCCAAGGAGCACGCTCAGGGCGCCGGCGCCAGCAACATCCAGCAGCGCAGCGTCAAGGGCGCACCGGTGGAGGCACTGCTGCAGCTGGTCACCGACGTGCAGGCGGACCTGCTGGTGGTCGGCAACAAGGGCCTGAACTCGATCGCCGGCCGGCTGCTGGGTTCGGTGCCCGCCGACGTCGCGCGCAAGGCCGCCTGCGACGTGCTGATCGTCCACACCACCTAGTCTTGAACCCCGCTGATCCCGCCGCCGGTACGCCGCCGGCGGGATCAGTGCGGTAGATCGGCCAGTTCCTCCGGCAGATCTCCGGCGTGCACCACCACCAGGCGCTGCGTGGCCCGCGTCAGCGCCACGTACAGGTCCGAGAGCCCGCGCGGCGAGCCGTCCGCCAGTTCCGCCGGCTCCACCACGATCACCGTGTCGAACTCGAGCCCCTTGGCGGCGGTGATGCCCAGCACCTGCACCCGCGCCTCCGGGTCGCGCGGCGGGGCGCTCGCGGCGGCCCGCGCGTCGGCGACGATGATCGCGGTGGTCCCGGCGGTTCCGGCACCGGCGGCCACCCGCTGGGCGGCCGGCAGCAGGTCGGCGGCGGCCACGGCCACTGCGTAGGGCTCGATCCCGTTGCTGCGCAAGGACTCCGGCGGTGTCTGCGCGGCATCGATCCGGGTCAGGAGTCGATTCGCGTAGCGGGTGATCTCCGACGGGGTGCGGTAGTTGACGGTGAGCTCGCGCAGCCGCCACCGGTTGGCGACATACGGGGCGAACACCGACTCCCACGAGGTGCTGCCGGCCACGTCGCCGGTCTGGGCGGTGTCACCGATGACGGTCATCCAGCGGTTGGGGATCCGGCGCATCACCATGCGCCAGGCCATCGCCGAGAGCTCCTGCGCCTCGTCGACGATCACATGCCCGAAGGCCCACGTCCGGTCCTCGTAGGCGCGTTCGGCCGTGGTCAGCCGGCTCCCGGTCTCCTGCCGCTGCGCCAGCGTGGTGGCGTCGATGAGGTCGTACGCCATCAGGATCTCGGGATCCAGTTCGTCCTCGAGGTCCTGCGGGGCCGAACCGGACAGGATGTCGAGTGCGTCCTGGGCTTCGGCGATCTGCCGGCGCCACTGTGCGCGTTCGGCGCGCTGAGCCTCGTCGGTGCGGTAGCCGATGAGTTCGGCCAGCTCGTCGAGCAGCGGAACATCCGCCGGACTCAGATCGGCGTCGTCGGGCAGCGGGCGGGCCGCCCGGGCCAGGGCGTCCCGGTCGGCGTCCGGCCAGCCGCGGGTGGCCCGGCGGCGCAGTCCGGTATCGGCGTACAGATCCCGCAGCAGCTCCTGCGGGGTGAGGGTCGGCCAGTACTCGAGCACGGCGGCGACCAGATCGTCGTCGTTCTCCAGCTCGGCCCGGATGTCGGCGACGTCGTCACCGGTGAGCAGGGGAGTGCCGTCGAGCGTGGACAGACCCAGGCCGCGCGCCGAGAGCGCCGCGAGTTCGTCGAGGGCGGCGCGCAGGAAGGTGCGCTGGGCCAGATTGTGCGGCCGCCGGGTGGAGCGGGCCGCGGCCCGGGCGCGCTTGACGATCTCCGGATCCAGCGGCAGCGCCTCGCCGTCGAAGTCGAGCATCACTCCCTCGCCGGGCAGACTCTGCCGGGCGCGGACCGCGGCCCGCAGCACGGCGACCATGCTTCCGTCGCCCTTGAGCGCGGCGGCTGTGCGGGTGTCGGTGCCGCGCGCCCGGACCCCGGGGAAGAGGTCGGCGACGGTGGAGAGCAGCACACCGGTCTCGCCGAGCGAGGGCAGCACCTGACCGATGTAGCGCAGGAAGTCCTCATTGGGCCCCAGGATGAGGACGCCGCTGCGCGAGAGGGTGTCCCGGTGGGTGTAGAGCAGGTAGGCGGCCCGGTGGAGGGCGACGGCGGTCTTGCCGGTGCCCGGACCGCCCTGGACCACCAGCACCCCGCGCTTGGGGTACCGGATGATCTCATCCTGCTCGCGCTGGATGGTCTCGACGATGTCGGTCATCTCGCCGGTGCGGGCGGCGTTGAGCGCGTCGATCAGGGCGGCCTCGTTCACCACGCTCGCCGCGGCCGGATCGCCGTCGATGGTTCCGGACAGCAGGTACTCGTCGGAGATCTCCCGGACCCTGCGGCTGCGGGTGCGCAGGTGCCGGCGCCGGGCGACGCCCTCCGGCGCCGCCGGGGTGGCCAGATAGAACGGGCGCGAGAGCGGGGCGCGCCAGTCGAGCAGCAGGGTGCTGGTCTGGTCGTCGTCGAGGACGCCCATCCGGCCGATCCGGTACACCGCACCGGGTTCTCCGACAGGGGTCTCCTCGTCGTCGGGGGCGGGCACCTCGTCGGCCATGTCGAGCCGGCCGAAGTACAGATTGTGTTCGGCCGCGTCGATCTTGGTGATCGCCTCGGTGTAGAGGCGTTCGTACGACTCGCGTTCCGAGAGCGCCTGCGGGGTCTCGGCGGACTCGAGCCACACCTCGCCGAGCCGGCGTTTGGCGGTGGCGCGCATCCGGTCGAGCCGGCCGTAGACCGCGTCGAGGTGCGTCTGCTCGTCGGCCAGCCGCGGATCGGCGGGTGCCGCGGCCGGGGTGCCGGCAGCTGGATTCAGGGGAGAGTCAGCAGTCACGATCAATCCATCCTACCGATCCCCGCGGCGGTCGGCCGGGGCCCGCAGGCCCCGGCGAACCGGAGCTCAGCGGTGCCGGGGCGTGGGATCGTGCCGCCGCGCCGGGCTCACCAGCCCCGCTCGCGCCAGGAGTCCAGCGCGGGCCGCTCGGCACCGAGCGTGGTGTCCTTGCCGTGCCCCGGATACACCACGGTGTCATCGCCGTAGCGGTCGAAGAGCTTCTCGGTGACCTGGCCGAGCAGAATCTCGAAATCGCCCGGCTGCCAGGTCTTTCCGACTCCGCCGGGGAAGAGGGAGTCACCGGTGAACAGGTGCACCCGGCCGGAGCGTTCGGTCAGCGCCAGGGCGACGGACCCCTTGGTGTGGCCGACGAGGTGGATCACGTCGAGGGTCAGATCGCCGACGGTCACGGTGTCGCCGTCCCGCAGCAGCCGGTCGGAGGCGATCGGCAGATCCGGGGCGTCGGCCTCACCGGCGGCTGTGGGCACACCGGTGGCCGACGACACCGCTTCGAGCGCCTGCCAATGGTCGAAGTGGCCGTGCGTGGTGACGATGCCGACGAGGTGGCCGTCCACCGTGCCGAGCAGGGTCAGGATCGAGTCCGCGTCGTTGGCGGCGTCGATCAGCAGCTGCGCGCCGGTCGCCGCATCGGTGACCAGGTAGGCGTTGTTGTCCATCGGACCCACGGAGAGCTTGACGACGGCGGCGTTGTCGAGGATCCGGCGCTGGGCCAGGACCGTGTCGTCGTCGTGCCCGCTCAGGTCGCCGGTGTAGTCGTCGGAGATCGTCACCTGGGTGCTCATACCCCGAGCTTATCGGCGGCCGGCGGCGCTGTGCAGGATTGCGGTCAGCGCTCGAGCTTCTCGAGGCGGGCGCGGGCCTTCTTCGCATCCCGCCGGGCGCGGCGGCCGGCTTTGCGGGCGTCCGTCCGGACGGTGTCGGCGATCTCCGGCGCACGCTGGGCGACGGTCCCGGCCCAGGCCGAGGCCCGGTCGCGGGCCTGCTCGGCGATCACCGGTGCCCGGTCGGCGACGGTCTCGGCCCAGTCGGCCGCCCGGTCGCGGGCCTGCTCGGCCAGCACGGGTGCCCGGTCGGCGACGGTCTCGGCCAGTTCACCGGCGCGCTCACGCGCGGCGTCGGCGACCACCGAGGCGCGTTCACCGGCCTCCTGCGCGTCGTGCTGGGCGCGGTCGGCCAGCTGCTGCAGGGCGGAGTTGGAGGCGGCCGCACCGAACGGCAGGGCGGCGGCGATACCGGCCTTGGCGGCCTCGGCGCGGCGGCGTCCGCGCCAGGCCAGCGACGGCTTGCCCTCGGTGTCGGCGGCCGCCAGCAGCACCCCGCCGAGCAGTCCCACGTTCTTGATGAAGACGTCGCGCTTGAGGGCGCGCAGCTGCGGGTCCGGCTCGGCCCAGAACGCGGCCTGGACCATGGTGGTCGGCGCCAGGGTGCCGGCCAGCACGCCGGAGGCGATCCGGGGGGCCTTGCCGGTGGCCAGCAGGATGCCGGCGCCGATCTGCACCGCGCCGTTGATCTTGACCACCGGCGCGGCGTCGGCGGGGACGACGGCCGCCGCGGGCTCGGGCAGGACATTGCGGGCGCCGTCGACCAGCGGCTGCGCGGTCCGGGTCTGGGCTGCCGGCGTGCGCAGGGCCTCCACGCCGGAGGCCACGAAGGCCGAAGCGAGCAGCGGGCGGGTGATCTTGCGGAGAATCATGGTCATTCGCCTTCATGTCGTGCACCGGGACGGTCGCCGGTCCGGAACCTCCCGGGCATGGGTCCGGACCCGTGAACCAGGCTACGGCCCTTCACGGACTCCGTCACCCGTCTGGCGCAGTTCGCGCGGTGCTCGCACACCGCATCACCTAGCCTGGACCGGGTCGGCCGGCGACCGGGTGTGAGACACGTTTGTAGGTTGCGGGGGTTTGGCCAGGTCGGCTTCTAGTCTGGTTGTGTCTTTAACAACCAGGCAGGTGGTGGAACAATGTCGTGTGTGTCGTTGGAAGATCTCGAAGCCGAGCGTGAGCGGTTGCTGCGCGAGTTGACCGAGGTCGGTGATTTCCGGCGGGGTTCGGTCAGCGTGAACTATCGGCG
>NZ_JBJURU010000002.1:241747-339244 GCF_046098115.1 Gordonia sp. VNK21 | reverse complement strand
CCACTTCTGCAACGTCATCGGGTGGACACCGAAGTCTTTCGCAATCTGCTCGATCGTCACTCCAGGCTCGCGGCTCCTCGCGACGCGCACAACGTCGTCACGGAACTCGGTGGGATAGGGCTTGGGCACGATGTCATCCTTCCAGGCCAGCCCTCCCGGGCAAGCCAGATCAGATGTCACCTAACCGTGCAGCAGTCCCCATCTCGATCCCTCGATGTGCGCTGACTTCTCTGTAACGCGTGCCGAGTTCAACTTCGAGACGGAGTCGTGGGCCACGAAGTCGTACTACCTCCTGAGGTTCGACGGCGACTACGTGCTCCTGACCCCGACGGACATCCTGACTCGCGATGACACATGGATCAGTCGCGACGACATGCTCAAGACCTACGACCACCCTCCGGCGGCGATTGAGGACGACCAACTCCGCGCCCAGATCAACAACTACTTCGGCAAGCTCCTTATCGATCAGCCGAGCGCTGATGACCGGAAGTGGGCGGCAGCTCAGACCATCAATCAGTTCCCCGAGCTCGGCGATCACTACATCAAGATCAAGGAAGACGACGGCGATTCAGCCGTTGGTGGCGCGGGTGGTGCGTCCGGCGACGGAGGAGATGTTGATCGGATCTCCGCCGCCGTGCGTGAGCGGGTTCAAGAACACCTCGGTGGCAGTGATCGCACCGAGCAGGTTCGCCTCGATCATGGTCCGGTAATCCTCGTGGCGCGTCGACGAGAACGGTCCGAGGAGCATCATGCCGGCGCTGTTGACCAGGACGTCGGCGTTGATGCCGGACGACGCGCCGGTGACGACCGCGACGCGGCCGGAATGCTGGGTTGCACTCATGTGTGATTCTCCGGGGTGGCTGCTCCTGGACGGGGCAGAGTAGGGCCGAGCCCGACTCCGCCGTATGCGTCGGTGCGCCGGTTGGTCAGCGCTATAGGCGCACATCGGCGACACCCAGAGCTGGTGGCATGGCACGGCTTCACCTAGGTCTGTCGATACCACTCACTGTGTGTGCTCCGGAGGGATGTGCGCGAGAATGGGCGCCATGTCGGCGATCAACGCGGAAGCAGGCGGGCGCCGTCGACGTCGCCGCTCGCGGAGCGGGACATCGCCGATCGCCGGAGCCTGGCTGAATGCCGACCGATAGGGAGCGCGCTGTGCGTGCCGCCGTGGCGTGGATGGAGCGCCGTCAGATCCCGCTCTACCTCGCCGGCCTGGCCGTCGGCGGGGTGCTCGGGCTGACCGTTCCCGCGGTGGCGGGCCCGGCCGAGCACGCCGTTCTGCCGGTGCTGGCGGTGCAGCTGTACGCCACGTTCCTCGGGATCCCGTTCGCGAGCATCGCCCGTGCGCTGCGGGACTGGCGGTTCCTCGGCACGGTTCTCGTGGTGAACTTCCTCGTCGTGCCCGCGGTGGTGTTCGGCCTGTCCCGGATCGTGGCGCACGATCGGGTGCTGCTCGTGGGGGTGCTGTTCGTACTGCTCACCCCGTGTGTGGACTACGTGATCGTCTTCTGCGGGCTCGCCGGTGGATCCGCCGATCGGCTGCTGGCGGCTGCACCGGTGCTGATGCTCGCCCAGATGGTCGCCTTGCCGCTGTATCTGTGGCTCTTCGTCGGCTCCGAGTTCGTCTCGACGGTGGAGTTCGGCCCCTTCGTCGAGGCGTTCGTCGTCATCATCCTGGCGCCGCTGGCGGCGGCCGGCCTCACGCAGTTCGCCGCCGGCCGCAGCGTCGTGGGAAGCCGTGTGGCACAGGCGGTGACGGATGCGATGGTGCCTCTGATGGTGGTGACGCTGGGCGTCGTGGTGGCCTCGCAGATCGCCGGGGTCGGGGAGCGGTTCGGCTCGTTGCTTCTCGCGGTGCCCGTCTACCTCCTGTTCGCCGCGGTGATGGTGCCCGTCGGCGCAGTGGCGGGCCGGATCGCACGCCTGGACGTGCCCGGTCGCCGGGCGGTGGTCTTCAGTGGCGTCACGCGCAACTCCCTGGTGGTATTGCCGCTGGTCCTGGCGTTGCCCGCGGCCTACGACCTGGCCCCGCTGGTCGTGGTCACGCAGACGCTGATCGAGCTGCTGGTCATGGTCGCGCTGGTGCGACTCGCGCCGCTCCTGGTCGGCGATCGCCGCAGCGCCGCCGGCGCGATCATCGTGAAGTGACCGCCGTGGATCGCGAGCGTCGAGGGTGCCGGGTCAGTCGCCCACCACACCCATCGATCCGGCTTTCAGTCCTCGGCTCGACGGTGTGGCGCGGAAGAGTCCGGCACGAAATCGACCACCACGACGTACATTCCGCGGATGCGCCGCACGTCGCGAAGAAGGCGCGAGCGCCCAGCGGCAGCGACCGGCGGGCGCCGGCGGCCACGGCGATCAGCCCACGGGAGGCGTCGACCCGATCCATCCAGGCGTGATCGGTCACCGAGAAGGGCAGGTCAACCTCGTTGGGGGCGGTGCCGATCCAGCGTTCCCGGGTGGCGAGGACCTCCGGGAAGTCGAGGTTGTAGATCGTCGCCGCCGCCCCGGCGTCACCGAGGTCGGGGCCGAGGCGGTCGAGTCCGCAGCCGATGTTGACCACGGCCGCACCCGGGCGACGGTCCAGGTAGCGGTGGATCTCGGCGACGGTGAGTGTGCGGCGCAGCCCGTAGACGACGGCCGGAATGGTGCCCATCGACGTGGCCGCGGTGCCCTCCGCGGCCGCGATCTCCTCCGCGGTGTGCGCCCACTCGTCATGGAAGAGGGCCGGCCAGCGGTGCGAGGCCTCCGCGCGCCCGAGCAACGGGAAGAACAGCGTTTCCTGGACATCCTCCGCAGACATGAAGTTAGGGTACCCTATCTTCCGTTCTGCGTCGGCGGGCCTTTCCCAGTGCGACGAGCCCGCGCGCGACCGACGCGGGTCACCGGGAGGCGGTCACATCCACCTCTTCGAGCGTCGAGTAGTCAGCGTGCTGCTCGGGGATCTCGGTGCCGCGCAGGGAGGCACCGGCGGTCTCCTTGAGGAACGCCAATGCGACCATGCCGATCACGCAGGCGCCCATCATGTAGGCGGCGGGGAAGAGGTTCCAGCCGCCGTTGTCGACGACCGCCTCGTTCACCAGCGGCGCGGTGCCGCCGAAGGCCGCCGTCGAGAGGTTGTACGAGAGGGCGAAGCCGGCGTAGCGCACGTGCGTGGGGAACATCGCCGGGAAAGTCGCCGAGATGGTGGACAGCTGCGGCAGATACAGCAGCCCCAGCACCACGAAGCCGACGATCGCCCAGCCCATGCCCTGACCCATCAGCCAGTACAGCGGCAGAGCGAAGACGAACAGGCCCGCCAGTGAGGCCCACCACATGGGCTTGCGGCCCACCCGGTCGGAGAAGGCGCCGAAGAACGGGATCATCGCCATCATCACCAGCTGACCGATCAGGATCACCACCGAGCCGGTGGTCTCGCTCATCCCGATCGTGGTCTTCAGATACGTCGGCTGGTACGCCAGCAGCGTGTAGTTGGCGACGTTCAGCGCGATCACCATGCCGCCCATCACCAGCAGCGGCTGCCAGTACTCGCGGCACAGACGCACCAGTTCGCCGGCGCCGGAGGCGATGGCGTGCCCGAGCCGGCTCAGCGGGGAGCGGTTCAGCACATCGTCGGTGATCGCCTCGAACTCGGTCGATTCGGCGACCTCCTGGAAGACGGGGGTGTCCTCGAGCTGCGAGCGCAGGTACAGGCCCACCAGACCCAGCGGCAGTGCCAGCAGGAACGGGATGCGCCAGCCCCAGGTCTGCATCTGGTCGTCGCTCAGCCCCAGGTCCATCAGCAGCACGATGCCGGTGCCGGCCGACAGTCCGGCCAGGGTGCCGAACTCCAGGAACGAGCCGAGTCCGCCGCGCTTCTTGTCCGGGGCGTACTCGGCCATGAAGGTGGCCGCGCCGCCGTACTCGCCACCGGTGGAGAAGCCCTGGATCACCCGGAGCACGATCAGCAGGATCGGCGCCCAGATCCCGGCGACCGCATGCGTCGGCAACAGGCCGATGAGTGCGGTGGCCAGCGAGATCAGCAGGATCGTGATCGCCAGGACGGCCTTGCGGCCCACCCGGTCGCCGATCGGTCCCCACACCATGCCGCCGAGCGGCCGCAGTGCGAAGGAGATCGCGAAACCGAGCATGGTGCCGACGCCGCCGAGGTCCCCGGGGAAGAAGGCCTGCGTCAGGTAGGTGGTGGTGGCCGCGTAGACGCCGTAGTCGTACCACTCGGTCGCGTTGCCGATGGCCGATCCGGCGATCGCCTTGCGGATCGTCGACCGGCCTTCGCCGGTGTACGGATCCGCTGCGAGCTCCTCGTAGCCGCTTGTCTCGCCCTGGTGAGCAGTCATGTTGCCTTCCTCTTGCGGGCGCCGAACCACCGCGGTGGAAGGTCGGTGCCAGTGTTGACTGGGCAGTAGGCGAACCTACGCGTGACGGGCCGCACTGTCGAACGTTTGGCGGAATCGGGTGCAGTTCGTCACGTTCGATCGATCCGTGATCCGGTCGACGATGGGGAGTTCTCCCCATGGTCAGAGCGGTTTCTGGGGCTCACAGTGGAGACATGAACACTTCAGCCCGGTCTCTGCGCCGTTTCCTCGCCGTCGCCGCCTCCGCGTTCGCCGGCCTCACCCTGGCCGGGGCGCCCCCGCTGGCCGCGCAGGCCGCCGCCGGCACCGGCGACTCCACCGTCTATTTCGTCTCGCCGTCGGGCCTGTGGCACTGCGCCATTACGCCGGACGGTCCGCAGACCTCGGCGGGCTGCCGCGGGCCGGTGCCGGCCGGTGCGCCGCACGTCTCCGGCGGCGGTGTCGCCGACATCGCCCCGAATGCGGTGACCGTCACCGGTGACGGCCCGGCCCGGTTCGTCTTCGTCAGCGACGCGAGCACTTCTTCACCGTCTCCGACAGCGCCTACCGGCTCGGTTGAGGTGATCCGGGCCCGGAGGCCCGGATAGGGTGAGGCCGTGCGATCCCCGATCCCGGACTACCTCGACGGCGCCCTCCAGTCGGTGGCGGCCGACGAATCCGGTGCGCCCGCCGACTACATCCCCGAACTGGCCGGCGCCGACCCCGACCGGCTCGCCGTGGCCGTCTGCACCATCGACGGTGCGCGGTACACCGCAGGTGACGTCGGCGTCGAGTTCAGTATCCAGTCGATCTCCAAACCCTTCGTCTATGCCCTCGCCCTGGCCGACCGCGGTTTCGAGGCGGTTCTGGAGAAGGTCTGGGTGGAACCCTCCGGCGACGCCTTCAACGAACTGTCCCTGGACCCGGAGACCAGCCGGCCGCTCAACCCGATGATCAACGCCGGGGCGATCACCACCAACTCGCTGGCCGGTGCGCCCGAGATGGATGCGGCGGCCCGCCATGAACGCATCGTCGACGGCCTGAGCGCCTTCGCCGGCCGCCGCCTCTCGGTGGACGACGCCGTCTTCGAGTCGGAGATGAACACCGCCTACCGCAACCGCGCACTGGCCAATCTGTTGCGTGCCAACGGGATCATCGACGAGGACCCGATCGTCGCGGTGGCCGCTTACACCCGGCAGTGTTCGCTGTCGGTGACCACCGAGGACCTCGCGGTGATGGCCGCGACCCTGGCCAACGGCGGTGTGCACCCGGTCAGTGGGGCGCCGGTGGTTTCCCGGGCGGTGGCCCGGCAGGTGCTCTCGGTGATGGCCACCTGCGGCATGTACGACGGTGCCGGCGACTGGATGACCCGTGTGGGCGTGCCCGCCAAGAGCGGGGTCTCGGGCGGTCTGATCGGTGCACTGCCCGGGCAGGTCGGCATCTCCACCTTCTCGCCCCGGCTGGACCGGCACGGCAACAGCGTGCGCGGCCTGGACCTGTTCGAGCGGTTCACCGCCGACATGGGCATGCACCTGATGGAGGTGCCGCCGGCCACCACCACGGTGATCCGCAGCGATCGGGTCCACCACGCCCCGGCCGGCGACGTGCGCGTGGTCTCCCTGCAGGGCGCCCTCCAGTTCTCCGGCGCCGAACAGGTACTGCGCTACTTCGTGGACAAGACGATCGAGGAGCACCGGATCGCGCTGGCCCTGGTGCGGGTGCAGTCGGTCAACGACGTCGCCCGGCGGATGTTGCTCGAGGTGATCCGCCGGCTCAGCCTGGAAGGGCACGAGGTCTTCCTCATCGACCCCGACCAGGTGATCCCCGATCCCGACCCGGGAACCGGCGGCAGCGTCGTCGTCCTGCACAGCCTGCAGGATCTGCTCCCGCTTTGGCGCCGCCGGGCCGCCGAGTGAGCGCGGCGAGTGAGACGATGGTGCGGTGACTACTGAGTTCGACGTTCCCCGCGACCCCCGGCTGGTCGTCGCCGACATGGACGGCACTCTGCTCGATCCCGACGGTTCGGTGCCCGACGGATTCTGGCCGCTGCTCGAGCGGATGGAGCAGCGCGGCATCCGGTTCGTTCCGGCCAGCGGCCGCCAGTACTACACCCTCGAAGCGCTGTTCGCCCGGGTGGCCGGGCAGATCTCCTACATCGCCGAGAACGGCGGCCTGGTGGTGCATGAGGGCCGGTCCCAGGTGGCCCGCACGATCGACCCGGCGATCACCGAACAGGTGGTGCGGACCGTCCGCGGGGCGCGCGAGGACGGCGCCCATCTGGATCTGGTGGTCTGCGGACGCACCGGCGGCTACGTCGAGGAACGGGACACCGACGACTTCGCGACCGAATCGGCCAAGTACTACCTGCGGTTGAGCACGGTCGACGACCTGCTCGCCGTCGACGACGAGATCCTCAAACTGGCCGTCTTCGACCCGGTGAACGCGGCGGATTCGGCGACCGGATTCTTCGGCGGACTCGACGAGCGGTGCCAGGTGGTGGTGTCCGGCCGGAACTGGATCGACATGATGGCCTTCGGCGTGGACAAGGGCGCCGGAGTGCGCATCCTGCAGGAGCAGCTCGGGGTGACCCCGGAGCAGACCGTGGTCTTCGGCGACTACCTCAACGATCTGCAGATGCTCGACGCCGCCGACTGGTCGTACGCGATGGCCGACGGCAACGAGCAGGTGCGCCGCCGGGCCCGCTTCCAGGCCCCGCCGAACCGCGAGCAGGGTGTGCTCACGGTGCTGTCGGCGATGCTCGGGGACTGAATGTGAAGGCGATCGCACGGCGCGAGGTGGGGCTGGCGGTGGGCCTGTCGTCGGTGGCCGGCTACCTCGACGCGGTCGGTTATCTGGCGCTGGGCGGCTGGTTCGTCTCGTTCATGAGCGGCAACACCACCGAACTGGCCACCCACCTCGGCGACGGCATGTGGGGGCAGGTGGGCTTCGCGGCCGCACTGCTCGGCTCCTTCTTCTGCGGGGTGGTGCTCGGCGCGGTGCTGGTGCGGTTCTGGGACGGCCGCACCACGGTGCTGACCGCCACGACCGCGCTGGTGGCGATCACCGCGCTGCTCTCCACCCTGATCGACTCCGACGTACCGGTCCTGGTGGGCCTGCCGCTGGCCATGGGCGCGATGAACGCCACCTTCCTCACCGCCGGCGAGGCCAGCATCGGCCTGACGTACATGACCGGCGCACTGGTGAAATCCGGTCAGCGCCTGGTGGATCGGTTCCAGGGCGGCCCGCCGCTGCTGTGGATGCGGCACCTGTCGCTGTGGGCGGCGCTACTGCTGGGCGGGACCATCGGCGCGACGGTCTACTGGCGCCTCGGCGCGCCGGCGGCGATGTGGATCGCCGCCGCGCTGCTCGCCTGCGCCGCCGGCGGCACGGCCGTCAGCCGCAGGCGCCGCGGCGTCTTCGGCCGTCCGGCCGCCCGCACCGCGCTGGCCGAGCGGGAGATCAAGGTCCTCTAGCGGCGCCGGCGCCGTCGCCTATGCTGGGGCGCATGACCAGCGACGCCGACTCCGCCGACGCTCTGGCCGGGCGCCTGTTGCAGGCGCATACCCGGCACACCGTCGACGAGCTGCTCCGGCCGGAGACCTTCCGCCGGCTGGTCGACGAGGAGATCGACGGCTTCTACGCGGAGGCCGGCACGATGCCGCTCGAGCAGGCCATGCCGCGGGCGCTGATCAAGGCGGTCGCCGCCAAGTACACCGTCCAGTTCCCGGTGGAGGGCGCGATCCCGGAGCTGGTGGGCAGGGTCGCGGCCCGCCTCTACCGGCACGACGTCAACCGCGGCACCCGGCTGGCCGACGTCCTCGACACCCGCAGCTTCGACGAGCTGGCGGTGACCCTGGCCGAGATGCCCCTCTCCCGGAGGGCCGTGCGCACCGTGCTCGAGAGCCCGGTCACCGTCGACCTGGCCGCCGAGATGGCCCAGCGGGCCGTCGAGCACCGCTTCGGCGCGTCCCGGAGCCGATGGCGCCGGGTGCTCGACGCCCGGCTCGAGCGGATGACCCGCTGGGGTGCGGGCATGGTGCTCGATGCGGCCCGCGAGGACTCCGACGTGCTGCTCCTCGACGCCGCCCGCGAATTCTGGCGTGGCCACGCGCAGGAGAACATCGAGGGCTTCCGGGAATCGGTGAACGACGACGACGTCGAGGACACCGTGGTGCTCGTCTTCGAGTTCTGGCGCACCTTCCGGCACACCGAATACTTCCAGGTGCTTCTCGACGCGGGGATCGACGAGGTCTTCGACACCTACGGCGGCACCCCGCTCGCGGATGTGCTGGCCGACTTGGGGATCCACCGCGAGGACCTGATCGAGGAGGCGCTGCGCTTCGGGCCTCCGGTGATCGAGCGGCTGCACGCCGCCGGCTTCCTCGAGGCCTCCGTCCGCCGGAGGCTGGCGCCCTTCTACGACTCTCCGGAGTTCCGCGCCGCACTCGCCGGCGACTGACCGGACGGCGGCGCGGCTGCCGAGGACGTCAGAGGACTTCCGACAGGAAGCTCTGCAGCCGTTCGGATTCCGGGGCGTCGAAGATCTGCTCCGGGGTGCCGGTCTCGACCACCAGACCCTGGTCCATGAACAGAACGTTGTCGGAAACGCCTCGCGCATAACCCATCTCGTGGGTCACCACGACCATCGTCATCCCGGCCCGCGAGAGATCGGCCATCAGCGACAGCACACCTTTGACCAGTTCCGGGTCCAGGGCGCTGGTCGCCTCGTCGAAGAACATGATCTCCGGCTTCATCGCCAGCGCCCGCGCGATCGCCACCCGCTGCTGCTGCCCGCCGGAGAGCGTGGACGGGCGCACATCGGCCTTCTCCCGCAGCCCGACCAGTTCGAGCTGTTCCTCGGCGGCGGCCCGGGCCTCGTCCTTGCTCAGCCCCAGCAGTTTGCGCGGCGCCAGCGCGATGTTGGCGGCCACCGTCATGTGCGGGAACAGGTTGAAGTGCTGGAAGACCATGCCGATGCGGCGGCGCAGCTGATCGGGGTTGTCCTTGAGCACCGACCGGCCGTCGATCAGGATGTCGCCGGCCTGCGGCTCGTGCAGCCGGTTGAGCACCCGCAGGAGCGTCGACTTGCCGGACCCGGACGGGCCGATCACCGTCGTGGTGGTGCCCGCGTCGACCTGGATGTCCACGCCGCGCAGCACCTGATTGCTGCCGAAGGCCAGTTCCAGGCCGGTGCCGGTGAGCGAGACGGCAGCGGGCGCGGCGGTGTCAGGAGTAGTCATCAGGAGGCCTTTCCGACGCGCAGCCGCTTGTCGATGTAGTTCACCAGGTGCGTCAGCGGCACGGTGAGCAGCAGGTAGACCAGGCCGGCGGCCATCAGCGGAGACAGGTTACCGGTCTGCGCGTTGAGATCCCGGCCCACCGCGAACAGCTCGCGCTGGCTGGCCAGCAGCCCGAGGAAGTAGATCAGCGAGGAGTCCTTGATCAGCACGATGAACTGGTTCATCAGGGCCGGCAGCACCCGGCGCACACCCTGCGGCACCACCACCAGGCGCATCGAGCTGCGGTACGAGAACCCCAGCGCCCGGGACGCTTCGAGCTGCCCGGCCTCCACGCTCTGGATACCGGAGCGGAAGATCTCGCCGATGTAGGCGGCGGCCAGCAGAGCCAGGGCCACCGCGCCGAGCCAGTACGGGTTGCCGCCGGTGAGGTCCTTGACCACCGGGCCGATGCCCAGACCCACCAGCAGGATCACCACCACGGCGGGCAGTCCGCGGAAGATGTCGGTGTAGATGCGGGCGGGCCAGCGCAGCCACCGCGAGCGGGAGATGCCGGCCACCGCCAGCAGCATGCCCAGCGCGGTGCCGATCACCCCGGAGACCAGCGCCAGGATGATGGTGTTGGGCAGACCCGTCTTGAACAGATCGGGGAAGGCCTTCCGGTACAGCTCCCAGTCGAAGAAGGTGTGGCCGAGCTGCTGCCAGGTGTTCTGGTGGGCGGCCGCCGCCGGGGCGGCGTCGTTCGCATGCGCCGCGGCTGCGGCGGCGATGTCGGGCAGCTGCGGTTCGGGGGCCGCCTTGGAGCCGGGCTTCCATCCGTCGGGCAGCTCGCGCGGCACCCAGTCCGTGTAGAGCTCGGACCAGGTGCCGTCGGCGATCACCGCGTCGAGGCCGCTGTTGAGCGCGTCGATCAGCGGCTGATCGCCCAGCGCGGTGGCCCAGCCGACGAAGTTGTTGACGCTGAAGGTGTTCTCCACGATCGCGGTGCCGTCACCGTCCCGGATGGAGCCCTCCGCCTGCTGACTCGGGGCCACCCAGGCGTCGATCTGGCCGGTGCGCAGATTGGCGTAGGCGGTGGCGTAGTCCGGGAACTTCACCGGATCCAGGTGCAGGGTGTTGGTGACGTAGTCGTCCTGCACGGTGCCCTGCACCACGCCCACCCGCATGCCGTCGTTCAGCTGCGAGAAGCTCTGCACCGCGCCGTCGACCGGGGCCACCAGGGAGAAGTAGCCGAAGTCGTAGCCGTTGGTGAAGCCGACGGTCTTGCGGCGGTCGTCGGTGGTGGTGATCGACGACGAGCCCACGTCGTAGCGGTGGTTGGCCACCTGGGAGAGCAGGCCGGAGAACTCGGTGCCGACGAATTTGATCTTGAGGCCGAGCTTGCCGGCCACCGCCCGCAGCAGTTCGTTGTCGAAGCCGGTGTAGGTGCCGGCCGAGTCGAGGCAGATGCTCGGCGGTGCGTCGGAGAGCGTGCCGACGGTCAGGGTGCCGGGTTCGACCAGGTTCAGCCGGCTCACGTCGATCGACTCGAGCGGGGTGACACTGTCGGTGGTGTATTTGTCGACGGCGGTGGCAGAGGTCTCCAGATTCGTCGGCGCGGTGCTGGCGGTGGCCAGTCCCTGCGGGGCGCACATCCCCGAATCGCCGTCACCGTCGCCGGACGAACTGCAGCCGGAGAGCGCCAGCGCGAGCCCCACGATCAGCAGGAGCAGCAGTGCCGGTCCGCGGCGGCGGACGGATCTCGTCGTCATGACCGGTCAGCCTATCCGGCGCGGCGGGCCCCGCCGCAAAAATAAGGATCAGCGCGGTCGAATCCTTGCGGGCGGGAGTATCGGCGGCGGTGCGCCCCGGATGCAGTGGATACAGCGACCCCGGATACGACGCGGCCCCGGAAGTCGGGACTCCCGGGGCCGCGTGTGCAGGTCGATCAGTGTGCGGCTTCGTAGGCCGACAGCACGTCGGCCGGAATACGGCCGCGGTCGCTCACGGTGAAGCCGTTCTCATTGGCCCATTCCCGGACCACCCGGGTGTTCGGTGCCTTGGCGCCGGAGCTGCGGCGGGTGGCGCGGCCGCCCACCGACCGGGAAATGCTCTGATACTCGGCGAGTACGTTGCGGAACTCTTCGGCATGCTCGGGGGAGGTGTCGAATTCGTAACTCTTACCGTCCAGGCTCCAACGGACGGTTTCGTACTCGTCGAGCTCTGCGCCGTCGATGTCGTCGACGATCTTGATGACGGTGCGTTTTGCCATGGGGCTGCCTCTCGCTGATATCGGATGATCGGCTGTGCTTTTGCCAGCCTATTCTACATATCCATCAACGGGAAGGAACCGCGCTGGATTCAGCGCTTGATGAGGAAGCTCCGGGGGCTCGATCATCGCCATTGATTTCCTCGAATCCGTCGCGGGTGATGGCGAAACCGTCGCCGGAACTCGATTCCAGGCAGTACAGGCCGGCGGCCCGGCTCAGGCAGGAGAATCGATTCGCGGTGAGTGCGGAATCGAATTCGAGAATTCGGGATCGATACAGCACCGGATAAAGATTGGCGCAGCCGCCGCGACCGATGTTCTCCGCGTCGAGGGTCACCAGATCCGGATCCCAGTCGCAGCCGCCGGGCGCATCGGACGGCGCCCGGCGCGGGCCGTCCACTTTGCGGCCCACACAGGCCAGGGCGTCGGAGCCGTTATTGCCGGTGGAGCAGCGCACCGCCCGGTCCGGGGTGGAGAAGTGCACCCCGGACAAGCCGTCCTCGCGTTCGCCGGTCGCGGTCACCGCCCCGATCCGGAAGTTGCTCACGCTGACCCGGCGGGCCTGGCGAATGGCCTGGT
Source organism: Gordonia sp. VNK21 (assembly GCF_046098115.1). Lineage (NCBI taxonomy): Bacteria > Bacillati > Actinomycetota > Actinomycetes > Mycobacteriales > Gordoniaceae > Gordonia > Gordonia sp. VNK21. The sequence continues at coordinate 326,843 of NZ_JBJURU010000002.1, read as the reverse complement.
CGAGGCTGTCGGCGGGGGAGACCTCGGTGCGGTCCGGCGAACGCGTCGCCGACGTGGCGGCGCTGATCGAGGCCGGGCGCTCGGTGGAGAGCTCGTCGGTGCCAGGAATGACGATGGGGCTGGAGTTTCCCGGCTCGTCGAGCAGGCCGCAGCCGGTCAGCCCGAGCGCTGCGACGGCGCACAGGCCCGTCACGATCAGCCGGGCCCAGTGTCCGTACGCTTGCATCGTGGCCACTCCCAAGATCGTGCTGTTCTATGTGTTCACGCCGCTGTCCGACCCCGAGGCGATCCGGCTGTGGCAGCTCGCGGTGTGCCGGTCTCACGGACTGCGCGGCCGGATCATCGTCTCGCCGCACGGTATCAACGCCACCGTCGGCGGCGACATCGGTGCGGTGAAACGCTATGTCCGGGCCACCCGTGAATACCTGCCATTCAAGCATGCGGACATCAAATGGTCCGACGGTGCCGGTGACGATTTCCCCAAACTGAGCGTGAAGGTCCGCCCCGAACTGGTGACCTTCGGGGCGCCCGGTGAGGTCGAGGTGAATGCCGACGGCGTGGTCGGATCAGGCCGCCGGCTCACTCCTGAACAGGTGCACGAGCTGGTCGACGAGCGCGGCGACGAGGTGGTCTTCTTCGACGGGCGAAATCGGATCGAGGCGCAGATCGGACAATTCCGAAATGCGGTGGTTCCGGCTGTGGACACCACCCGTGACTTTCTGCCGCTGATCGACAGCGGTGCGCTGGATCATTTGAAGAATCGTCCGGTGGTCACCTATTGCACCGGCGGCGTGCGGTGTGAAGTGCTCAGTGCACTGCTGCGTAATCGTGGTTTCTCCCAGGTGTATCAGCTCGACGGTGGAATCGTGCGCTATGGCGAGCGTTATGGTGACGACGGATTGTGGCGGGGGTCGCTCTATGTGTTCGATCGGCGGATGTCGGTGGACTTCTCCGATCATGCTGCGGTGATCGGCCGCTGCAGCGAATGCGGGGCGCCGACCAATAGGGTGCGCAATCACCCCGATTCGTCCGGGCGGGAGTTGGCCGTCCTGTGTCCGGAGTGCCGATGATTCCGGTGGTGGCCCGATGATTCCGGTGGTGATTCTGGCGGGTTTCCTCGGCTCCGGAAAGACGACGGCGCTCAATCACCTGCTGGCGCACGCCGACGGCCGCCGGCTCGGTGTGCTGGTGAACGATTTCGGGGCGGTCAACATCGACGCACTGCTGGTGTCCGGGACGGCGGCGGGCACCGTCAGCCTGCCCGGGGGCTGCATCTGCTGTGTGACCGACGCCGACTCGCTGGGCGAATCGATGCGCGCGCTCGCCGATTCCGGCGTCGACGCGATCGTCGTCGAGGCGAGCGGGATCGCCGAACCGCGGGCCCTGATCCGGCTGGTGGTCGCCGCGCGCGACGAACGCCTGGGCTACGGAGGCCTGGTCTATCTGGTGGACGCGGGCGGTGCCGAGCAGGTGCTGGCCGACCATCCGTCGGTGGCCGGGCACATCGGGGTCGCGGATCTGGTGGCGCTGAACAAGATCGACCTGATCGACGAGCCTGCGGCGCGCCGTCTGCGGGAGCGGTTGGCCGGGCTGAATCCGACGGCTCCGGTGCTGCCGGTGGTTCGGGCGGCGATCGACCCGGCGCTGCTGCTCGACCCGGCCGGGGCCGTCGTCGACGATTCCGGGCCCCGCCAGCTGAGCTTCAGCGACCTGATCGCCGAGGAGTGCGACGGGCACGACGACCACTCCGGCCACCTGCACGCCGCCTTCGCCTCGGTGGCCCTGGAGACCGAGCGGCCGGTGGACCCGCGCCGCCTGGCGGCCCTGCTCGAGCGGCCGCCGGCGGGGGCGTACCGGTGCAAGGGGCTGGTGCGGGTGGACCTGCCCGGACATCGAGGGCACGCCTACGAGGTCCATGCCGTGGGCGGCTTCGTGCAGGTCTCGGTGCGGCGCTGGGATGCGGGCGGGCCGCGGACCTCTCTGGTGGTGATCGGTGCCGGGCTCGACGAGACCGCAGCGCGGGCGGCGCTCGAAGAGGTCTGCACCCCGGCGCCTGCGGACGACGAGAACGGCATCGCGCACCTGACGCGCCACCTGGTCACACCTTCCTAACGATCGGCGCTGGTCATCGGCCTCCGGGTTGCCGGAACCGGGAAAGCACTGATTCACTGTTACAGAAGTGATCAGTGTGATTGCTGTTGTGTTTGTGCTGTAAGGGGAAAACAGATGACATCCGTTCTTCGTTCGCGGGGCACCTCGCGTGCTGCAGTGAGCACCGTCGTGTCGGCGGTCCTGGCCGCCGGTGCGCTGACCGGAACCGGAGCGGCTCTCGCCGATCCCGCCCCGGCGCCGGCGACACTGAGCGGACGCACGGTCTTCCTCGATCCCGGGCATCAGGGCTCGTCCGCCGGGCATGCGCTGAACCAGCAGGTCCCGGACGGGCGCGGCGGCACCAAGGACTGCCAGACCTCCGGCGCCACCTCTCTGTTCGGTGAGAAGAAGAAGGAGCACACCATCACCTGGGAGGTGACCCAGCTGGTCAAGGCCGCCCTGGAACGGGAGGGCGCCCGGGTGGTGCTCAGCCGCAACGACGACACCGGATGGGGCGGCTGCGTGGACGAGCGGGCCGCCGCCGCCGGTGCAGCACGCGCCGATCTGGCGGTGAGCGTGCACGCCGACTCCACCAGCGGCAAACCCGACAACGGCAAGTCCGGCTTCCACCTGATCGTCCCCAAGCTGCCGATCCCGGATGCTCAGGTGAACTCGGTCCAGTCCGGCGAGGGCCGCAAGGCGTCGACGACCATGCGCGATGCCATGGTGCAGGCCGGCTTCAAGCCGTCCAATTACACCGGGTCGAACGGCCTGCAGACCCGCTCGGACATCGCCGGGGCCAACCTGACCAAGGTGCCGCTGGTGTTCCTGGAGATGGGCAACCTGTCCAACGAGAAGGAGGCGAACGCGCTCAGCTCGGCCTCGGGTGAGGCCAAGTACGCCGTCGCCATCACCAACGGGATCAAGAGCTACCTGGCCGGTGCGCCCGCAGCGGCCGCGCCCGGCGCCGAGGCGCCCGCGCCCGGCGCCGGCCTGACCGACCTGGCATCGCTGAAGGCGGTGGAGCCGCTGTTCGACCAGCTCGCCTCCGCCAAGAGCCCGGAGGAGGCGGCCGGTCTGCTGGCCAGCCTGGGACCGGACGTGTCCGCCGAGGTGCTCAAGGCGATGCTCTCGGTGGTCTACACGGTCTTCGGCGGCAAGCTGCCCATCTGACATGCTGCCCATCCGACATTCCGGCGGTTAGAGTCGGGATATGGGATTCCTGCCTTCGTTCTCCACGCTCCGCGACCTGGTCTACATGCCGACTCCGGTGCCCACGCTGCGCGGTCGCACTGTCTTGATCACCGGTGCCGCCAGCGGCATCGGCCGGGCGGTGGCACAGGCCGCAGCCGACGAAGGCGCCCGCCTGGTGCTGACCGATCTGCAGCAGTCCGCGCTCGACGCGTGGGTGGATCAGCTCAACGCGGCCGGCGAGTCGGTGGTCTACCACCGGGCCGGCGACGTCTCCGACTACGAGTGGGTCGCCGCCTTCGCACGGGACGTCGAAGCCGAGGTCGGCGTGATGGACGTGGTCATGAACGTGGCCGGGGTGTCGGCCTGGGGGACGGTGGAGAATCTCGAGCACCGGCACTGGAAGAAGATGGTCGACGTCAACCTGATGGGGCCGATCCACATCATCGAGTGCTTCGTTCCGCCGATGGTCCGGCGCGGCCGGGGCGGTCAGCTGGTGAACGTCTCGTCGGCGGCCGGGCTGCTCGCGCTGCCCTGGCACGCCGCCTACAGCGCCAGCAAGTTCGGTATCCGCGGAGTCTCGGAGGTACTGCGCTTCGACCTGCGCCGGCACGGCATCGGTGTCTCGCTGGTGTGCCCGGGCGCCGTGTCCACGCCGCTGGTGAACACCGTGGAGATCGCCGGGCTCGACCGGGACAACCCGACCGTCGCCAAACAGGTCGACGGCTTCCACAAGATCGCGGTGACGCCGGAGCAGGCGGCGGCCGCGGTGCTGCGCGGGGTGAAGAAGAACAAGTTCATGGTCTACACCTCGTTCGACACCCGGTTCGGCTACTGGTGGGCGCGCAAGTTCGCGCTGCCGTACGAGATCGCCATGCGCATCGCCAACAACCGCTTCGATCACCTCGCGCGGATCAGCAAGGTGTCCGGGGCCGCGAACGGCGAGATCAGCTCGGGGAGCCAGACTCCAGGTCGTCCACCCCGAGGGTGAGGTCCTCGATCGCCCCCTGCTCGCGGAGCCGTTGACCGGCGGTGCGCGCGGCGGGCCGGCCGGCGGGCTGGCGCGGCGGCACCGTCTGCGGCTGCGCCCGGCGGGCCGGCCGCGCCTGCGATTCGCCGACGGCGGTCCGCGCCTTACGCACCGACGATGATGCCGATCCGGCTGCAGCCTCGGCGCCGGCCGGTCCCCGCTTCTCCGGCGATACCGGTGCCGACTTCGGGGCTGTAGATTTCTGGGCCGCAGGAGTCTTCGGGGCCGAGTTCTTCGGGGTTGCGGTCTTCTGGGCCGCAGGCTTCACGGCCGAGTTCTTCGGGCTGGGACTCTTCCCGGCCGGCGTCTTCTCGACGGGCTTCTCGTCGGCGGCGGTCTTCTGTCGGCCGGAGGCCTGACGACGCGGCTTCTCCGCGGTGGCGGTGCCGGCGGACCGGCGGGTCCGCGTCTCCCCGGCGCCGGCGCCGACGGCGCCGGTCTTGACCGTCCGGGCGGCGCGGTCGCCGTCCTGGTCACGCCGTGCGGGCCGGCCGCCGGACTTCGCCGCCGCTCCGGACTTCGCCGAGGAGGTGCGCGTGCGGGCCTTGCCGGACTTCTTCGCGGTGGCCGAGACGGCGTTCTCGGCCGCGTGCTGGGCGTTCACCGCCCGGCGGGAGAAGTACCAGCGGGCCACCACCACCAGCAGGGTCAGCAGGAAGGTCAGCAGAATCCACGGGAAGCTGGTGGCGATCGGCAGCACCACTTTGAGCACCACCGACCGCAGGCCCTCGGCCTCGTCCCGGTTGAGCGTGTACAGCGTGATGATGCCGACGAAGAATGCCACCAGCGGTGGCTGGGCGGCCGCGGTGAACATGGCGCGGCGACGGACGGCGAGCGCGGCGAGCAGGCAGCCGATCAGGTAGCACGCCTTGAACGAGGTGCCGAGCGCACCGCGGGCGTCGGCGTCGATGGCCGCTCCGATCGCGGTGATCGCCACCGCGATGACGACCGCTGCCCACCAGGGCACGCCGCGCACTGCGGGGATGACGGACTGCTGGTCTGCGGGGACGGCAGCTCCGTTGCGCATGCGGGAAAACACACGTCAACGGTACCGGGTCCAGACGGGTGCACCGCGACGCCTGGCCGGTGGCTCATCGATTTCTCAGTCGGCGCGTGATGGAACTCTCACCGTGGTGTCGATGGCGGCGGGACGGTCTCGCAGCCGGTTTCCGGAGGTCTCGACGGTGCTCAGCGCCTCCAGTTCGGCGAGCCGGCGGGCGGTCACCCCGAGTCGATTGTCCACGGCGCCGATGGTCGCGTTGTAGGCCTCGACGGCACGGCGCAGCGCGGTTCCGGTCTTGTCGAGGTGCCCGAGTACGCCGTCGAGCCGCTGGTAGAGCTGGCGTCCGAGGTCGTGGATGACGGCCGCGTCCTCGGCCAGCGCGTGCTGTCGCCAGCCGAGCGCCACCGTGCGCAGCAGCGCGATCAGGGTGCTGGGGGTGGCCAGGACGACGTTGCGGGCGAAGGCGTAGTCCAGCAGGGCCGGGTCGGCCCGGGTGGCGGCTTCGAGCGCGCCGTCGCCGGGCAGGAAGAGGACGACGAACTCCGGACTCTGCCGCTGACTGGCCCAGTAGGCCTTGCCCGAGAGTGCGGTGACGTGTGCCCGGACGGCCTGGGCGTGCCGGCGCAGCCGCTGCTGCGCGGCGTCCGGGTCGGTGGCCGGTCCGGCGGCATCGGACCAGGCCTGCAGCGGCACCTTGGCGTCGACGACGATGGAGCGGCCGCCGGCCAGATGCACCGTTAGATCCGGACGCACGGTGCGGTCGTCGTCGGCGTAGCTGCGCTGGGTGGTGAAGTCGCAGTGCCGGGACATGCCCGACAGTTCGACGATGCGTTCGAGCTGCACCTCGCCCCAGCGGCCGCGGATCTGCGGGGCGTGCAGCGCGCCGGCCAGCCGGGCGGTCTGATCCTGCAGGCGCTGGGCGGTCACGGTCATGCCGCGGAGTTGTTCGGACAGGCCGGCCTGCGCGGCGATGCGGCCGCTCTCGCTCCGATGCATCTGTGCCGAGAGCTGATCGAGGGTCTGGCGCAGGGGAGCGACGAGGTCGTCGACCTGCCGGCCGAGGGCGTCGCTGCTGCGCTCCTCGTCGACCGCGGCCGACCGGGTGAAACGGCCGTGTCCGAGCCAGCCCGCGAGGCCGCCGAGCAGGAGGCAGACCAGGGCAGTCAGTGCCAGCGTTGTGCTCATGCCGACATCATGGCGTGTGCCTACGACAGTGGGCGGTTTCTGTGCTTCCATGAGCCGGTGAGCAAGATCAACTGGCGCCGGAAGCGCTCTGCCGAGCACGGGCCGGAGGGGAGAGCAGTCCGCGATGCCGACGGGCTGACCGAGGACATGGCCACCGTCACCGAGCGCGTGCTGCTCGATCCTCGGACCGGGAAGCCGTACCCGAGCCGGTCCCGGGTGTTCCTCACCGGACTGCGCTCGACGTCGATGGTGTGCCTGCAGGTGCTGCTGGTGCTGGCCTTCCTGTGGGCGATGAAGATCCTGCTCGGGGCGCTGTGGGTGATCATCCTGCCGGTGCTCTTCGCCATCGTGCTCTCGACGGTGCTGTGGCCGCCGGTGCGCTGGATGCGCAGCAAGGGAGTGCCGCCGGCGCTGGCGGCGTTCATCTCGCTGCTGGCCGCGTTCGGCGTGATCGCCGGTGTGATCGCCTGGATCGTGCCGTCGGTGATCGACCAGGCGCCGCAATTGGCCGACCGGGCGATCGAGGGTCTGCACCGGCTGCAGGACTGGATCCAGGGTCCGCCGCTGAACATCGACGACGACCAGCTCTCCACGCTGGTCGACAACATCACTCACCGGCTGCAGTCGAGCGCCACCACCATCGCCTCGGGTGTCTTCAGCGGTGTCGGCGTGGCCACCTCGGCGGCGATCACCGCGTTCACCGCGATCGTGATCACGTTCTTCTTCATGAAGGACGGCCCGCGGTTCCTGCCGTGGGTCAACCGGACCGTGGGTGCACCGACCGGCTCGCACATCTCCGAGGTGCTGACCCGGATGTGGAACACCCTCGGCGGCTTCATCCGGACCCAGGCGATCGTCTCCCTGGTGGACGCGAGCCTGATCGGTCTGGGCCTGATCATCCTGGACGTGCCCCTGGCGGCGGTGCTGATCGTGATCACCTTCCTCGGCGGCTTCGTGCCGATCGTCGGCGCCTTCGTCGCCGGTGGTCTGGCGGTGCTGGTGGCGCTGCTGGTCAACGGCCTGACTACGGCGCTGATCGTGCTGGGCATCATCCTGGTGGTGCAGCAGCTGGAGGGGAACGTGCTCTCGCCGTGGCTGCAGTCCAAGGCGATGGAACTGCATGCGGTGGTGGTGCTGCTGTCGGTGACCCTCGGCGGCACCCTGTTCGGGATCACGGGTGCATTCCTGGCGGTGCCGGCCGCGTCGTGCTTGACCGTGCTGCTGCGGTACGTGCTCGAGCAGATCGGCATGGCGGCCGGTGAGACCATCCAGGCCGAGGACGCCGCGGCGGGAGTCCTGCACGAGACCGTCGTCGTCGACGACTCCGGCGGTACGGGGCCGGAGCCGGGGAAGATAGACTGATCTCCCGTGAGTCTGACCCTCGGTATCGTCGGCCTGCCCAATGTCGGCAAGTCCACCCTGTTCAACGCGCTGACCCGTAACGATGTGCTGGCGGCGAACTATCCGTTCGCCACCATCGAACCCAACATCGGGGTGGTGGAGCTGCCCGATGTGCGGCTGACCCGGCTCGCCGAGATCTTCGGCAGTGAGCGGATCCTGCCGGCCACGGTGAGCTTCGTCGACATCGCCGGCATCGTCAAAGGCGCGTCGGAGGGCGAGGGGATGGGCAACCAGTTCCTCGCCAACATCCGCGAGGCCGACGCGATCTGCCAGGTGGTGCGGGTCTTCGCCGACGACGACGTGGTGCACGTGGACGGCCGGGTGGATCCGATGGCCGACATCGAGGTGATCGAGACCGAGCTGATCCTGGCCGACATGCAGACCCTGGAGAAGGCGCTGCCGCGGCTGGAGAAGGACGCGAAGAAGAACAAGGACCTGGTCGAGACCCTCGACGCGGCGCGCAAGGCCCAGGAGATCCTGGACTCGGGGGCGACGCTGTTCTCCGCGAAGGACTCCTTCGATCTGGCCGGCGTGCGCGAGCTGCACCTGCTGACCGCCAAGCCCTTCCTGTACGTGTTCAACGCCGACGAGTCGGTGCTCACCGATGAGGCGCGCAAGCAGCAGCTGCGGGACGCCGTGGCACCGGCCGACTGCGTCTTCCTCGACGCCAAGGTCGAGTCGGAGCTACTCGAACTCGACGAGGAGGACGCGCAGGAACTGCTCGACTCGATCGGCCAGGACGAGCCGGGCCTGCGGCAGCTGGCCCGGGCGGGCTTCCACACGCTGGGCCTGCAGACTTACCTGACCGCCGGCCCCAAGGAGTCGCGCGCCTGGACCATCCGGCAGGGCGACACCGCCCCGAAGGCCGCCGGCGTGATCCACACCGACTTCGAGAAGGGCTTCATCAAGGCGGAGATCGTCTCCTTCGAGGACCTCGACGCGGCCGGTTCGATGAACGACGCCAAGGCCGCCGGAAAGGTCCGCATGGAGGGCAAGGACTACGTGATGGCCGACGGCGACGTGGTGGAATTCCGGTTCAACGTGTGATGACTTCTGAGGCGACGTCAGAGCAGGAAGTCCGTGCACTGCCGTCGCTGTCGGTGCAGGCGGAACGGTTGATCGCCACCGGCGTGCTCGAACATGAGGCAAGCCGCCTCACGGCGGCGGACGTGCGTGCCGCCGCCGCTGAGCTGGAGGGTCGAGCCGGGGCTGGGGCGTTGCTCGTCGCCTCGGAGACGGCCCTGCCCGTGAGGATTCTGGTTCCGTCGGTGACGCGCATGCAGCGTGGGCAGGAGAGGCCCGGCTTCGTGGTGGTCGACATGGAGGACCTCGAAGAGTTCCTGCCGACGGTGGAAGCTGCCGTGCCCGATGCCAGGGTGTATGCCGTTGAGGACCCCTCCCGAGGTGATGGCATGCGAAACTGGTCGCCGGCGGAGGCGTCGGAAGCTATCGGTGCAGAGTCCCGAACACCGTTCACCGTCGCTGAAGGCGTTCATTGGGCATTGCAGGTTCCCGAGGTGATCGACCGCAACGCCTGCTTCATGACGATCGGCTCGCGCCGACAGAAGAAGAACGGATTCGACTCGCGCACGCCTGCTCTGTGGATCTCGAACGGCACCGGCCGTGACGGCCGGGAGCGACGAGGGGCCGTGAAGCTGGGTTGGTGCTGGTGGAACAACCGGCACACCTGGCTGGGCTTCGCCTCCGGGAGCCGGAGGGTGGGCTGATGCCCGTCGGGGGCACCGGCCCGCGAGACGCTCGCACATCGCGACAGGTTGAAGTGGAGTAAATGCGACAACTCTGAGCGACAACTTCGCCCCGTGCGCGAGCGGTAAGAGGATTTGTCGCTCAGAGTTGTCGTATAGCTGTCCGATCAGGCTGCCGGTCGCTCCTGTCGACCAGACCTCGCAGCGGCCGCGGCGAGCTGCGACAGCCGTTGATCGATCAGTCTGCCGCTCGTTCGTGGAATCGTGCCCAGCGTGTACTCGCCGCGACCGGTCCTGACGATTCGGCCACGCCGACGCTCACAGCGGAGCGCGTCCGAGATCACTTTGGACGGGCGTCCTGCGAAGGAGAATCCCTGGTCCGCAGCTGAAGCGATCATCATCCGGATGGAGACCGGCGACTGTTTTCGCGCCTCGCCGATGATCCAGTGCCGGAGGTCTGTGCCGCGCAGTTCAACACTCATGCGGAGAGTGTGCCGGGAATCTCGGACATCGCCGGCTCGGCGCCGGAACCGGATGGCCGTTCACGGACCGGCCGAGGTGGGCAGGAGTTGCGCTGCAAGCGAATCGGCAGTCGCCGACAGCATCTCGACGTCCATTCCCGTGCGCCCCATGTACGTCAGGCCCTGCTGAGCGGCTAGTAGCGCCCGGGCGACGCCGGCGGGGTCGGCGGAGGCGCTCAGGTCGCCCTCGACCTGAGCGCGCCGCACGCCCTCGGTCAGCGTCGCTGTGATGCCCTCGTATGCGCGCTGCGCCTCCGCGGCGACGGCGGGATCGGTGGAAGCCAGTTCGGTTGTGCTGTTGGCGAGGAAGCAGCCGCGCCGGGCGGCGTGGCCTGCGGGGTCGCCCACCGGCGTCATCACGAACGAGCGAAGGGCGTCGATCGCGCGCGGAGCCGAGTCGATCGAGCCGCGCACCGCCCGGTCGAGCGATGCCGCGTACCGGCGCAGCACTCGGAGGAAGAGCTCGTGTTTGTCTCCGAAGGCGGCGTAGAGACTGCCCTTGCCCAGGCCTGTGACTCGCATGAGGTCCTGGAGCGAGGTCGCCGCATAGCCTGCGTGCCAGAACTGGTCGCAGACGGCGCGTAACACCGTCTCCTCGTCGAACTGCCGTGGCCGAGCCATGTCTGCACCATATCTGTTATTGACCGATCGGTCCATCACGCTTATGGTGGACCGGACGGTCAATAACGCGTTGTCGGGCCATGCCGACCGCCGCCCGCCGATACACCGCCCGGCGCTTCGCACACGAGACTGCAGAGGACGAACACGTATGAGTCAGCTCGCCGACAAGACGGCCCTGATCACCGGCGCGAGCACGGGTATCGGGCTCGCCACTGCCCAGCGTTTCATCGCTGAGGGTGCGCGCGTCTATCTCACCGGCCGCCGCAAGCGCCTTCTCGACGCCGCAGCCCGGGAACTGGGCGAACGGGCGATCGCGGTCCAGAGCGACGTCTCCGACCTGGCCGACCTCGACAGGCTGTTCGGCCGGATCGCCGCAGACGAGAACCGTCTCGACATCCTCTTCGCCAATGCCGGTGGGGGAGAGGCGGACCGGCCCCTCGACACGCTTTCCCCCGAGGTCTTCGACCGCACCTTCGGGATCAACGTGCGGGGCACCGTCTTCACGGTCCAGAAAGCACTCCCGCTGCTGAACGCAGGCGGGAGCATCGTGCTCACCGGTTCCAGCTCGGCGCGCCGCGGCACCGCCGGCTTCGGCGTCTACTCCGCGACCAAGGCGGCCATCAGGCAGTTCGGCCGGGTCTGGGCCGCCGAGCTCGCGCCCCGCGGCCTGCGTGTCAACACGCTGGTGCCCGGTCCCACCGACACCCCGGGGCTCCGCGGCCTCGCCGCGAACCCCGCGCAAGCCGGCGCGTTCGTCGATGCGCTGGCGAGCAGCACACCTCTGCGACGCGCTGCGGATCCGGCCGAGATCGCCAACGCCGTGCTCTTCCTGGCCTCGGATCAGTCCAGCTTCATCACCGGCAGTGAGCTGTTCGTAGACGGCGGTGAGGTCCAGGTGTACCCCTGATCGCCCGAGCCGTCCGTGCCCGAATGCGGTGGAGTCCTGCTTCGACCGGGTCGGTTGACCTGTCCGTGTGGAGCAGGAGCGGCCGCGGCTCTTGCCCGTGGTCGGAAGACCGCGTAGGGTCGGCGGAAATATAACGACCATCATAGAACGCAAGGAGTCCGCTGTGCCCATGATTCAACTCACCGTTCCCGAAGGTGTTCTGTCGGCGGAAAGCCGCACCGACCTGCAGAAGACCCTTGCTGCGACCTTGCTGGAGTGGGAGGGCGCTCCAGACGATGCGCTGTTTCGTTCGCTGGCCTGGTGCCGGATCGATGAGGTGGCGGACGGTCGATTCGGCAGCGCCGAAGACGACCTGCCGCGCTTCCGGGTGGACGTGACCGTGCCGGAAGGTGCGCTGTCCGACCGCCGCAAGGAAGGGCTGATCAAGCAGGCCACCGCCGATGTGTCGGCAGCCGCTGCGCTCACCGAACACGACGGCCTGCACGTGTGGGTCCTCATTCACGAGCAGCCCGAGGGCACCTGGGGCGCCGGCGGCAACGTGATCCGGTTCGAGGAGCTCAAGAAGCTGGCCGCAGCGTCGGCGAAGTAGAGGGCCAGAGCGAGCGGGCGCGGTCGGATGCGTCAGCTTGTCTTGATTCAGCGCAACGAGTTGCGATGGCGGGAGGCCCCAGACCCACGAGTCGAGGATCCCGGGGACGTCATCGTCAGACCGATCGTCGTCGGTCGGTGCGACGGTGATTGTCTTCCCGTGCATCGACGCGTCTCCCGCGCGATGCAGGCGGGGCTGCGGCTGGGGCTGATCGACCCCGCCGTCGGCAGGATCTGCGGACCTGTGCCGTTCGCCGGACCGCTGCCCATCGGCCACGAGTGCGTTGCCGAGGTTCTCGACGTCGGGCCGTCCGTGCGCCGGTGGCAGACGGGAGACCTGGTGGTCGTGCCGTGGTCGGTGTCCTGCGGAATCTGCAGGAACTGCCGTCGGGGGCTGACCACCAAATGCCTCACGACCAGGGCGACCGGCGGATCGGGGCTCGACGAGTTGGCTGCCTTCGGGTTCGGTTCGGCATGTGGTGAATGGGGCGGAATGGCCTCGGACCTGGTGCGCGTTCCCTTTGCCGATCATCTGCTGGTCGGCCTCCCCGAAGCGGTGCCCGCGCAGCGAGTCGCAGCAGCATCGGACAATCTCGCCGATGCATGGCGATGCGTGGTTCCGCACCTGGAGGCCTATCCGCACGCCAGGGTGCTGATCATCGGGGGCGGCGCGCAGTCGATCGGACTCTATGCGGCCGGCCTGGCCGTGGCCCACGGCGCGGAAGACGTCACCTACCTCGACACCGACCCGGTGCGCCTGCACCTGGCCGAGGCCCTCGGCGCCGGGGTGGTCGACCAGCCGGTCAAGCGGCGTGCACCCGGCACTGGCGAGGAGTACGACATCGTCGTGGAAGCCTCGTCGAGCAGCGCCGGACTGCGCTATGCGATCAGGGCGACCGCACCCGGCGGGCACTGTACTGCGGTCGGCTATTACGTCGGCACGATGACGCCGGCGCCGCTCATGCGGATGTACGCCACCGGTATGAGCCTCCACATCGGAGTCACTCATCCGCGGCCGATCCTGCCGGACCTCCTGAACTGGGTCGCCGCCTCCGGGTTTCCGGCCGAGCGGGTCACCACCGTGCTCGCGGACTTCGACGATGCGCCGAACGCGTACGCGATGAAGACCACCAAACTCGTGCTGGCGCGCGATCGAATCACCAGCTCGAGTCGATGAATGAACTGCAACGACAACCTGTAAGGAAGTGAGAAGTTGAAGAGTCTGATGTTCGTGAAGCCAGGGGAGCTGCGGTTCGACGAGGTCGAAGCGCCGACGATCCTGGAAGGAACTGACGCGCTGGTTCGTCCGATAGCCTCGACGACCTGCGATCTTGATCATCATGTCATCGCGGACAAGACCCCGTTCTCGGGATTTGGACCTTTCCCGCTGGGGCACGAGTGCGTAGCGCGAGTGGTAGAGGTTGGTCCGGACTGTGCCACGTTCCAGGTCGGCGATGCGGTTGGTGTGGCCTGGCATATCGCCTGTGGATCGTGCGCTCAGTGCAGCATCGACCATCCCGCGCGATGTCTCAAGCATGGAGATTCCCAATACGGTCTTCCTGTCAACGGTATGTGGGGCGGCACCTTCGACGAGCTGGTCCGGGTTCCTTACGCTGACTACAATCTGGTGAAGCTCCCCGCGAACGTTGATCCGGTGCACCTCGCCTCGATCGGGGACAATCTTGCACTCGGCTGGGAGACTGTCATGCCCTCGGTCGAGGGGATCGCGGATCCCAAGGTGGCGGTGTTTGGCGGAACCGGATCGATCGGCCTGTACACCGTCGATGTCGCAGTCCACTGCGCCGCCGCACACACTGTGTACTTCGACGACGACCCAGTACGGATGGAAGCGGCCGCCAGACTCGGGGCGGAGGTCCAGCACATCAACGACAAACACGACAAGGACTTTCACGTCGCGGTGGATGCCAGTTGCGACCCGCACCGGCTCCGCAAGGCTTTGCTGTCAGTGGTTCCGGAAGGGACTGTGAACAGTGTCGGAATATACTTCGACGAGGTGCCCATCCCGCTGCTGGCCCTGTATCAGCGAGGTGTGAACTTCCACAACGGCAAGGGTATGGCGCGACCGAATATGACGCCGACCCTCGCCGCGGTGGCCGAGGGGGTTCTGCATCCCGAACTGGTGACCAGTGGAATCTACCCCTGGGAGCAGATTCCGGATGTGCTGACTGGCCCGGACGCAGGTCACAAGCCGATCTTCGTGTTGGGCGATCAGTGAGCCGCGCGACAGCGATGGCAGCGGTCGTTATCGGCACCGACGGCGAAGTCGCCCGAGGATTGGCCGAAGTTCCGGAACCCCGGGACGGCGAGGTGCGCCTTCGGGTGCACGCGGCTGCCGTCAACCCGACCGACTTGGCGATGCTGACAATGGGCAAAATGATGACTGGAGTCGAGGGACCCTGGGTTCCAGGAATGGATGCAGCCGGCGTCATCGACGCTGTCGGTTCCGAGTCGACGTTTGCGGTCGGTGAGCGCGTGATGGCGGTAGTGGTTCCGTACGGATCGCATACGGGGGCGCAAGCGGAATACACGGTGGTTCCCGAAGCCTCGGTGATTCGCCTCGACGAGGCGATCGATTTCGCGGCGGCGGCGACGATTCCCATGAATGCGCTGACTGCGGTACAGGCACTTGACGAGATGAATCTGCACAGTGACGAAACTGTCGGAGTGACCGGTGGCGCAGGGCATTTGGCGACGATGTTCATCCGACTCGCTCGCGCACGTGGATTGCGGGTGATCGCGGAAGCCGCGCCGGCCGACGCCGAGGCGGTGAGGTCGGCGGGTGCCTCGGCGGTGATCGACCGCTATACAGATGTGGCCCGCGGTATGCGCGCTGCCGCGCCGGACGGCGTCGCGGGCGTCTTGGACACCGCCTTGCTCAACTCGGCGATCCTTCCTGCGATTCGGGACGGCGGTCGGCTGGTGTCGGTGAGGCCCACGCGACTCGATACCGAGCGCGGAGTGGAGCATTCGTCGATTCTGGTCCCCGAATATGCCCGCAATAAAGAAGCGATCGCCGCCGTCGCCGATGCATTGGAAGGCGGCGTGATCGAACCGCGGGTGGCGCAGATCTATCCGCTCGCCGATGTCGCCGAGGCCTACCGGCGGATGGCGCGAGGCGGGGTGCGCGGTCGCTTGGTGCTCGATCTGGCTTAAGACGTATCGACGACAGTGGCGTGCGTGAGTCCTGCCAGAACGATTTCGACGATGCGTTCGCCGTATGTGGGAAGTGTCTCTCGAAATCGTTCGAGCTGACTGGGGCGGCTGAATTGCCAATGGGTGGTCATCGCGCCGACCAAGAGCTCGGCAGCGATGAACGAGTCGGCCGCCGACTTCAGTTCGCCTCGTGCCAGGGCGCGTCGGCCGATCTGCCGAGCCGCGTCCAGTCGCGGTTGATGGACGATCCGATAGTAGGCGGCTTCCAGTTCCGGGTCGATCAACCGGTCGACGGCCAGGCGAGCAGTGATCATCACGTTCTGCTGGTCGCCGAACCAATGGACGAAGGCTGCGACGTAGTCGGTGAGGTCGGCGCGGAGTGAACCGCGATCCTCTGCCTGGGGGAGCTTGACCAGTGCGTCAAAGGCGTTGGCGAGTAGCTCGGCGGGTGACGACCAGCGCCGGTAAATGGCCGGCTTCCCGACACCGGACTCTTTTGCCGCCGATTCGAAGGATAGCGCAGACCATCCGTCACGGGCGTAGACGCGCAGTGCCGCAGCCAACACCGCTGGTGCGATCCGGGGGTCGGGCTTGCGCCCGGGACGGCCCGGGCTGGTGGCCGGGCCGTCCGGTCCCGGTCCGGCGGAGCCGGTTGGGTTGATCGTCATGCCGATCAGCCTATCGGGGCGGCACGAGCTCGCCGTCGCCATTGCGTACGGAATCAGTATGAATTAATCTGACGGAGTCAGGCGTCGGCATGAACGACGTGCGCGTGCAGGTGCAGGGAGAGAGTTCAGCAAGCATGTCGGATTATTCGCACATTCGGTACGAGACCTTCTACGACGGGACAGTTGCGCGGATCCTGTTGGACCGTCCGACCACCCGCAATGCCCAGCATCGTGGGCTCCTCGTTGAGCTCGATGACGCGTTCGAGCGGGCTGAGCGTGACGACCAGGTCAAGGTAGTGATTCTGGGCGGTACCGGTCCGCTGTTCTCCTCTGGCCACGACCTGGGGTCGGCGGAGGCAATGGCGGAGATGTCTGGACCGGACCGGCACCCGAGCTTCACCGTCAATGGCGGAACCCGCAAAGGTATCGAGAATCGGATGCTCCAGGAGTGGCACTACTACTTCGAGAACACCAAGCGGTGGCGGAATCTGCGCAAGATCACGATTGCGCAGGTTCAGGGCACGACCTATTCGGCGGGACTGATGCTGATGTGGGCGTGCGACTTGATCGTCGGTGCCGACGACGCCTCATTCGCTGACGTCGTCGGCACTCGGTTGGGAATGAACGCGGTCGAGTACTTCGCCCATCCTTGGGAGCTCGGCCCGCGCCGGGCGAAGGAGTTGCTGCTCACCGGAGATGCGATAGACGTCGAAGAAGCCCATCGCATCGGCATGGTGAGCAAAATCTTCCCACGTGCCGAATTGGAGGAGAAGACGCTGCAGTTCGCAGCGCGTATCGCGAAGGTCCCCACCGTTGCAGCCTTGTTGATCAAGGACTCGGTGAATCATTCGCTAGACAACATGGGCTTCGTCAATTCGCTCAATGCTGTATTCACCATGCACCAGCTCAACCATGCGCACTGGTCATATCTCAATGGCGATGCATCCTGGCCGATCGCCAAGCCCGAGCACGGTGTGCCCGCCTGGAACCACGCACCGCCCGTGGTGATCGCTGACAGGTACGTCGCCGATCCGCACGTGAGCGAGTACGCGGACCGGACTGATCCCGCGGGCGAGAACCGGTGACGTTCTGAGAACCAAGACCATCCACATCCCCGTGGGTATCGACAATCATCCGACCCGCCGACGAAGCGGCGACGGGTTCATCTGAGGAGTAGACGCAATGCCATTTACCAGCCCGTATCAGATGGTCGACATTCCCGATGTCGGCGTATACGAATACTTGTTCGGGAGCCTCTGTGATGAGGATCTGAGTCGACCGGCGTTTCTCGCGGCCGACGGCGCCTCCATCAGCTATCGGGTCCTCATCGACCGGATCGACGCAGTAGCGGGGGCGCTGGCGGCTGAGGGAATCGGCGTCGGCGACATCGTCGGCCTCTACGCGCCGAACAGCCCCGAGTTCGCCGTGGCGTTCCACGGGATTCTTCGCTCGGGTGCCACCGCGACCACTGTCAACGCGCTGTACACCCCGGAGGAAGCCGGCAAGCAGCTCGCCGCTAGCGGGGCTTGCGCTCTGTTCACGCATTCGGCGGCACTGCCTGGTCTCGAGCGGATCCTCGACGACCTCGGCATCGGTGGGACGCGAGTGATTGTGCTCGACGGCAATGGTACGGACTCATTGGCCGCGGTGACCGCCGCCGGTCACCGCGCTCCGGTCGTCGACTTCGATCCGGCGACGCACATCGCGGTGCTGCCGTACTCGTCGGGTACCACGGGGGACCCCAAGGGGGTTCGGTTGAGCCACGCCAACCTGGTGGCGAATGTGGCGCAGACTGCTCCGGTGATCGACATCGTGCGCGATGATCGAGTGCTGGCCGTGCTTCCCTTCTTCCACATTTACGGGCTGACGGTCTTGCTGAATCTAGCCCTCTACCGGCGCGCTACGCTGGTCACCATGCCGCGATTCGACCTCGCGGTCTTCCTCGACACGATCGCCGAGACTCGTTGTACGTACGTCTTCATCGCGCCACCGGTGGCCGTGGCGTTGGCCAAGCATCCACTCGTCGATTCCTACGACCTATCGTCGGTGAGTGCAATCATGTCGGGCGCGGCGCCGCTGGATGCTCAGCTGGCCGAGGCGGTCGCCGATCGCCTCGATTGTGCTGTCGGGCAGGGATTCGGGATGTCGGAGATGAGCCCGGTGAGCCATTGCATCGCCCGTGCGGATCCGGATGCGCCACGAAGTTCAGTAGGCAAGACGCTCCCGGGCATCGAGTGCCGGATCGTCGATCCTGCCACGGGCCGGGAGGTTGCGCTCCCGGCTGCCGGAAGTGCCGACGAGAGCGCACCGGGGGAGCTCTGGTGCAAGGGGCCGAACATTATGCTCGGGTACCTCGACAACGCGGCGGCGACGGCCGACACGTTGGACGCCGACGGCTATCTGCACACTGGCGACATCGCGACCGTCGACGGACGTGGCTACGTTCGGATCGTCGATCGATTGAAGGAGCTCATCAAGTACAAGGGCTATCAGGTGCCACCGGCTGAACTGGAAGCGATTCTTCTCAGCCACCCGGAGATCGCTGACGCCGCTGTCGTCGGAGCGCGCGGGGCCGACGGCGAAGAAGTGCCGAAGGCGTTCGTCGTCTGCCAGCCGGGAGTCGAGCTCACGGAGGAGAGCGTGATGGACTTCGTGGCTGGGAAAGTCGCACCCTATAAAAAGGTACGACTGGTCGAGTTCGCCGACGCGATTCCCAAATCGGCGTCCGGAAAGATCCTGCGGCGTGAACTGATGGCGGGGGACTGAACCGGTGGACGATGGCGTCGGAATTTCGGGCGCGACGGCGCCGCAGGCCTGCTACGTGCTCGAGCGGCGCACGACCGACGATTGGGGTGAAACCGAGGAGTGGTTCTATGCGACGGAACTTACACACAGCCCTTGGGGACTCAACGTCCAGCACGGTGGCCCCGTTGCCGGTTTACTGTGCCGCACCCTCGAACGCTGCGGACTGATTCCGGGCACAAGGCTTGCTCGGTTGACTGTGGATCTGCTGGGACCGGTGCCGGCCACAACTGTCAAAGTGCGGTCCTGGGTGGAGCGTCCGGGTACGAAGGTCGCATTGCTCATTGCCGAGATGTGGGCGCCGGCGCCCGGCGGCGGACCGTGGCGCCCAGTGGCTCGCGCGCAGGCATGGCGGCTGGCTACCGGCGACAGCACGGAGGTGGCCGCTGCTGCTGATCCGTCGAGGGGCTTCCCCGGTGGCCGGCCGCTGCCGTTGCCAGATGCGTGGACGGTGGGGTTCATCAATGCGGTGAACTGGCATGTGGCGACACCGATCGGGAATCCTGGCGGGCCGACGCTCGCCTGGCTTTCGCTGAAGGTGCCGCTGGTTGCGGGAGAGGCCCCGAGTCCGCTGACCGCGCTCATGTCGGTGTCGGACATCGCCAACGGCCTTGGTGCGCGAGTCGATCCGTTCGAGTGGACCTTTCTCAACACAGAACTGACGGTTCACCTCTTCGGTCCACCGGCACAGGGCTGGGTCGGACTCGAATGCGAGACCTCGATGGGTGATGACGGTATCGCGATGACGGCAGGAGTAATCCACTCGCCTGGTCGGCCCCTCGGCCGCATCGCTCAGTGCGTGCTGTTGGAGAGGCGTCCGGTGCGCGCCGGCTGACGGCACCAGCCGACGCATGGGGATCCACTGTCCGAGTGGATAATCCGGCCCGTCACGCCACCCCGTCGGGCGACTGCATCGTCGAACGAACGCGACATTGCGGCCGGGTACGGCCTCAGCGCAATGTGATCGTTCCAGGCCCGGCGGACACGTCCGATCATGCGGTGTCACCTATCCGTGGAGCACCCGGGCGGTGATTGGATGTGCTCAGGCGCATGCGGCGAGGAGCGCATGCGCCCGGTCGAAGAGGTCCTGGAGCGCATCCTCGGCGGCGGGACTGACAGCGCCGAGATCGATGAATCCATGTACTAGCCCGGGGTATCTGTGGGCGTGGACCGGAACGCCTGCCTCGCGCAACGCCCCCGCGTAGGCTTCGGCCTCGTCGCGAAGCGGATCGAACTCGGCTGTGACGATCAAGGTGGGCGGTTGGGTGGCGATCACCTCGGGCGCGGCACGGAGTGGCGAATGGCGCGGATCGTGCGGGTCGGTGCCGACAGGGATATACCGCTCGGCAAACCAGCGAAGAGTGGCCGACTCCAGATAGTAGCCGGCTGCATTCGCTACGCGCGACGAGTATGCGCCGAAGGTGTCGGTTGCGGGGTAAATCAACAGTTGGGCGGCGGCTGCGCCTGGTATCGCTTGTGTGGCTACGATGGCCAGGTTCCCGCCTGCCGAGTCGCCCGCCACCACGAGTTTGTCTCCGCCGTATTCACTCAGGCGGTCCGCGGTGTCGGCCAGTGCGGCGACCGCATCCTGCGCGGCCGCGGGGAAGGCGTTCTCGGGGGCGAGCCGATAGGCGACCGACACCACGACCGCACCGAGTTCGATGCACAATCTGCGGCAGAACCGGTCGTGAGTCTCCAGATCGCCGATGACGAATCCACCACCGTGAAAGAACAGAACCGTCGGCACCGCTCCGGTGTGCTCTCCTCGGTAGATCCGCGCGGGGAGTCCCGCTACGGCCGTCTCGGCGACCTGGGCTAGCGGCGGACGCTCTGCTCCGGCCACGAGTGCTCGCAGCCCTGCGCGAGCGCCGTCAACGGTGTTCTCATGGATCGGGGGATAGGGCGCCGCGTCCACTGCGGCGATGAAGCGGGCGATGTGGGGGTCGAGCAAGGTCATTCCTTCGTCGAGGTCCGGGTGCAAGGCGCTGCTGCCGACAGCCGTTGTCAGCTGCGATGCTCGCGCAGGTAGCCGTCGCGGAGTCGGTACTTCTCGATCTTGTTGGTGGGTGTCCGGGGAAGCTGGTCGACTGCGATGAAGTCGCGAGGGCGCATGTATTTGGGCATGTGTTCGCGGCAGTGTTCGGCTAGTTGGCCGGGGTCGAATAATTCGCCCTCCGACAACTCTACGAAGGCGATGACATCGTCCTCGTTGCCTTCGGCGCCGGGTATCGCGACCACTGCTGCGAGTTGGACCGACGGGTGTTTTATCAGAATCTCCTCGATGTGGAATCCGGAGATGTTCTCGCCCCGAACTCGCAGGCGATCTCCCAATCGGTCGATGAAGGAGAACTGCCCGTCGGCATCGCGGGTTGCCGCGTCGCCGGTATGGAACCAGAGGTTGCGCCAGGCATGGACTGTGGCGGCCGGCTTGCCGAGATACTCCTGGAAGAGTGCCTCACAGAGGCGGGGCCGAATCGCCAGCTGTCCGACCTCGCCAGGTGCGCACTCGCGATCGCGTTCATCGAGTACGGTCACTTCTGCGAATGGAAGGGGCTTGCCCATCGATC
This sequence comes from Gordonia sp. VNK21, assembly GCF_046098115.1. Lineage (NCBI taxonomy): Bacteria > Bacillati > Actinomycetota > Actinomycetes > Mycobacteriales > Gordoniaceae > Gordonia > Gordonia sp. VNK21. The sequence goes on along the minus strand of NZ_JBJURU010000002.1, from coordinate 305,388 downwards.
CCTTGGGAAGTTCGCTCTTACCGTCGAATACCGGCAGATCGAACTCGGTGAACAGCTCGCGCAGGTGCTCGTGGGTGTGGCCGCGGTAAAGATCGGAGGGCGTGCCCTGGCCTTCGGGGCACTGCTCTGTCAGGGCGAGGAGCGACAGTCCTGATTCGGACTGGCCGAATCCGGACGTGGTGAAGTCGATGCCGAACCTGGTCGCGAATTCCTTATGGTTGGCGGGCAGGGGCTGCAGGTGGACCTTGTTGAGCGGATTCTCGCGGTCGTGGTTCGTCGGTTCGGCATTCAGCAGCCACGGAATCATCACGTCAAGCAGGACCGCCGTGGTGCAGCCGGTCGAGTTGATCCGATGCCAGAAGTCGCTTGGGCTGAACCTGTCCCACAGGCTCACGGCGGCTCCAGCCCAGAGTGCACGTGCAAAGCAGATGTGCGCACCGGCGATGTGATACGTCGGCAAGTCGTTGTACAGCACGTCGTCGGGAGTCAGCGTCTTACGTGGCATCCAGGTGTAGATGTTGAGCCACCGATGCGATTGCACGACTCCCTTGGCGGGGCCTGTGGTGCCCGAGGTGTAGATGATGCTGGCGGGAAGATCGATGTCGATCCGGACGTTCGGCCGGGTCGCCGGCGCGAGCAGCTCCGCGAAACCTCCGGTCGCCAGATCGTCGGCGACGATCGTCGTCATGGATTCCGGGAGAAGGGCACCGAGTTCCGAGATCCGATTCTCCAGCTGCCGGTCGACGAGCAGGAGCTCGGGATTTATGTCGTTGAGCTGGTAGGCGAGCAGGTCCCCGGTGAACTGGAAGTTCAGCGGTGCGTAGGTTGCGCCCAGCTTCCATAGGCCGTACATCGTCAGCGTGGCGATCAGCGGGTTGGGCGTCAGAACGCTGACTTTGGAACGTTCGCCGACCCCTCGTGCGGCGAGGTTTCCGGCGATGTTGTCGGTGAGGCGACCGAATTCCGCGTAGCTGAGTTCGAGGCCGGTCTCCCCGTAGGTCACGGCGCGCCGGTCGCCACTGTTCCTGGCGTGATGGTCGAGCGCCTCGACGGCATTGCGGAAGTCGAACTCGAGAAGCTGCTCGAGGTCTCTCGCCTTGACTGTATCGAACATGAGTGCCCCTTATGGACGTTAGGGTTCGCAAATAGTGTTCCTAGACTATACATAAGACACGCAGAATTAAAACATACGGATAGGTATGTTAGTGTTTCTCGTTGTGCGGTTGAGGCCCGGATCTGCGGTTCTTGCCGACCAGTAGTCACCACAGGAGGAAAGTTCATGGCTCAGCGCGTTGCACTCGTCACTGGATCGAACGGAGGTATTGGAACGGCGATCGTCGCGCGTCTGCGCGAGGACGGCTTCCGGGTGGTCACCGTCGATCTCACTCCGGGAGCGGACCTGACTCTCGACGTGGTCAATGATCCGCTGCCCGAGGAGGTCTTCGGGCACGTGGACGTATGCGTGAGCAACGCAGGCATTGTCGACACGATCGCACCGGCGCACTCGATGTCGGTTGAGAAGTGGAATCGCGACATCAGTGTCAATCTCACCGGCGCCTTCCGGGTGATTCAGGCGTGCCTGCCGGGAATGCGCGAGAGACGCTACGGGCGGGTCGTCGCCGTCTCGAGCATGGCCGGCCGCACCGGCCTGGCCGGCAAGGTAGCGTATGCGGCTTCGAAAGCCGGCCTACAGGGCGCGGTGCGGACGGTGGCAATCGAGAGCCTCGGATACGGGATCACCGCTAACTGCATCCAACCGGGATTCGTCGAAACCGCCGGCTTGCATGCGCTTCGGCCAGCCGACTTCCAGGCACTGCTGTCGTCGATGCCGGAGGGCAGGTTCTGCCAGCCCGCAGAGATCGCCAACCTGATCGCCTTCCTCTCTTCCGAAGGCAGTGGCTCGATCACCGGGCAGGACATCGCCATCGACGGCGGCATCGGTCTGCATCGGACGATGATCGCCGGAAATGTTGGAGAGCGCTGATGAAGCAGAACCCGACTGTGCACGAAGCGAACCTGGATCGTCGGCTCATCATGGACACCGATGCCGCCCATCGCGCAGTTGCGGCGGCCGATCTGCGCGCACTGCTGATGATGGTGTTCCACCACACCGGCGACCGATACTGGCTCAGCGAGCGATTCCGCCCGGTGAACGACATTCGGTTGATCGCGCCCGAAGACGCGGGTCTGGCCGAGGACGTCCAGCACGAGATCCGCAATGCGGCACTGAGGGTGTTGACCGAGGACTCAGTCCCTGCGATCACGGTTCCCGACGATGACACGCTTGTCGAGATGATGAGTATCGCCATCGGTCGGCGGGTCCCGCCGGAGTACGCGCCGATGATGGCGGAGCAGATGGGTTTCGTTCCGCTTCTGCGTTCGGCACCCCAACCGGGAGAACTCGGGCACGCCACCGACGGGGTTCTCCCCGTCTTGGTGGTGGGAGCTGGGGAGAGCGGGATGGCGATGGCGGCGATGCTCGACGGTCTGGGCATCGACCATCGAGTCGTCGACTCCGGTGACACCGTCGGAGGAACCTGGCGCGACACCCGCTATCCAGGGTGCGCGGTCGACACACCGAACCACTCGTACTCGTTCTCATTCGGACGGCGATACCCGTGGCCCCGGTTCTTCTCGGCTAGACAGGAGATTCAGGACTACCTCGAACGCACCGCCGATCAGCTTGGACTGCGAGAAAGCGTGAGCTTCAACACGCGGTTCGTCAGTGGCCGGTGGCTTGACGATGCGCAGTGCTGGAGTATCGAGCTGTCCCACAACGGGGGCACCGAGCAGGTGCAAGCGCGCTTTCTCATCACCGCGATCGGGCCCTTCGGCCAGCCGCAGGTGCCGTCGATTCCCGGTGCCGCACGTTTTGCCGGGCAGGCATTCCACTCGGCGCATTGGCCGGCCGAGCTGGATGTCACGGGCAAACGTGTCGCGATCATCGGGACCGGCGCCTCGTGCATGCAGATTGCGCCGACGATCGCGGATTCGGTGGCGGAGTTGACGATCCTGCAGCGGACGCCGCAGTGGGTTCGACCGATTCCCCGATTCCACGAGTTGATTGGTGACGACGTCAAGTCCTTGCTGACCGACGAGCCGTTCTACTCCGCGTGGTACCGGTTCACCATGATGTGGCGCTACGGCGACGGTCTCCTCGCCACGTTGCAGAAGGACCCGTCGTGGCCTCATCCCGACAGGTCATTGAACAGGGTGAACGATAAGCACCGCCAAGAGATGACGGCCCATATCGTCGAGCAATTGGGCGACCGTGTCGATCTCATCGGCAAATGCGTTCCGGACTATCCGCCCTACGGCAAGCGAATCCTTCTCGACAACGGCTGGTACGAGGCGTTGACCAAGCCGAATGTCGACTTGGTAGTCGAGGGCATTGCGGAGATCGAGGCTGATGGCATCCGGTTGGCGGACGGATCGCTGGTCGAGTGCGAGGTGATCGTCTACGCCACCGGCTATGACGTGTCGAAGAACGCCTCTCAACTGGAGATCGTCGGCCGCCAGGGAACGACTCTTGCCGACAGGTGGTCCGACGGCACGGGCGCCTACCTCGGGATAACGGTCCCGTCGTTTCCGAACCTGCTCATCCTTCAGGGGCCGACGACGGGACTCGGCCACGGGGGAAGTGCCTTCTTCACCTCCGAGGTCCAGGCTCGCTACGCGGCACAGCTGATCGGCGAGGTGCTCGCGGCCGGCATCGATTCGATCGAGGTGAAGCCTGATCGCCACGATGACTATCTGGAACGAGTGGATGCGCGCCATGCGGAACTGGTCTGGACGCATCCGGGGATGGTGCCCTACTACCGGAACGAGTTCGGGAAGATTCGCACGGTGATGCCTTGGCGGCTCGTGGACTACTTCCACATGACGAAGGAGCCCTCATTGGACGATTTCATCGAACGCACCCGCGACTGACCTCGTATCTCGGCGGCATCAGGAGAACGTGAAGCTCTTGATGCCGTTGAGGGCGCTCTGCAGCGGATCGGCTGAGCGGCGCAGCTTGCAGAGTATGAGTGCGCCCTCGATCGAATGGAGGGCGGTCTCGGCTCGCAGTCGCGCTTGCTCGGCATCGAGCCCTTCAGCCGCAGCCGACCCGGCGAGCAGGCTGATCCAGTCATCGACGATGCCGATGGCGACCGATCGCGCCTCGTCGGAGAGATCCTCATCCGTGGCCGCTGCCGCGATGGGACACCCCGCCCGGAAGTCCGAACGCATCAGGCCCTGGCTGAAATAGTCGCAGACCGATTCGACGGCCTGGATGAAGGTCGCGCCCGACTCGATGAGTCCGTGCAACTGGCCGGTCACGCGGTTTCCGGCCACGGCGATCGCGGCGATGATCATCTCGTCTTTGCCGCCGGGAAAGTGGTGGCCGACCGATCCTCGCGGTGCTCCAGAATGCTCGATCACGCGCGCAAAAGACGTGCCGCGAATCCCGTAGGCGGGCAGTAGTGCTGCGGCACTGGCGATCATCCGGTCCCGAGCATCTGACTTGGGTGGAATGATGAACCTCCTGTGGCGCCGCAACCACTGATCATAGACGGTGTTACGTGATTGTCACACCGCCGTCGACGGGGATGGTTTGTCCGGTCACATAGCCGCTGGCCGGTGACGCCAGCCAGACCGCTGTGGCGGCCAGCTGCTCGGGGTCGCCCATCGTCTGTCCGAGCAGGATCCGGTGGGCCGTCAGAGCGACGTAGTCGGGGTCGAAGGCATCGGTCATCTCTGACTTGAAGAATCCCGGGGCCAGCGCGTTGACGCGAATGCCTTTACGTGGTCCCCATTGTTGCGCCAGATCCCGGGTCAGGCCCATCACGGCGGCCTTGCTGGCGCTGTACGCCGACTGAGGGAGGCCGGCGGTGGTCAGCGCCAGCGCGCTGGAGAGGTTGATGATGGAGCTTCCGGGCGTCATCACACGTCCGCACGACTGTGCCATCCAGTACGAGCCGCAGAGGTTGATGTCGACGACGGCGCGGAACTGTTCGGGCGTTTCGCGGGTGGCGGGCACCGCGCTGGCAACACCGGCATTGTTCACCAGGATGTCGACCCGGCCGAATTCCTCCATGGTCGCGCCGACCAGCGCTTCGCACGCACCGGGGTCGGTGACGTCGGTGGCGAGCGCGAGCGATCTGCGCCCGAGCCTCTCGACGGTCATTCGGGTGTCGTTGAGCCGATCGATGCGGCGCGCGCCGAGAGAGACATCGGCGCCGGCTTCGGCGAGCGCCCTGGCGAAGTGAACGCCGAGGCCCGATGAGGCACCGGTGATCACGGCCACTCGGCCGTCCAGGGAGAATTGGTCGAGGATCGTCATGACGATTCCTTCCTGCTGTGACTCGATGCTCGCCGTAGCGGAGCCCGGAAGGTCAGAAGATGTCGGTGGGGGTGTCCAGAAGGGTGGTGTCGAGATTCCGGAGGAGTTCGAGCGTCGGGTAGATCCTGTTCAGCTCGAAGGTGAAGAAGTATCGGGCTGCGGCGTGTTTGCCGCGCTCGACCAGCGAATCGCCGGTGGCGGCGAGTTGCTGATCCAACCAGATCCAGGCGACGACGACGTGACCGAACGCTTCCAGGTATCCGGTGGCATTGGACAGGACCAGGGCGGGATCGCCCGATGCCCATACGGCGGCGGTCGTCGATTGCAGTGCCTGCCACGCCTCGTCGAGTGCTTCGGCGTGAACGGTGGTCTGGGGGCCCGCTTCCTTCCCCCGGGCGACGGTGGTGCTGATCTGTTCGCCGAGCAGTACGAGAGGTCGTCCCGAATCGGCGATCACCTTGCGGCCGAGAAGATCCTGCGCCTGAATGCCGTGCGTCCCCTCGTGGATGGGATTGAGGCGGTTGTCGCGGTAGAGCTGCTCGACGTTGTATTCGCGGGTGTAGCCGTATCCGCCGTGCACCTGGATCGCCAGGCTGTTGCCCTCCAGACACCATTGGGACGGCCAACTCTTGGCGATCGGGGTCAGCAGGTCGAGCAGGAGGCCGAGGTCCGCCGCGGATTCCGGTTCGGTGCGCCGGCGGTCGAGCAGATGGGCGCAGTAGAGGCACAGCGCAAGCCCTCCCTCGGCGTAGGCCTTCTGTGCGAGAAGCATGCGTTTGACGTCAGGGTGTTCGACGATGGCGACCTGCTCAGCGGTCGGTCCCTCACCGAGCCGGCGGCCCTGCTGCCGCGTGTGGGCGTATTCGGCGGCGTACTGGTAGCCCGCGTAGCCGAGCGCTGAGGCTCCGAAACCGACGCCCAGCCTCGCCTCGTTCATAACATGTAGGCGAGCCCCTGGAATTCATCGCCGACGAGGTAGCCGATCGCGCCCGCACCCTGCCCCGTGTCGTAGGTTCCGTCGCCGAAGCTGAGGAGGGTGTTGGTGGTACCGCGATACCCCATCTTGTGATTCAGTCCGACGAGGGCGACATCGTTGCGAGAGCCGTCCTCGAGGAACTTGGGCACGATGAACAGTGAGATCCCCTTGACCCCGGGCGGACCTCCCGGGGTCTTCGCCAGCACCAGATGGACGATGTTCTCTGACAGTTCGTGATCTCCGCCGGAGATCCACATCTTGGATCCGATGATGCGGTGGGTGCCGTCGGCGGCGGGTGTGGCCCGAGTGGTGATGTCGGCGAGCGACGAGCCGGCGCCCGGCTCCGACAGGCACATCGTTCCGGTGAATCGCCCGTCGAGCATGGGGCGCACCCAGGTGTCGATCTGATGCTCGGTTCCGTGGGTGATGAGGAGGTTGGCGTTGGCGATGGACAGGAAGGGATAGCCCGCGATCCCGATGTTGGCGGCCTGGAACCATGCCATGCACGCATACGTGATGACGTTGGGCAGGCCCACGCCCCCGAGTTCCGGATCGAACCGCGCCGCGATCAGGCCGGACTTGGCGAATTCGGCGAGTGCGGTGGCTGTGGCTTCGGGTAGCACCACGTGGCCGGCCGGCCCGACGAAGGGCTCCTCGGTGTCGACGGTCTTCAGGGCCGGCTGGAAATAGGTGACTGCGAGACGCTCGGCGAGCTCGAGCGCGTCGTCGAAAGTCTCACGCGAGTGATCGGCGTAGACCTCGGCCTGCGTCAGCGAGTCGACCTTGAGCCAGTCGTAGAGAATGAACGCCAGGTCTCGCGAATTGAGCGGAGTGGGCAATGGAATTCCTTCGAATGGTGAAGTGAGGCAGGCTAGGTCAGATCGCGGGTGAATACCGGTTTGGCGTGCCGTTCGACGATGCGCTCGGGGAGTTCTTCCCAATCGAAGACATCGCTGACCACAGCCCGCGGGTCGACCTCGCCGGCCGCAGCCAGTTCCAGGGCGGCCGGGATGTTCGGACGGACGTTGTCGCGCGCGATGCGCAGGTTCACGCTGTTGAGGTACATCGCCAACAGCGGCAGCTCCCCGGGCCGGAAGTGATTGCCGGCGCTTTCGCAGAACCCCTCGGGTTTGAGTGACTGTGCTGCCACCGCGAGCTGATCGACCCGCCCCGTGGCTTCGACAGCGAGGTCGAATCCTTTGTGGATCGGTGCGATCTCCGCCGCGGTCCGTGCACCGAAGGTCTCGGCGAGGCTCCGGTGCTCGCTGTTGGGTGAGACGTACAGGACGTCGGAGGCGCCGAGCGCGCGGGCGATGTCGCAGACGTACAAGCCGATACTGCCGCGCGCGACCACGAGCACCGACGCGCCGGGGGTGCGCTGCAAGTGGGGCGCCACCAAACGCCAGGCGAGCGTCCAGTTGTCGCTGGCCGAGGCCATCGCGATGGGGTCGAGTCCGTCGAGCAACGGAACCAGCATGGCGTCGGCGAAGGGGACCTTGACCAGGTCGGAGAGCAGTCCGCCCCAGTTTCCACCGATCGGCGTGCCGTACATGGCCATGTCCGGCACAGCCGTGCAGTGCGCGGTGTGTCCGACGCTGCACTGGTCACACGTGCCGCAGCTGATGGACCAGGGCACCACCACGAGTTGCCCGGGCGTCACGGAGGTGACGTCCTCGGAGATCTCGACAACGCGGGCGACGCACTCGTGGCCGAGTGCATAGGGCGCCGGAATCGGGCCGTGCCCAGCGAGGATCTGTGAGTCGACGTCGCAGGTGGTGGCGGCGACGGGCGAGACGATGGCCTGGCCTGGGCCATCGATCACGGGGTCGGGTGCGTCGCGCCACTCGGCCTGCCATCGGCCTGTGTACGTGAGCTCGCGCATGGCTGAGCCTCCTATGCTTCCGGCGAGAACGTGGTCTCGGGTGCCTCGCCTGCCGGAGTTCACAAGATCATATGATGGCCGTTATAGCAAGGGCTGGGTGGCCTCTCGGGTGCTCGGCTCAGCCCGCGCCGACGATGCGCAGTGCGATGGTCGACATCTGATCGACGAGACGGTTCCGTTCATCGGGGGTGGCTGGGTTGGCCCAAGTCCACATGAACGAGAGCATTCCGGTGATCGCGCGGGCGGAGGTCAGCGGGTCCTCGGCGGTGAACTCTCCGCGTTCGACCCCCTCGGTCACGAGCTCGGCCACGCGATCGTCGACCTCGGCGCGTTTGCGGAGGATTCGTTTGCGATCGTCCTCGCGCAAGGATCGCGTTTCGCCGGCATAGACCGCGAGGTAACTGCCGTGGTCGAGCACGATCTCGGTCAATTGCCGGCTGAACTCGTCCAGCCGCTGGGTGGGGCTGGTGGTCGATCCGGGTCTGTCGTCGATCGCCGACAAAGTGAGTTCGGCGCCGCTGGTGCAGATCGCCTCGAGGATCGCCGACTTGTCCTTGAACTGGTAGTAGACGAACTGCTTCGACGTGCCGAGTGCGTCGGCGATCGAGTCGACTGATGTCCCGTGGAACCCGTTCTCCAGAAACAGGTCCACGGCGGCGTCGAGGATCTGACGCTTCTTCAGTTCCGCGATTTCTTCGCGGACCGATGTGGACCGCTTCCGCGGTGGCGTAGGCACAGGTCATCACCCTTTCCTTGCGGCGCAGACGCGCACCGGCCTGCTCCCTGATGGTATCGGCCTGATGTGCCGGTTCCGCGGCGAGGGCACCTCTGACGTTGACATACCGAAACGAATAATTAGGTTCTAGATCGCATTGAAACGAATGGATTAGTTCGTTAACATCAAACCAAGAATGTGCAGTATGTCACTTCACATCGCTCGGCAACGGGTGTGTCTGCAGGAAAGAGGGCTATGTATTACATCGGAGTGGACATCGGTGGCACCTTCACCGACTGTGTTCTGGTCGACGAGGCCGGGGGCCAAGAGCGGTCGAAGGCGCTGTCCGATAAGGCCGATCCGCCTGCGGGAGTGTTCGCAGCACTCGACGTGATCGCTCGACGCAAAGGGATCGGCTTGTCGAGCATGCTGGCGCGCACCAGCAGGTTCAGCCATGGGACCACCATCGGCACGAATGCTGTCCTGGAGCGCCGCGGCGCGCGGGTGGGTCTGGTGACCACCGCCGGTCATCGGGATTCGCTCGCCATGATGCGTGGTCATGGGCGGGTGGCCGGCCTTCCGGTGGAGCAGGTGTTCTCGGTGCACGAGACGCGGCTGCCCTCACCGCTCATCATCGACGGAGCGATCGCCGAGATCGATGAGCGAGTCGACAGTGACGGCGAGATCGTGTGCGCGCTCGATGAGGACGCCGCGATGGTGCAGATCCTTGAGTTGGTCGAAACGTATGCCCTGGATTCAGTCACCGTGGTGTTGCTGTGGTCGTTCGCCAACCCGGACCACGAACGTCGGCTTCGCAATCGACTGACTGCGGAGATGCCCGGGGTCTACGTCTCGGTATCGCACGAGGTCTCGCCCCGGCTCGGTGAGTACGAGCGCACCGTGGCGACGGTGATGAACGGTTACATCGGACCGGCCAGCAGTATGTACCTGTCGGACCTTCGTGGACGATTGTCCGACAGCGGTTTGTCCGGCGGGATGTACGTCATGCAGTCGAATGGTGGCGTCGCGGTGCCGGAGCGTGCCGCGATTAGCGCGCTGGGAATGATCGACTCGGGTCCGACCGGTGGTCTCACTGCCACTGAGCACCTTGCTCGGGTCTACGGGCATCACAACGTCGTGGCCACCGACATGGGCGGGACATCGTTTGATATCGGGTTGGTGATCGACGGCCGTGCGCAGTTGGCTGAAGAGAACACCATCGACCAGTACACCTATCGTCTGCCCCACTTGGACGTCCGAACCATTGCCTGTGGTGGCGGCACCTTGGCCAGCATCGACGATGTGACTGAGTCACTCCGGGTGGGTCCGCAAAGCGCAGGCTCTGAGCCGGGGCCCGCGTGCTATGGCAACGGCGGTACGCTGCCGACGGTGACCGACGCTGACGTAGTGCTCGGTCTGTTGCGCGCCGAGGCGTTTCTGGGCGGACGGATGCCGCTGGATGTGGCTGCGGCCCGCTCTGCGGTGGGCGAGCTGGCCGTCCGGCTCGGCTTGCCGATCGAGGATACGGCCGCAGGCATCATCGAGATCAACAACATGCGAGCGGCTGCGGCGATCCGCCAGCAGACGCTCGAGCGCGGTCGTGATCCCCGAGACTTCGCGCTCTATGCCTACGGCGGGGCCGGGCCAGTTCATGCGTTCGGATTCGCCGCCGAGATCGGCACCGCTGATGTCGTCATCCCACAGGGCGATGGAGCTTCGACGATGTCGGCATATGGAATCGGATCGGGTGACTTGAAGGCCTATGCGGAGCTCGAGCGACGCTTGGCGGCACCGTTCGACCTGCACACGCTGACGGCCGCTGTCGATGAGGTGGCCGAGGCCGCGCGCACTGCGCTGGCTAGTTCGAAGGCCGCGGGCGAAACGCCCCTCGTCCAGGTGAGCGCGCTCATGAGATTCGGTGAACAGCTCATGCACAGCCTGGAGATTCCGATCGTTCAGCCGATCACCGAGGCGACCCCCGAGCGAGTCTTGGCGGACTTCTCGGCCGAGTACGCGCACCGCTACGGTGCGGGCGCGGCGGGCTTCTTCCAAGCTGCGGAGGTCTTCGCTTTCCGAGCGCACGCCTGGATACCCTCGCAGATCCCGTCGCCTCAGCGCGGCCACGAGGTGGTGGGTGCGCCAGCACCCGAGTCCTTCACTCAGGTCGAGGTGTATTGGCCTGGAATCCGCGAGTGGTTCACCACCGACGTCTTCCGCCTCGACGCTTTGCAGTGCGGCGACCAGATCCTTGGGCCTGCACTCATCGAGTCCGCACATACCTCGATCGCGGTGCCCCCCGGCGGCCGGGCCCGGCTCGGTCGGCACCGGGAACTACATCTCCGACTCGACGACAGCTCACGCACCGACGCCACCTCTCAGGTCGGCGCATCGCCCCAGAACAACGGAAAGGCAACACGATGACCAAGCCGATGTGGGACGGGCGCAGTCGCGGATATGTGCCGCAGGAGCCGCTGACCATCAGCGAGGATCTGCCTCTGTACCAGCACAACACGACCGTCGTCGATCCGGTCACCTTCGAAGTGGTGCGCTATTCGCTGCTGAACATCAATGTCGAGCACGGGCACACGATTCAGCGCCTCTGTGTCTCTCCTGTCACCATGTTGGCGCGCGATTTCCAGCCGTCGCTGATGACCGCCACGGGGGACCTCGTCTTCTTGGGGCCGTACCTGCAGTACTTCTCCAACGCGCAGTCACTGACGATCAAGTGGATCTGCGAGAATCGCAGCAGCGCACCGGGAATCAGACCAGGTGACATGTTTCTGTCGAACGATCCGTATGTCGGCTCGCCTCACCAACCGGACACGATCATTGCCGCTCCGGTATTCGTCGGCGACGAACTCTTCGCGTGGGTCGCCAACGTTCTGCATCACACCGATATCGGCGGTACCGCCCCGGGAAGCTTCTGTGTGGATGCCAAGGACATGTTCGACGACCCGCCGGCCTTTCCGCCCTACAAGCTCGTTGAGGGTGGCGAGGTGCGGCCCGATCTCGAGGAGATTTTCCTACGTCAGTCTCGTTCACCGGGAAACGTGCAGATGGATCTTCGCGCGGCGATTTCTGCTGCTCGTGTTGCGGTGCACGACATGGAGGAGTTGATTGATCGGTACGGCGCCGATGTGGTGAAGACAGTCATGGACCGGGTGGTCGACTCCGGTGAAAAGGTTCTGACCGACCGTCTCGCGCAGATACCCGATGGTTCCTGGACACACCGTGTGTACGCGGAAGCGGCTCACACCGGGGACGGCGAGACATACGCGTACCAGCTGACGCTGCGTAAGTCAGGTGGTGACCTGTATGTCGACAACGCCGGCACCGACCCACAGGCAGGGTCGATCAATGTCACCTACGCCGGGATGTGCGGCGCCTTCCTGTCGGCGCTGTGTGCGGCCCTCACCTCCGACCTGGCCGGTGCCTATGGTGGCGTGTATCGGCGAGTTCACTTCGACCTCACCCCGGGGACCCTCTCGTGTGCCGACCATCCTGCGGCGGTGAGTCCTTCGGGCACCTTCACAATGGAGCTGCTCATTGGGCTAGCGGGCTCAGTGATCTCGAAGATGCTCGCGTTCGGGCGGCCAGAGATCCAGCGCCTGGCAATCGGCCCGGCCCACCCCGCCTTCTACGGCGCGATCACAGCCGGTGCTAATCGCGCCGGCGAGCCGTTCATCGGAGTCAACGCCAATAACATGATTGGAGCGCTCAGCGCATCGCCGATCGGCGACGGAGTCGACTTCGGCGGGCACTTCTGGATCCCCGAGGGAATCGCCAGCAACGTCGAGGAACTCGAACAACTGTGGCCGACACTCTTCCTCTACCGCAAGGCGATGACTGCCGGGGCCGATGGTGCGGGACGGTACCGCGGCGGTCGCAGTCTCATCGAGGGCGCCATTCCCTGGAAAGTGCCGGGGCTCGCCGCCGCACTCTATATCGACGAGTCTTTTCCAAAGACCACGGGTCTGTTCGGGGCGAACCCGGGGTCTGCAGGACGATTCCGGGTGCGGCACCGGAGCGACGTTCTCACACAGCTGGCATCGGGTGTCGTGCCCACCTCGGTCGACGATGTAGCGGGGGTGGATCATCCCGTCGAGGCCAAGGGGCCGATGATTCTGCTGGGCGCAGACACCGTCTATGAGTGGTCGGCATCCAACGGAGTCGGCTATGGCGACCCACTGCAACGTGATCCCGCGCTCGTTGCGGTGGATGTCGCCGCCGGATATCTGGGTACCGAGGCGGCCGAGCGCGTCTACGGGGTCGTCATCGACGGGGCGGGGACGCCGGACGCGGCCGCGACCGAGCGATGCCGCCGAGAGATGCTCGGCGGCCGGTTGTCAGCCGCGACGACGCCACCGGCAGTGGGCACGGTCGGGGTGACGGTGCAGATCGAACCGGTGGGCGGCGAACTGGGGGTCGTGCGTGATGTCAGGGGCGTTCCAGTCTCGTATGCCTCTTTGACCGGCCGTGCTGACCTCGGCCCGGTCTCGGGCAACTACCGCGATCACTGTGCATCAGTGGAATCGTCGATGTACTCGGTTGACCCGGCATTCGGCCACGACGAGGCCAGAGCCGGCGCGTCGGTGTCGATGCGCGAGTACCTGTGCCCGGTGACCGGGTACCGGCTGGACGTGGAGATTCTGCGTGAGGGGGACGAGCCGATCTGGGATATCGCGATTGTGAATGAGTGGGGTGCCGAATGAGTGCTGGAGTGGACACGATGACTGAGCCGGAGACTCTTGCCGAACTCCTCGTCACGTCGTGCCGGACGAACACACGCCGGGTGGCCGTGGTCGACCCAGGTGGGGAGCTCACCTACGACGGTTTCCTCAAGCGGGTCGGTGCGGCCGCCGATGAACTTCTCGAGCTGGGGGTCCGTCCCGGTGATCGGGTCGCGTTGTTGTTGCTCAACAGCATCGACTATGCCGTCGCCTATTTCGCAACGGCGGCCACGGGAGCGACTGCGGTGCTGGTCAATGCCCGGCTCACTCTCGACGAGATCACCCATGTGCTCAGCGACAGTGGTGCGAAGGTCACGGTTACCCAACCGGAGCTGCTCGATCGGGTTCCGGGCGCTGACGGCACTGTCGCGCTGGCCTCGGACTTGGGGCGGGCGCGATTGGATGTGACGCCGTTCGAGCAGTGGGCCGGCCTTCGGCGCACGGCCTCGGATGTCGCGAACATTCTGTACACGTCGGGAACGACTGGGAAGCCGAAGGGTGCCATGCAGACCCATGGCAACCTGATGGCGAACTTCGCTACCGTCCGCGAGCAGTTCGGGCTGACCCGTGACGATGTTGCGTTGATTGCGGCACCGCTGTTTCATGCGACGGCCATCAATTCGCAGCTGATTCCGTTCATCGGACTCGGGGCTAGATGTGTGCTGGTCCCGACCTTCGACAGAGCGGCGGTGCCGGCGGTGATGCGGGATAACCGCGTCACCCTCTTCGCTGGGGTGGGAGCGATGGTCGAGTTGCTTGCACTCGATCCGGCGTTCGGTCAAGCAGCGTTTCCTGATCTTCGCCAGGTGGTCTTGGGCGGATCCCCTGTTGGTGAGTCGACGCTGAGAGTTCTTGATGAGCGTCTACCGAATGTCGACGTCGCCAATGTCTGGGGTATGACCGAGGCGACATCGATTGTGACAGTTGCGCATCGGACTGACCTCACTCGTCGGAGGTGGACCGCCGGACGGGCCGTCCCCGGCGTCGAATTGCAGGTGTGGGACGAAGTCGGCAATAAGTTGCCGCCCTCGAGCGTCGGCGAGCTGGTCGTGCGCGGCCCAGTCGTCACCGCGGGCTATTGGGGAAGGCCGGAGGCGACCGCCGAGACATTCGTCGACGGGTGGCTGCGCACCGGAGACGTCGGCCGCGTAGATGCGGAGGGCTTTGTCCAGGTGCTCGATCGCCTGAAGGACATGATCATCCGCGGTGGCGAGAACATCTACTCGGTGGAAGTCGAGTCGGTGCTCTCGGCTCACCCGGATATCGCCGAAGTGGCCGTCGTCGGGCTCCCGGACCCGGTCTTCGGGGAGAGGGTCTGCGCGGTCGTGGTCAGAGTCGCGGGGTCGGCAGTGTCGATCGAACAGATCCGCGACTTCGCCCGCACTCGGCTCGCCGACTACAAGATTCCGGCGGAAGTGCGGTTCCTTGACGCTCTCCCGAGGAACGCCTCGGGGAAGGTCCTCAAAGGTGAACTGCCGGTCGATTCTGGGTAGCGCGTGCCCTGCCGGTTGGGCTGAGCGGTGGCGCAAGGGGATCGGCGGCGACCAGCCGCGATTATGTATTACATAAATTGATATGAACGAAAATTGTATGTAATATACATCGTGTGACTGACGACCGCCTGCCTGCCGATGTGTTCCGTCAGGGTTCTCTCAGTGCCCGTTCGGTAGCGCTGAATCTGCTGCTAGGTGCTCCGGCGGCCGGACTGGCCGGCCGGGATCTCGTTCGGCTCGGCAAGCAGTTCGGGGTGGCCGGTTCGACGATGCGGGTCGCGCTCTCGCGCATGGCGTCTGCTGGTGAGCTTGAATCCGGCGAGGGCGTGTATCGCCTGTCTGAGCGGCACCGGAGGCGGCAGGCCCGGCAGGATGCCCAGGTGTCGCCATCTGTACGGGCGTACGGGGGCTTCTGGGTGCAGGGCATCGTGGTGACCGCCGGCCGGGCGGCCTCCGAACGTGAGGAGTTGCGGCGGGACATGCGCGGCGCGCGGTTCGGGGAGCTTCGCGAAGGCGTGTGGATGCGTCCGGACAATCTCGGTGACCTCGTGCGTCCCGACCGTCCTGAACTGGAGTACTTCCGGGTGGTGCCGGACGAACCGAAACGATTGTGCGATCAACTGTGGGACGTGCAGCGCTGGGCCGAACGCGCCGACGACCTCATCGGTGCCCTGCGTTCATCGGCGGCCGAACCGGTGGTCCGTCTGTCCGCTGCGGCGGCTGCGGTGCGCCACCTGTGCACGGATCCCGTGCTGCCACCAGAACTCGTTCCGCAGGCATGGCCCGCCGACCAACTGCGCATTGCCTACGAGGACTTCCGCGAGAGTCTTGCGAGCAGTCTCGTGTCGCCGGAGCGCTCCGAACCCGACAACCGCTGATGCCCTGACCGGGCATCGATCGATGAGGAAGTGAACATATGCAGACTCATACAGTCTTCAATCAGGCACCAGCCCTGGTGGACTTCAACACGGCGGACTATCCGCCGCTGCGTGAGGCATTGACCCGCGCCGGTGCTCCGCTGGACGAGGTCGACCGGGTCGGTATCGTCGCAGGCAGTGCCGAGGCGATCGATCTCGGCGACCGCGTCGAGACGAATCAGCCGGTCCTTCGGACCCATGACCGGTTCGGCAACCGTATCGATGAGGTCACCTACGATCCTGCCTATCACGAGTTGATGGCCAGAGCATTCGAGTTCGGCCTGCACGGTGCGCCGTGGGTATCCGGTGACCCGAACGCGCACCTGCTGCGCGCGGCGAAGTTCTCCGCATGGCAGGTCGTCGACGCCGGGCACGGATGTCCTGTGTCGATGACGTACTCGGCCGTCCCTGCACTGCAGGTCGACGCCGAGCTGGCAGCACGGTTCGTACCGCTGCTGTCCACCGATGTCTACGACCCCGAACTGCGTGTGCCGACAGAGAAGCGGGGAATCTCGGCCGGCATGTCGATGACGGAGAAGCAAGGTGGGTCTGACGTTCGAGCCAACACGACCGCTGCGACGCCCCTCGGGGACGGTACGTACCGGATCGTCGGACACAAGTGGTTCACCTCGGCGCCGATGTCGGACATCCTGCTGACACTGGCCCAGGCGCCCGAAGGTCTCACCTGCTTCGTGCTTCCCCGCGTGCTGCCCGACGGCACGCGCAATGCCATTCGGTTGCAGCGGCTGAAGGACAAGCTCGGTAATAAGTCCAACGCGAGCAGCGAGATCGAGTACGAGGATGCGATCGGCTGGCGTCTGGGCGAGGAGGGACGCGGTGTTCGCACCATCATCGAGATGGTGAATGGGACACGGCTCGACTGCACTCTGGGGAGCGCCACCTTGATGAAGCACGGTGTGGCGCTCGCCGCCCACCACGTGGCTCATCGCGCCGCGTTCGGCCGGACTCTGATCGATCAGCCGCTCATGCGCAATGTCATCGCGGATCTGGCGATCGAAGCCGAGGCTGCGACCACCGCAGCCTTGTGGCTGGCCGGACTGACCGACCTGGCGCGCGCCGGCAACGAGAAAGCTGCGGCGCTGCGCCGAATCGGCCTGGCAGTCTCGAAATACTACGTGTGCAAACGTGCTCCAGCTCACGCCGCCGAATCACTGGAGTGTCTCGGCGGCAATGGTTTTGTCGAAGAGTCCCGGATGCCCCGGCTGTTCCGCGAATCGCCGCTGGGCTCGATCTGGGAAGGCAGCGGCAACGTCGCAGCGCTGGACACTCTGCGTGCGATCGGTCGACAGCCTGAGACCCTGGAGATCCTGTTCGACGAGCTCGGGACAGCCACAGGAGCGGACCGGCGGTACGACGAGTTTCTGTCGAGGCTCAAGGCTCAGTTCGCGAACTTGGAAGACCTCGAATACCGTGCGCGAACGGTAGTGGGGGACCTCGCGGTCGCCATTGAAGCTTCCTTGCTCCTGCGGTTCGGGGATTCGGCGGTCGCCGACGGCTTCACCGGGTCCAGGCTTGGTCGATCGTGGGGCAATGTCTTCGGCACCCTCGATCCCTCCATCGACACGGCAGCTGTCATCGCGCGCGCCACCCCGAAATCATGATCAGCGAAGCGATCTCACCGCGGGAATCGGCGCGACGCCAGGAGCCGACCCCCGCACGTATTCTCGATGATCGAGCACGGCTGACCCCGGCAGCGTCGGCCTACGTCGACGGCGGTGCGCGCTTCACCTTCGGCGAAGCCGCGGCCCGCGTCCGTGTGCTGGCCGGATGGCTCTCCTCGCAAGGAGTCGAACCCGGTGACAGAATCCTGCTGGTGGCCAAGAACGGTGAGTTCGCGGCCACGACGGTATTCGCAGCATCTCATCTGGGGGCCGCCGTGGTCATGGCGAACTGGCGATTGTCACCGGCGGAGATCGCCTACGTCGTTGATGATTCGAGGCCGAGCGCAGTACTTTACGACAGCGCCTTCGAGGAGATGCTCGATCGGGTCACTCGACTGCGGGGTGCGTTCAGCGGCGCCATGATGCGTCACGGATCGGGTAGTGCGAGCGTCGCCGAGTACGGCACGGTGCAGTCGTCTGCTGTTCCGGTTACGGCCCCGGCAGCTGGGAACCCCAGCGCGACTGCAGTGATCATGTACACGTCGGGGACCACTGGCAGGCCCAAAGGCGCCGAGATCACCGGCGCTAACCTGTTCTGGTCGGCTCAGGGCATGTCGAGCAGTATCGAATGGGAAGCCGCGCACCGCTTCCTGCTAGCCGCGCCGATGTTCCACATTGGGGGCTTGGCTCCGCTCTTCGCCAATGTCTTGCGCGGATCGACAACGGTCTTCCTGGCCGACTTCGACCCAGTCGAAGTGTGGGAGACGATCCGCGCCGAGCGGATCACCACGATGATGACTGTCCCGGCTATGCTCGCCGCGATGGCCCAGGCCGCCGCCACGACTGAGGTGGACGCGACCAGCTTGGTCAATGTGACCTGCGGTGGATCGGCGGTGCCGGTCGGTCTGATCGACACCTTCACCCGCCTGGGCGTCGATGTGCAGGTGGTATACGGATTGACCGAGTTCTCCGGAGGCCTCGCCTACTACCTGCCCTCGATGGGTCAGGAGCACCGGGGTAGCCAGGGGCGCCCGGTGTTCTATGCCGACGTCGCTATCATCGCCCCGGACACCGAACGCAGGCTGCCGGACGGGCAGGTTGGAGAGATCATCTGTCACGGGCCTCAACGCTTCGCGGGCTACCTGGGGAATCCACGAGCAACCCGGGAGGCGCTCACTTCTGACGGCTGGTATCGCACGGGTGACGTCGGTTTCATCGACGAGGCCGGCATGCTCACTGTCGTAGATCGGATCAAGGACATGATCATCAGCGGCGGCGAGAACATCTATCCTGCCGAGGTCGAGGCCGTCCTGCTCAGCCATCCCGCGATCGCCGACGCGGCCGTGGTCGGCGTCGCCGACGAGAAGTGGGGGGAGGTGCCGGTGGCATATGTCGTCGCCGACCCCTCAATCGGAGAGTACGAGATCCTGCAGTTCACCCGAGAGAGGCTCGCACGCTACAAACAGCCCAAGCGTGTGGAAGTGGTTCAGGTACTTCCGCGCAATGCGGTCGGCAAGATCCAGAAAGGACGATTACGTGAGCACTGAGTACGCACAGCGAATCCCGGAGACACCGGAAGAATCCGGAAGGCTCCTCGACAAGGTGGTACCGCCGCCGCACCGGCCGCCGTTGTTGTACCGGGCGATGGCAGCCAATCCGGCCGTACTGCGCGCGTACGTGGAGGGCCCGATCCTGGGCCTGCGTGGACTGCTCCACACCGGGCAGCTCGCGCCGGACGAGCGTGAGTTGTGCATTCTGCGCGTCACCGCGCGCTGCGGCGCCGAGCACGAATGGGGCGTTCACGTGGCCTACTTCGGCAAGACCTCGGGCCTGTCGCCGGTGCAGGTCGCCGCCACCGTGCTGGGGGAGGACGCAGATCAGCCGTGGTCACCCCGCCAGCGCGCCATCGTCGCGCTCGCTGACGCGATGGTCGACATGCGCGAACTCAGCGACGCCGAACTGGCCGGCATCGACCAGGTCCTCACTGTGGAGACCAGGACGGAAGTCGTTGCGATCAGCGCCCAGTACCTGGGCATCTCCGCCACCTGCAGGGCTCTGGACATCCCGCCCGAGCCGGGAGCGCCACGGTTTCCCGTCGCTGCGGGGTGACACGGGTAGACGATTAGGCTCCCGGTCGGGGGCGGAGTCGACTGTGTCAGCCGGACACGTATTAGCAGTCATCCGCCGAGTGTCGTAGCGTTCGGCTCCGCGGTAGTGAGGAAGGCGAGCTGTACTTCTCGCGGTTGACAGCCTGGAGGCGAGGCACACGGGAAATGTAGGTGTCCGTCGTCAGGGGCACCGCGAGCCGCCCGCCCCGATTTGCCGGGGCGGGCGGCTCGTCACTGCGCGGGTGCGGCGTTCCGGTGGTGACGTGCGTCCAGATGGGAGTCTGCTGCCTTTCGGGGAGCTCTGAACGCTAGTATCAATCAGTGGCTCAGCCGACCTTGGTAACAGGACCAGCCAACCTCGGCACCGTATGGACTGTCAGCATCAACGCTTCTTGAGATCGCGACAGTCGTGCAAGCCTTGGACTTGATGGATTTCGTCGAAGCCGGCCGGAAAGAGCAGGTGCTTCTGAACCTTTTGAGTCCCGGTGGTTGGGAGCGCATCGACGAACTGAATCCAGCCTGGCACTTTGAAGTATGCCAGTTGTTCGCGTGCTGCCTGGCAGATCGAGCGGGCGACGAGTTCGTCTGCGGCCGGGTCGACGGGAACGACCACCGCAAGAACCTCCTCGTCGCGCATCTTGTCAGGCACAGCGAGCACCGAAACCTGAGTGATGCGCGGGTCGTTGACAAGTACGGACTCGACTTCCGCCGAAGATATGTTCTCGCCACTACGCCGGATGATGTTCTTGGCGCGGTCGACGAAGTAGTACATATCGGTATCGTCACGGCAGACAAGATCCCCGGTGTGAAACCAGCCACCAGCCCATGCGCGCTCGGTCGCTTGATCGTCATGCAAGTATCCGCTGAACAGGCCATAGCGTGGCTCGGAGGCACTGTGTCGGATGACCAGTTCGCCGACCTGCCCATTGGCGACGGGGTTGTCCCTGTCATCGACTACCTGCGCTTCGATTCCCTGTGGCCGGCCACACGCGCGCGTTTCAATGAAGCGAGGCTCCTCTGCAACCAACAGACCCCGGCCAGTCTCAGTCATGCCCCACACCTCATGGAGAGGAATTCCGAACCGGCCCTCGAACGCCCGGTGGACTCCAGGGTCAACGCCGGCACCGAAGGCCACGGTAATTGTATGATCACGGTCACTATCACCCGGAGGCAGGCTCATCAGAGCTGGGATCATAATGCCCAAGTAGTGGAAACGTGTCGCTTTAGTCTCACGGATGTCGGCCCACCAGTTCCGAAGGCTGAATCTTCCTGGAATCACCATGCAAGCGCCCCGAGAAATCACACCGCCGAACGTCAGCATGAGCGAGTTCATATGGTAGAGCGGAAGGGGATTAAGAACCCGGTCCAATCCCGCGCGAAGCGTGAGTTCCGAAGAGCTGGCACCGTAATTGTCGCCACTGAGAAGAGCATAGAGATTGTCGAGCACACACCCTTTTGGATAACCGGTGGTGCCGGACGTGTAGAGAACTGCAGCCGCGCGGCGAAGCGGGTTGGCTCGCGTCTCAAGACGTGGCCGGTCGGCAGACGCGGGCGACAACAGAGCTGGGTCGGTCACGACCGGTAATGTGCCGTCGATCAGGCCGGCCGCGGCACGAACGTCGTCTAGCAGTGAAGACAGAACCACCGCAGCGCACGCTCCCGAGTGTTGCAGCACATAGGCGAGTTCGATGGCCGTCAGATCGGTGTTGAGTGGAACTATACAAGTTCCCAGCTTGTTGAGTGCGAGATAGTGCAGAAGGTGCTGAGGTCGCGAGTCGAATGCCAGGGCGATAAGATCACTGTCCCCATACCCGAGATTCTGATATATATCCGTCAACTCGTCCACCCTCGCCGCAGCTTCGCTATAGGTCATTTCGACGGGAAACATCCATTCGCTTGCTACTCGTTCGGGAACGGCCAGCATCGGCCGATCTCCGTGGACGCGGACTGCGGACTCGAAGAGTGCAGATATGGATTCGTGGCTGGTCAAGACTTCTCTCCTTCGTGGTCTGGGTCGGGGGATGCAGCTTCCTCCAGCGGTGCTGAACTGCCGTTCATACGAATCATCATGAGCGCGACGGCCTCGGCATTTACGTACTCAAAGCCTTCGCCTAGAGCGGCCTTCTCTAGCGCCAGTCCCAAGACTGCAGTCCAGAATCCGCGTGTGATGAACTGTGGTGTGGTGCGGGCAACCCAGCCTGTTCGCATGAAGGTGTCAACCATTGCCGACTCACCCGAAACATGAAGCTCATGAATCGTAGTCGAGACGATTTCTCGTAGTTCCTCCCGACGCCGCGACGCCAGCATTGCCTCGGCAAACAAAATGACTGAAGGTGCGCCTGGTCCTAGGAGAAAAGAAATCAGGGTTCGGGTGTGCTGCTCGACCGTGACGCTCGTCCGTGAGCGTTCCTCCGCTTGACGCGCAGTGCGAAGAATTGCCCGACATGCAGCCTCGACGAACAGAGGTTCCTTGCCGCCGAAGTGGTAGGTGACCTGGTTTGGGAAAACTCTGGAAGCATTTGCGATCTCGGACACGGATACTGCATCAAAACCTCGTTCAAGGAATAAGGGCGTAGCAGCTCGCAAGATCGCTGTTCGAGTTCGCTCGCCGTCGGTGCGTCCGCGTCGACGGCGGTCATCGAACACGGCGTCGTCATCGTGCGGTGTCATGCTGTCGTACCTTTCAGTTAGGCTAATTTTTGGGGATGCTCTGTGCCTATGAACTTGAGTTCTCCAGAGATCACTCGACGAACGCTCGCCTTGCTTCGGGGTCTGATACCTCAAACAGTTCGATCAGTAGTCCGTCGGGTCCTTGCGTCATCGCGAATCGCCCACCGGCGGTTTCGGTTATCGGAGTTACTCCAATCCCGTTGGCGATGAGTGATGCTGAAAAGGACTGCAGGTCATCAACCATCATTCCTATGTGGTGAAAAAGATTACGCTGGACGGCGGGTGGTCTGCGCGATTCAAATAGGTGAACCCTTCCCGTGCCGATCTTCAGGAATACATTTCGATCGTTATCGATCGCGTCATCGAATACTACTTCGGCACCAAAGTGCTTTTCGAAAAATTTGCAGAATCCGGATATGTCAGCGGTCACTAGATGGACATGGTGCAGGAATACTTCGGTCACGATAACTCCTCTTTATGGGCGTGCTAGTGAGTGTCGGTCGACGCGATTTGTGGTCTGGCGAAACGTGTTATCAGAGTGCCGAATAGTGGCGCGGTAATATACATAATCACGGAGTACACGGCAGTTGGAAGTGCCACCTTGAAGTCATCAAATACGCTTACGGCGACAAATATGGCGAGTGTGGAATTGTGTATTCCGACCTCGAAGCAGATAGCAGTGGCGTCTCGGTGATTCAGTTGAACCCCTCGGCTGAGTCCGTATCCTAGGCTGAGGGCTGCTAAATTGAAAAGGAGTACGGGGATCCCAAGGTCACCAAAGTTGTCTGCGACGGAACTCCACTCTGCAGCGATAGATGTCAGTACGACTGCAGTGAGAACAACGGCGCTTAGAATCTTGACAGGGCGCTCCATATGAACTCTCAGACGAGGAAACCGTCTGCCTGCAGCCATGCCAACAGCAACGGGAATGATGATCATTGAAATAACTTCGGTGAGTTTTCCGAATTGCAGTGAAACCACTTCGTCGTTGCTTGCGAAGTAGGAGATGGAGAAGTTCACGATGAGTGGAATGCTTACGATCGCAAGCACAGTATTCACTGCGGTGACAGTGATGTTCATCGCCACGTTCCCGCCAAATATATGGCTGAAAAGATTCGCAGATATTCCCCCTGGGGCGGCGGCGAGAATCATCATCCCAACCGCGAATAGCGTGGGCAAGTCAAACGCGATGACGAGGCCAAAACACAATGCGGGGAGGATGAGGAGTTGTATCAACATCGCGACGATCACCGCAACGGGATAACGGACCACTCGGGTGAAGTCGGCTGTCGTCAACGATAAGCCTAGGCCGAACATTACGAATGCCAATGAGGCGAGAAGTGCATTCGCGAACACTTCCGGTGAGTCCATACTTCCTCCAGTTGTATATTGTACAAAGTAGTATGCGATACAAACTGTGACGTGTCAAGCATCTTGGTTCCTTAAGTGCGGTCGGTCGCTTCATGCGGTGTGCGTGCTCACTGACCTACCCGTCATGCTGGGTGTGGACTGCGGCGCCCTTCAGATGGCAGGTCAATGGAGGCAACGGAGTGAACGGCTGTCACGTCATGCTTAAGGCATGCGGCTATTGCGGATTGGATTCGGCGACCGCCGAAGGATTATGCGCGTCGATTGCGACGGCCCGGCCCGTCTGGGCACGTTGCGGACCTGATGCGGCCGGCGATCGTCGATAGCGCGGTCGCGGTCGACGATCAGCCGTTGCGCCTGTTGGCTTTTCGCGGCGACCAAGTCGCGGCTGTCGCTGTACGAGTCGGGCGTAGCCCGTCGTCATTGCCGGTGTTATCCGGACTTGGCCGTGACGTCGGATGGTCGGGCGTGCTCACATCGGGACGCGGCGCGCACCCTGGCCGGTCTTGGCCAGCTCGTCGTCGGGATTGAGCAGGCTGCACGCCTTCATCGACAGGCAGCCGCAGCCGATGCAGCCGGTCAGCTCGTTCTCCAGCTTCTCGATGGCCTGGCGGCGCTGCTCGAGCGTCGTCTTCCAGCGCCGGGAGGCGCGTTCCCAGTCGCTCTGACTCGGGCGCCGGTCCAGCGGCACCTCGGCAAAGGCGTCCTGCACGTCGGCGAGGGGAATGCCCAGCCGCTTGGCCACCGCGATCAGCGCCACCCGCCGGAGCATGTGCCGCGGGTAGCGCCGCTGGTTGCCCGCGGTGCGTTCGGCGGCGATCAGGCCGAGCGTCTCGTAGTAGTGCAGCGCCGAGACGGCCACTCCCGTACGGGAACTCATCTCGCCGACGGTCAGCAGCTCGTTCGCGTCTTGCCTCGCCCCGTCGTGGTCCATGTCTCAATTCTAACCGTTGACCTCAAGTGAACTTGAGGTCGTAGCTTCGACGGTGTTCACCACTGACGAAAGGGAACCCCGATGGCCGACTACACGCTCCCCGAACTGCCCTACGACTACTCCGCGCTCGAGCCGCACATCTCCGGCACGATCATGGAACTACATCACTCCAAGCACCACGCCAACTACGTCGCCGGCCTGAACACCGCCCTCGGCAAGCTCGAGCAGGCCCGGGCCACCGACGACTACGGCGCCGTGGTCGGCCTGGAGAAGACCCTCGCCTTCAACCTGGGCGGCCACATCAACCACTCGATCTTCTGGCGGAACCTCTCCCCGGAGGGCGGCGACCAGCCGGTCGGCGAACTGGCCGCCGCCATCGACGACCAGTTCGGCTCGTTCGACCGCTTCCGCGCGCACTTCGAGCAGACCGCGCTGACCATTCAGGGCTCGGGCTGGGCGATCCTCGCCTGGGACGCCCTCGGGCAGAAGCTGCTGATGATCCAGCTCTACGACCAGCAGAACAACATCCCCGCCTCGCTGGTGCCGATCATTCAGCTCGACATGTGGGAGCACGCCTTCTACCTCGACTACCGCAACGTCAAGGCCGACTACGTCAAAGCCTTCTGGAACATCGCGAACTGGGCGGACGCCCAGCAGCGGTTCGAGGCGGCCGTCGACGGCCGGGGCGTGCTGCTGTGACCAGCACACCCGGGCAGTCCGCGAGCCGGCGGATGTACGACGCCTTTGCGCAGTACGGCAGCGGCGTGCTGCTGGTGAGCGTCCGCGACGGCGACGAGGACCGGTTCTTCGTCGCCGCCTCGGTGCTCACCGCATCGGTGGACCCGTTCGCACTCGCCGTCTCCGTCGGCCGGCGGCGCCCAGCGCTGGCGGCGATGCTCGACGGCGGTCGGTGGTGCGTCTCGGTCCTGCAGTCAGACCACCGTGGTCTCGTCGAGCAGCTGACCGGCGAGACCACCGCCGCGCAGCGGGCGGCGGCGCTGACCGCTGCTGGCGCCGAGTGTTCCCCGGAGGGCGTGCTGTGGCTTCCGTCCGCATTGACCACGCTGTGGTGCACGACGGCCAGTGCGGTGACCGTCAACGATCAGATGCTGCTGGTCGGTGACGCACCGTCGCCGAGTCGGTCGCCCGGCGCGCCCCGGGGCGCACTGTGCGCGCATCCTGACACCCGGGGCGCAGCTCTGGCCGGGCGCGGCCGATACCATCGGCCCGTGGAGGCGCAGCAGGGAACGCAGGAGATCTACCTCGCCGGCGGTTGCCTCTGGGGTGTGCAGGCGTTCGTCGCGACACTGCCCGGGGTCACCTTCACCGAGGCCGGCCGGGCCAACGGCGCCGGCCGCTCCCTGGAGGGAGAGTACGACGGCTACGCCGAATGCGTGCGCACCCGGTTCGACCCGGAGGTTCTGTGCGTCGAGCAGCTGATGGCCTACCTCTTCGAGATCATCGACCCGTACAGCGTCGACCGGCAGGGGCCGGACGTGGGCCGTAAGTACCGCACCGGCGTCTACTCGCGCGAGCCCGCGCACCTGTCCGCTGCGCGATCGTTCATCGCCGCGCGCGACGACGCCGAGCGTATCGCCGTGGAGGTCCGGCCGTTGGAGAACTATCTGCGCAGTGCCGACGAACACCAGGACCGCCTCGCGCGGTTTCCCGGCGACTCCTGCCACCTGCCGGCGGCACTGCTGACCAAGTACCGCCGCTGACACCGAAAGACGGCCCGCGCCGACACTCGGGGACCATAAATACCCACTGTGTGGATTTATGGCAGGATCGGGGTGTGGAACCTGAACCGAAGGCCCGCCGGGGCCGTCCCCCGAAGGGTGAGTCGACGCTGTCCAAAGGGCTGATCGTCGACGCCACCTTCACCGTGATCGACGCCGACGGCATCACCGGGGTCAGCATGCGGGCGGTCGCTCGAGTGCTCGGTGTCGACCCCAAGAGCCTGTACAACCATGTCGACGGCAAGGACGGCCTGCTCGACGCGGTCGCCGAGGCGTTGCTCGGCGGGCTCGAGCTTCCGGAACGGACCGGGGACCCCGGCGTCGATCTGCGCGCCATCGCCCGGGCGTTCCGCCGGAGCGCCCTGGCGCACCCGGAAGCCGCATCGCTGGTGCTCACCCGCCAGCTCGCGTCGTTCGAGGGACTCGCGCCGGTCGAAGCGGTACTGACCGTCCTGCGCGATGCCGGCTTCGGCGACGAGGAGGCGGTGCACCTGCTGCGCGCCGTCCTCGCCGCCCTGATCGGCACGCTGTTGCGCGAGGTCGACGCCGGTCCCACCTACGGGACCGGCGACGCGGTGGGCATCGAGCAGCGGACGGCGGCGCTGGCGGAGAGCGGACTGCCCGCCGTCGCCGCCGCCGCACCGCACCTGGCAACCTTCGACGCCGATCTGGAGTTCGAGTACGCCATGGATCTGGCGCTCGGAGCGGTGCTCGGCCGCGTGCCCGCCAGCCCTTCTGCGTGGTGATCAGCAGGCGCCGGCCCGTCGTCTCCGGATCCGTGGCGACGGATACGAGCGCGCGGGCCGCGTCCACGAACGGCAGAGTCGGCAGGCCGGGAACCCGCGCGACGTTCTCGAGCGGCTCCACGGCGGCTCCGGCGCCCGAGGCTGTCTGCTTCAGATTCACCGGGAAGACGACCGTGGCGGCCAGCCCCGCCGTGGCCAGCAGTTCCTCGCCGGACGCCTTGTCGTCGAAGAAGCCCTTGAGTACGGTCCGGTAGAGCAGCCGGGCGCCCAGTGAGGCCTGTGCGGCGGTGTCGCCGGCGCCGAACGCCGAGACCAGCACCAGATGGTTCACCCCGGCCCGCTGTGCCGCCGTCAGGATGCCGGGAAGCGTTCTGCGGCAGAAGGTGTGATCCTTCATCGGTCCGGTGACGCTGACGATCAGCGTCTCGGACCCGGCCAGGGCCGCCGACAGGGCATCGACGTCGTCGAGTTGCCCGCCGACCACCTCGAGGCCGGGGCGCGGGGTGATCGCCTCCGGCCGGCGCGCATAGGCGAGCACCGTGTGACCGCCCGTCAGCGCCTCGTTCACCACCTCGGTACCGAGGTTTCCGGTCGCTCCGAGTACTGCGATCTTCATCGACTTCTCCCTTCCTGTGCCCGGGCCAGCAGGCTCGGATCGTGAGCATTCACCAGCACCAGGCCGGGATCGGCGACCGACCAGAGCTCGGCCAGGCGCGCATGGTTCTCCCGGACCTGCGGCCAGTCGTAGGCGATCACCCGCTCCATCAGGGTGAGCGCACGCGGCGCGTGGCCGCCGTCGATCTGACCGGGGTGATAGAACGAGTCGCCGACGTGCAGGATCGTGCGGTCGCCGGTCTCGACGGCGACGGCGGCGTGACCGCGGCTGTGCCCGGGCAGGGCGAGCAGCACGATGCCGTCACCGATCTGCGTGAGCTCGGTGGCGGCCGCGAAACCGCGCCAGCGATCCCCGCGGGCGGGGTCGTGGCGGACCAGGTTCGGCAGCGGCTCGTGATTGGCCGGCAGGTAGCGGGACTTCTCGACGAACGTCCTGGGCGCCAGCGCGGCATCGGCCTCGTCGGCGGTCAGATGCACACGCGCCCAGGGGAAGTCGGCGACCCCGCCGACGTGATCGGCGTCGAAGTGCGTGAGCACGATGTCCCGCACGTCCTTCGGGTCGTAGCCGAGCGCGCGCACCTGCCGCACGGCCGTCTGCGTCTCGTCGTAGTCCGGCCGCACGTAGAAGCGGGACGGCCCGAAGGTGTCGCCCGGGGCCCTGCCGTAGCTGGTGCCCAGACCCGAGTCGATCAGCGCCAGACCGTTCGCGGTCTCGATGAGCAGCACATGGCAGACCAGTCCGCCGGGCGTGAACCGGGGGCGCATGGTGCCGCAGTTGAGGTGGTGGACCCGCACGGCGCTCACCCGAACTCGGCCATCAGGGCGGCGGCCGCCTCCGGATCGCCGCTGAGCAGGCCGGCGTCGATCTCCTGGATCGGATTGGAACCGTCCCAGTTCTCGGCCGCCAGCTTGATCAGACCGAAGACGAAGGCCTTCGTGCCGCCGAGATCGCTGATCTCCACGACCGTTCCCGGATGGGTCTCGGTGGCCAGATAGGCGAAGCGGCCGTCCGCACCGCCGATCCGGCCCTCCTGGCCGACGGTGAAGCCCGCGGCGCGGGCGCGGTCGTACAGACCCTGGTAATCCTCCGCCCAGTAGGCGATGTGCTGAACCCCCTCGTGTCCGGCATCGAGGAAGTCCTTGTACATCGACGGCGCATCGTTGGTGGGCGTGATCAGTTCGATCTGGATGTCGCCGCTGTTGGCCACCGCCACGTCCATCACCATGTCCGACGGCTCGCCCCGGTAGGTGAAGTCGCCGGGTGCGACTCCCTTCAGATAGAACCAGGGCCCGATGCCGACGTCGAGGAAGCCGCGCATGGACGCCTCGATGTCGCGGACCACGTAGCCGATCTGCCGGATGGTCCCGAAGAAGTTCGCGATCGGCGCCGGCTCCGGATCCCGGGTGTGCGCATCGGCGAAGGACAGCACCACCTTGCCGGTCGCCGCGTTGTCGCGGAGCTTGGCGGCCGCCTCGTCGGCCCGCTCCACCGGGTAGACGCTGTCGAGCCGCGGGGTGATCTTTCCCTCCGCGACGGCCGGCAGCACCTGCTCGGCGAGCGCGGCCACCACGTCGCCGAGTTCGGCGCGGGTGCGGATGGAGAAGGTGGTGCCGATCAGCTTCTGCCGCCGGAAGGCGATCGTGTCCAGGTCGAGATCGGTCGCCGGACCGGCCAGCCGGCCGATACTGACAATCCGGCCGCCGATCGCGGTCGCATTCGGCAGCGATCCGAACGATGATCCGCCCACGTGGTCGAGGACCACGTCGGCGCCGGCGCCGTCGGTGGCGGCCAGGACGACCGGTCATCCTCGGTGTGCTCACTCTCTTAAATCCACGATGTGGTTATCGTACTGAGGACAGTATATCCACAACGTGGATTTAACAACAGGTGCATCGGTGTTCCGGTGACGCCGACGATGTGCGCCCGGGGGCGGTCGGGTGCGACGCTACGCCGTCGATGTGGGCCGGCGGATGCCGTCGGTGAGGGCGCCGATGTGTGCGGCGATGAGTCGGTCGAGATCGGGGCCGTCGACCCGCAGGCCGCCGGGGCGCCACGCTAGAGCGAGGATGCCGTTCATCGCGGCCCAGGCCGCGGTGGCCACGGCGTCGGGGTCGAGGTCGGGGCGGGCGCTGCCCTCGTCCATCGCCTCGCGCAGCGCGTTGGCCAGCTTCGCGTTCTGGTGCCGGGTCAGCTCGGCGATGCGGTCGAGCGCCTCCGGCTCGTCCGGGGGCTCCACCAGGATCCGGAACTCGTGCGGCCGCTCCCGGGCGAAGCGGGCGTAGGTGGTGGCCACGGCGAGCATGCGCTCGTCGGGCCGGCCCGGCGTCTCGTAGGCGGCATCCATGTAGACCCGCGATTCCTCCAGTGCCTGCTCGGCCACCGCGGTGAGCACCGCCGACCGCCCGCCCACCCGGTTGTAGATGGTCTGCACGGCCACGTCCGCACGCTCGGCCACCGCCTCGAGCTTGAGTGCATCCACCCCCACCTCGGCGATGATCTCGCGTGCCGCGTCCACGACGGCGCGGCGATTCTCCGCGGCCCGCCGCTGGGTCCGCGTCGCCGCCGGTGGGGTGGTGGCCGCCGACTGCGCGGCCTGGCTGTACCGGCCCGACGAGTCCGGTGCGGCCGGAGTCCGCCCGATCATCGTGATGGCGCACGGTCTCGGGGGAGTGCGGGAGCAGCGGCTCGACGCCTTCGCCGAACGGTTCGTCGCCGCGGGATACCTGTGCCTGGTCTTCGACTACCGGCACTTCGGCGCCAGCGGCGGCCGGCCGCGTCAGCTGCTGTCGATCGCGAAGCAGCGCGCGGACTGGGAGTCCGCCGTCGCCTTCGCGCGGACGATCGACGGCGCCGACCCGGAACGGGTGGCGGTGTGGGGCACTTCGTTCGGCGGTGGCCACGTCATCGCCACCGCCGCCGACGATCCGCGCATCGCCGCAGTCATCGCCCAGTGCCCCTTCGCCGATCCCGCCGCTCACCTCGGTCAGGCTCACCGGCCTGGCGCTGGCCGATCTGGCCGGCAGTCTGGTCGGACGTCCGCCGGTGATGGTTGCGACCTCCGGCCGGCCCGGCTCGGTGGCGCTCATGACCTCGCCGGACTCGGTCGCCGGTATCGAACGGCTGAACCCGCCCAGCACCACCTTCCCGCAGGAGGTCGCGGCCCGTTTCGCCTTCGAGATCATCCGGGCGTTCCCGGGCCGGAAGGCCAAACACATCACCTGCCCGGCGTTCTTCGCCGTCTGCGAGCAGGACACGATCGCCCCGCCGGTGCCGACCCGCCGGTACGCCGCGCAGGCGCCCGGTGCCGAGATCAAGCTCGACGACGCCGGGCACTTCGACATCTACGTCGGCGACGACTTCGAGGTCAACGTGACCGATCAGCTCGACTTCCTGCGGCGCCGGCTCCCGGTGGCCTGATCGCCGGAGACTTCGGCACTGAAGTACGCACCAGGGCCGCACTTCAGTGCCGAAGTTCTGCGCGGATCGGTCACTGCCGCAGCAGGAACCGCTGGATCTTGCCCGACGGCGTCTTCGGCAGCGAGTCGACGAAGTGCACGGTCCGCGGATAGGCGTGCGCGGCGAAACCGGTCTTGACCAGCTGCTGCAGCTCGGCCTCGAGGTCCGCGCCGCCGTCCGCCCCGTCCGCGAGCACCACGAAGGCTTCGAGAACCTCGCCGCGCAGCGCATCCGGGCGGCCCACGACGGCGACGTCGACCACCGACGGATGGGTGATCAGGACGCTCTCCACATCGAACGGACCGATCCGGTAGCCGGCCATGATGATCACGTCGTCGTCGCGCGCGGTGAAGAAGAAGTCGCCGTCGTCGTCGACCCGGCCGGTGTCGCCGGTGAGATACCAGGCGCCGTCGCCGGTGTAGCGCGCCGCGGTCTTCTCCGGAGCATCCAGGTAGCCGGGGAACCAGAACAGCGGGCTGGCGGCCACGTCGATGGCGATCTCGCCCTCGACGATGCCGGCGGCGTAGCCGGGCATGGGCTGACCCATCGAACCGGGGATCAGCGGGCGCCGGAGGGCGTCGGCCCAGTGGTTGTTGATGAACATGCCGTGCTCGGTCTGCCCGTAGTGGTCGCGGACCTGTGTGCCGAGGGCGCCCTCGGCCCAGGTGATCACGTCCGGGGTGAGCGGCTCGCCGGCCGACGACGCGCGGCGCAGGACGCAGCCGTCGATGGCCGGACTCTTGCTCAGCGAGCGGTACACCGTCGGCGCCGCCGCGAAGTTCGTCACGCCCAGCTCGTCGATCACCCGAGCGGTCACCTCGGGGGTGAAGCCGGCTTGCAGCAGGACATTGGGCCGGCCGATGGTCAGCGGGCCGAGGATGCCGTAGTAGAGCCCGTACGCCCAGCCCGGATCCGCGGCGTTCCAGAAGACGTCGTCGTCGCTCACGTCCAGGCCGCTGCGCATGTACGTCTCGAACGCCGCGAGGGCTTTCAGCGGCACCGGTACACCCTTCGGGGTGCCCGTGGTCCCGGAGGTGAAGAGCAGGATCAGGTGACCGTCGCCGCCGACGGCCACCGACTCGGCGATCGGCGCGTTCTGCGCCAGCAGCCGGTCGAAGGCCAGATCGCCGTCGCCGTCGGCGACCACCGTGGTCAGTCCGTCGATGGGGTCGAGCTTGTCCGCCTGGTCGCGCTGAGTGACCACGACGGTGGCGTCACCGCCGCGCAGCCGCATCTCGATGGCCGGGGTGGCGAAGGCGGTGAACAGCGGGATGTAGACCGCGCCGAGACGGGCCAGTGCCAGCAGGGTCACCACGAGCTCGGTGCGCTTGCCCATCAGCACGCCCACCCGGCTGCCCCGGGTCACGCCGAGCGAGGCCAGCCCCGACGCGAGCCGCTGGGACTGCTCGGCGAGCTCGCCGTAGGTCACGTCGGTGCGCACCAGGGCCTCGCCGTCGAGCGAGACCGTGGTGAAGGCGACGGCCGCGGGGTCGTGGCGGTCGACGAGCAGGTGAGCGGCATCGGCGTCGGGCGCTCCGTAGCGCGCGAGCAGCTCGGCGACGCCGGTCTCGGCGACGGGATAGACGGTGGTCGGCACGGGGTCCTCCAGCATGGGTAACGTGGGTCACAGAACTGGTCGTCAGTGTGGCGGCCCATGACGGAACGGTGCCACCCCCCGAAGAGGGGGGAACGCGGTGAGGTGAGCGCTGATGAGCCAGAGGGGGATGCCCGAGGCGTCGCTCGCCGCCCGCATCGACGACACCCTGCACCGGTTCCGCGGCCGCAGCGGCGTCCCGCTGGCGATCGGGGCGGTGGTCGACGCGGAGCGCGGGCTGCGGCTCGATCACTTCGCCGGCCGGACCGCCGGGGTGATCGACGGAGTGTCCGTGGATGTGGGGCACGGCCTCGGCGGCAAGGTGATGACCGTCAACCGGCCGATCGTGGTGGACGACTATCTGCGCAGTCCCACCATCACCCACCGGTACAACGCCGTCATCGCCGCCGAACGGGTGCGGGCGATGGCCGCCGCACCGGTGATCGTGGACCGGCGGGTGGTGGCGGTGATCTACGGCGCCCTGCGGGTGGCGGCGCCGTTGGGCGCACGCACCCTCGACGCGCTCACGCTCGAGGCGCGCACCCTCGAACACGAGATCATCGCCGCCCGCGCGAGCGTCGCGGCCGACGGCGCCGGCGACGCGCTGCGGGTGCGGGTCACCGAGGCCTATGCGCAGCTGCGCGCGCTGGCCCGGTCGGTGGACGATGCCGCGCTCGCCGCGTCGATCACCGCGATCACCGACGACCTGCTCGACGGTGCCGCCGCCGCACCCGCGGTGGAACTGACCGGCCGCGAGCAGGATGTGCTGACGCTGGCGGCGCTGGGCTACAGCAACCCCCGGATCGCCGATGAGCTCGGCATCGGGGTGCACACCACCAAGGGCTATATGAAGTCGGTGCTGCGGAAACTCGGCGCCTCCGGCCGGCTGGAGGCCGTGGTGATCGCTCGGCGCGACGGCCTGCTGCCCTGATCCGCCGGATCCAGATCAGGTCTCGCCGGCCGGGACCGGCGCAGCCTGCGCGGGCGTGTCCGTGCCGGCCGTGCCCGGCGCATCCGTCCGCGGCTCCGGCGCGACATGGACGCCCGCCAGCGCGGTCAGGGTCTTGAAGACGCGTTTGGACGACTCGGCCCACGGCATCAGAATCGGGAAGACATGGAACATGCCGTCCTCCTCCATCAGCCGGACAACGACCTCGGATTCGTCGAGCCGCTCGCCGAAGGTGCGGATACTGTCCCGGAACATCTCGGCGCCGCCCCAGCAGATGAAGGTCGGCGGGAACCAGTCCGGCTCGGGAGTGGAGTAGATGGCCGACACCCGGTCGTCGTTGGGCTGCAGGCCGTGCAGGTACGGCGCGACCGGAATGCTCCACGGCAGGACGTCGGTGTCGGCGTTGGCCGTCATCGACTCCTGATTCAGGTCCAGGTCGATCTCCGGCGAGAACAGGGCCATCGCGGCGGGCCGGGGCAGGCCCTGCTCGTGCAGATGGTGGATGAGGGAGGTGGCCAGACCCCCGCCGCCCGAGTCGCCGGCGATGATCAGATGCTCGGGCGGGATGCCCCGGTCGAGCAGCGCCTGGTAGACGTCGGCGGCGTCGAGCACGCCGGCGGGGTAGGGGAACTCCGGGGCCATCCGGTAGTCGGCCATGAAGACCTCGCAGTTGGAGATGCGCACCAGGGCCGCGGCGAAGGCGGCGTACATCATCGGGGTGGTGCCGATGTAGCCGCCGCCGTGCAGATACAGGATGGTGCCCTGAGTGGCGACCGGATTCCCGTCGTCGTCCACCTGCGCCTCGGCCTTGGTGCGGCACCACACGCCGTCGATGCCGCCCACCTGGGCCTGCTCGAGCTCGACCCGGCCGATGCCGCCGACCACCGGCGGCATGACGACCCGGCACAGACGGTCCAGCACGCGCTCCATCGACCGGAACTCCGGGATCGGCAGCGACATGGTGTAACCCATGAAGGCGCGCACCGCGAGCCGGGTCGCGGACTGTCCGAGGTTGTCGGCGAAACCGCCCGGGCCGCGGAACGGGTGGACGAAGGGGAGCCGGGCCAGGCCGTTGCCGACGGTGCCGACCAGTCCGAGCATCGTCAGGGCGGTGACCGGACCGGAGGCGGTCTTCACCCCTTCTCTGTCTGCCATCACCATGGTCGCCGGCCTTTCGTTCGAGGGCGTTGCACACCACCGTAGTCATCGTCTGTTCGACCGGTTGCCGTGCCGGCGGCTCCGTCACGAACCGCGCGGTCGGTCATGATGGAGCGATGACCATGCCGCCCCGTCACCGCGGTCCCGGGAGCCATTGATGGCGATGGGGCTCGAGCCGCTCAAGATCACGGCGTTCCGGAACATCTTCCTGGCCCAGCTGGTGTCCAACATCGGTCTGTGGATGCAGACCGTCGGCGCCCAATGGTTCCTCGTCGACGCCGGGTCGAGTGCCCTGGTGATCTCGCTGGTGCAGACCGCCAGCCTGGCGCCGACGCTGATCTTCTCGCTGCTGGCCGGGGTGCTCGCCGACGTGCTGAACGTGCGCCGGCTGCTGATCGTGCTCACCGGCTATGCGATCGTCGTCGCCGGTCTGATGGCGGGACTGGCGTGGAGCGGGCACCTGACGCCGGTGACCATGCTGTGCCTGACCTTCCTGCTCGGCGCCGGCTCCGCGCTCAGCGCCCCCGCCTTCCAGGCGATCCAGCCGGAACTGGTTCCGCGCGAACAGATCCCGGACGCCGCCTCGCTGGGCAGCGTGGCCATGAACACCGCGCGGGCGGTGGGACCGGCACTGGCCGGATTCCTGTTCTCCTTCGGCGGTGCGGGCACCGTCTTCGCCATCAATGCGGCGTCCTACCTCGCGGTCCTCGCCGCCCTGCTGAGCTGGCATCGCACGACCGGCCCCGCCGACGTCGAACGCGAGCACATCGCCATGTCGCTGGGGGTGGGCCTGCGCTATGTGGCCGCGGCCCCGGTGGTCCGGCGGCTGCTGCTGCGGGCGGCGCTGTTCGCCGTGCCGGCCTCGGCGGTGTGGGCGCTGCTGCCGGTGGTCGCCAGCACCCGGTTCCACCTCGACTCGACCGGATACGGCGGGGTCCTCGGCGTGGTCGGCGGCGGCGCGGTGGTGGGCATGCTGATTCTGCCGTCCTTCCGCAGCCGGCTCTCCGACGAGGTGCTGCTGGTGGGCTCGTCGATTCTGTTCGCCGGCGGTGCGCTGGCCGCCGGCTTCCTGCCCTTCGCCGCCGCGGTGGCCCCGCTGGCGCTGGCCGGCTTCGGCTGGACCGCGCAGCTGTCGACCCTCAATGCGGCGCTGCAACTGACCCTGCCGCAGTGGGTGCGGGCCCGCGGCATGTCGATGTATCTGCTCGTCTTCTCCGGCCTGCAGGGCACCGGGGCCCTGGCCTGGGGTCTGGTCGGCGACGCGATCGGGGTGGGGCCGGCGCTGGGCATCGCCGGTGGTGCGCTGCTGCTCAACGCGCTGGCCGCGGTCGTCGTCCCGATGCATCCGCTCACCGCGCGGCTCGACCGCACACTGTTCGTCACCTGGCCGGTGCCCACGATCGTCTTCGAACCGGAACCCTCCGACGGGCCTGTTCAGGTGAACGTCCGCTACCGGGTGGAACCGGAGAACACCGCGGCGTTCATCACGGCGATGGAGGCGCTCGCGCGGTCCCGGCGGCGCACCGGCGGACGCTCCTGGCGGTTGTACCGCAGCGGGGAGACGACCGGCGAGTACGTCGAGCAGTTCGTCGTGCCGTCCTGGTCGGAGTATCAGCGCCAGCGCAGCCAGCGGTGGACCGGCTACGACCACGAGAACATTCTGCGGGTGGCCGGGGTGGCCGAGCGGATCGATCAGCGGCATCTGTTCACCGTGGCGGTGGACTGAACGCCGCCGGGGCGGCCGCGTCGAGGCGGGCGTCCTACTGGTAGCTGGTCGCCGTCGGCCGCACCACGTAGACCACCCGATGGGCGGCATCGCCGGGAGGCCCCTCGATGGGCAGCGAATACCGGTCGGCCAGTTCCAGGAAGAAGGCGCCGCGAGGGTCGGCGTCGATCCGCTCGACGACCCCGCGCACCTCCAGATAACGGTACGGCTGATCGGGGTCGTTGATCGAGATCGCCACTCGGGGCTCGGTGGTGACCAGACCAGCCGGATGGGCGACGGCTGGGACGCCAACCACACCACCGGCAGGCCGGCCCGTTCTCCGGCCGCATACAACCAGGCCAGAGCCACCTGGGCGTTGGTGGCGCCGTGCGCGCCGGCGATCCCGGAGCGGGTGGATGCGCTGCCGCTGGTGGAGAACATCGGCGTCGTGGCGCTGTATCTGGCGCTCGGGGTCTACCGAGCGGGTCACCAGCGCGGTGGCCGGCTACGTTCAGCAGGTCGCCGAACGGCGCACCGACGCCGAGTTCTCCCTGATCGAGCTGGCCGACTACGACATTCCGGTGCTGACCAGCCCGGTCCATCCGATGGCGGCGGGCAAGAGCTACGACGATCCGGGCGTGTAGCGCTGGTCGTCGGCGATCGATGCGCTCGACGGCTTCGTCTTCGTCACTCCCGAGTACAACCACGGCGTGCCCGGCGGCTTCAAGAACGCCGTCGACAGCCTCGGCGCCGAATGGGTGGGCAAGCCGGTCGCCTTCGTCGGGCACGGCTCCGTCGGCGGGGTCCGCGCCATCGAGCAGTGGCGGCAGATCGTGGTGAACTTCTCCATGCCGGTGGTGCGTGCCGAGGTGAACTTCAACATGTTCGTGCACTGGGCTGATGGCGAGTTCACTCCGGAGGAGCGGCATCACGGAGAGGTGGACGCCCTGCTCGGGCAGCTGACGGCGCTGGTGGCGGCCCAGCCGGGCTGAGCCCGCCGCGGCCGCCGAGGACGACGCAGGCGACGGTCAGCAGCAGCGGATAGCAGCCGGCCCCCACGACGATGGCCGCGGTGTGCCAGCCGTCCGGATCGGCGGGCCGCGGAATCATGAACAGACCCCACTGCCGGCCGCCGCGGCCGTCGGGGAACCACCAGACGAAGGTCAGGGCGGCCACGGTCAGCGGCGCCGCCCACGCCCACCAGCGGCCGCGCCGCACCGCGTAGTCCAGCGCCACCAGCAGCAACGGGACCACCCACACCCAATGGTGCCCCCAGGAGAACGGGGAGGCGGCGCAGCCGGTCATGCCGGTCAGCGACACCGCCAGCAGCTCCTGTCCGCGACGGTGGGCGCGAGCGGCCGCCCACAGCCCGGCGACGGCCACCGCCAGGGCCGGCGGCAGCCACATCCAGCCGGGCGCCGCGAACACCCCGGTCGCCGGGTCCTGGTAGCGCTGCACGTCGGCGATCCGGAGCAGCTGGGATACGAAGCCGTTCACCGACTGGTTGGACCAGGCGTCGGTCACCCCGATCCGCCCGGAACTGAGCACCTTGTCGGTCCAGTACGTCCAGGCGTCGCCGGGCATCACGGCCAGGCCGAGCAGTACGGTGCCGGCGAACGTGCCGACGGCGACTGCTGCCGCGCGGAAGCGGCGGACCACCAGCAGGTACACCACGAAGACGAGCGGGGTCAGCTTGATACCGGCCGCCAGGCCGACACCGATCCCGGTCCAGCGCCGCGCCCGGCCCAGATCGGCGACGACGAGGACCGCGAGCAGCAGGTTGATCTGGCCGAGCGCGAATGTGGTCCGCACCGGCTCGAGCAGCAGCAGGCCGACCGCGCCGAGCACGGTGAACGCCCAGAAGTTGCGGTCGCGCCGGTAGCCGAGCAGCCGCAGCGACATCCCGATCAGCCCGGCGGCGAGCAGTGCGTTCCCGGCGTAGAAGAGTACGAAGGTCGCCGACGTGGGCAGCAGGAGCAGCGGTAGGAAGGCGATCGCGGCGAACGGCGGATAGGTGAACATCATGTCGATGTCGGGCACCACCAGCACCGCCGCGTCGTAGAGCGGCCGGCCGGACCAGAGAGTCTCTGCGCCGGCCCGGTACACCTCGGCGTCGATCGCGACGTAGAACAGGTGGCCGGGACGCGACAGCGGGGTGATGACCGCGTTGATCGCCAGTGCGCCGAGCGCGGCCAGCGCGGCCAGCGCCACCAGAACGACGGGAAGCCTGCGCCCGGCCGGGCCGGCGGCGGGCGCGGCATCGATGCTCGCGCCCGTGGTCATGGTGGGCTAGCCTATCGGGTCGGTTCGGTCCCGACCTGCAGCACGTCCCGATGCAGCAGCGCCGGCCAGCCGGCCACGTCGTCGCGGGTCGTCGCGACGGTCAGCCGCGCCTGCGGCAGCGCGCCGGCCAGACCGCGGGCCGTGGAGAGCGGATGGGACCGATCGTCGATCCAGGCCAGGATCCGCACCGGCACGTCGATCCCGGTCAGGGCGCCGAGATCGGGCAGGTCGCTGGCGGCGGCGCCGCGGAGCACCGACGGCAGCAGGTCCGCGGAGATCTCCGGCACCGTCTCGGGCCGTCCGATCGTCGCCGGCGGCTGCGGTGCGGCGCGGCCGGCCTCGATGAACGGCTCGATGCCTTCGCGTTCGACCAACTCGGCCGACGCCAGATAGTCCTGCGCCTGCGCCACCCGCGACTCCCACGCGGTGGGCGGCAGCAGCAGCGTGAGCCCCGCGAACCGGCCGGGCTGGGCGGCGGCCGCGTGCAGCAGGGTGCCGCAGCCCATCGACGTGCCCACCCCGTAGACGCGCTCGCCGGGAAAACGGTCGTCGAGCAGGGCCAGCAGATCGTCGGCGAGGGCGGGCCAGCGGTAGTCGCCGGGAACGGGCCGGCCCGTGGAGCGGCCGTGGCCGCGGGCGTCGTAGCGCAGCAGCCGGGTGCCCGACAGACCCAGCCCGAGGTCCAGGTCCAGGACCCGGTCGCGGGCGCGGCTGGAGGTGAGGCCGTGCAACTGCACCACGGCCTGCCCGCCCTCGTCGCTCAATTCGGTGTCGAGTACCGCCCCGGGGACCGCGAACCGGCTCATCGTCGACTCCTCACGTGTAACAGCGCGGAAATTTTAGGCCGCTAGATTACCGCCATGCGGCTCACCAACGTCGCGCACCTGCGCCTGGACTTCGGACGGCTCTACGGCTACGACCTCGTCGTCGAGCCCACCGGCCCCGACCTGCCGATCTCCTTCGACCAGCGTCGGCACGTCGGTGCGGGGGCCCGGCCCGGATCCTGGATGGCGCTGTCGTTCCGGTTGCCCGAACCGGTGCCGCGGGAGACGCTCGCGCAGGCGTGGCTGGCGGTGGTCGGACGTCACGGTACGCTGCGGACCGCGTTCTCGCTCGGCGACGACGGGCAGCCGCGGCTGCGTGAGACGAGGGTGTGCTCCGGCAGTTGGCGCGAACATCCCGTCGCCGCGGGGCAGGCCGTCAACGAGGCGTTGCAGCAGGTGCTCGACGAGGCCTGCTCACCGTATTCGGCGCCCGCGCACCGGTTGTGCGTGCTGGAGACGGCCACCGGCCCCACCGTGGTGGTGGCCTCCGATCACGCCCACGTCGACATGTGGTCGATGCTGGTGATTCTGCGTGATCTGCGGGCCGCGCTGTCCGGTTCGCTGCCGGCCGCGCCGGTGCCGCCGTTCGTCGACCACACCCGTGCGCTCCGGGATCGCCCGGCGGCGCCGGAGACGGTGCGCCGCCGCTGGGCGGAGGTCCTCGCCGACAGCGGCGAGGTGATGCCGCGTTTCCCGCTGCCGCTCGGGCCCACACAGGACCAGCTCGAACGGGTCGAGGTGCGCGACGTCTTCGACGTCGACGACAGCGCCGCCTTCGGTGCACAGGCCCGCTCCGAGGGCGTTTCGACGCTGGCCCTGGTGATCTCGACGATGACCGAGGTGACCGACGAGCTCGCCGGGGTGCCGTTGCGCGCCGTGTTCCCGGTGCACAGCCGCTACGACGAGCGCTGGCACGACAGCGTCGGCTGGTTCATCACCAATTCGGTGATCGAATGCGAGGTGCCCGGGCCGGCGGCGGCCGCGGCCGCCGTCAGGGAAGCGGTGCAACTCGGTTCGTGGCCGCTCGAGGACATCCTCGCCCCGTGGGGCGGCATGCCGGAGGCGCCCGGCATGTTCGCGGTGTCGTGGCTGGACCTGCGGCGGCTGCCGGTCCGGGTGGACGCGAACGGCATGGACGCCCAGTACGTGGGG
Organism: Gordonia sp. VNK21; assembly: GCF_046098115.1. Taxonomy (NCBI): domain Bacteria; kingdom Bacillati; phylum Actinomycetota; class Actinomycetes; order Mycobacteriales; family Gordoniaceae; genus Gordonia; species Gordonia sp. VNK21. The sequence continues at coordinate 264,428 of NZ_JBJURU010000002.1, read as the reverse complement.
GCGGCGATCCGCACCAACGGGGTGATGCTGTGGTTCATTCTCGACGGCGCCGGCCTGCACCTGCGGTGCCGCTACCCGGACACCGCGCAGGCGCGTGAGGCGGTCGGCGGCTGGCTGGATCTGCTGGTGACCCGGTTGCGGGCGGGCGCACGATCGTCCGTGGGCGGGCGGCTGACCGCCGGCGGCCGGCGGTACCAGCTGCGCCGGGCGGTGCGCACCGACGTCCCCGACATCGTCGCGCTGCTCTCCGACGACGAGGTGGGCGGCGACCGGGAGGTGGCCGAGTACGGGCCCTACGAGGCAGCCTTCGACGCGGTGGCCCGGGACCACTCGCATTACCTGGCGATCGTGCACGACGACGGGGGCGCCGCGGTGGGCACCATGCAGCTGACCGTGCTGCCCGGACTGAGCCGCGGAGGCACCACCCGGCTGCAGATCGAGGGACTGCGGGTGGCCACGGGGCACCGTTCGCAGGGTCTGGGCACGGCGATGCTCGACTGGGCGCACGAACACGGCCGGGTGCACGGTGCCACGCTGGCGCAGGTGACCACCGACGAGGTGCGGGAGCGGGCCCGCGGCTTCTACACCGGGCTCGGCTACCGGACCGACCACGTCGGACTCAAGCGCGCACTGTGAGCCCGGGTGCGTTCACGCCCCGGCGGCGTTGGCGGGCAAGGAGATCGGTCCTATCGGCGCGCAGTGCCGATGTGACCGAACGCGCAGATGAGAGTGGTCACTCTGCCCTGGCGAACGGGGACCGCCGGTGGCACATTGATCGGGTGAATGCGACAACGGTGACGAACTCCGCGACTGTCTCCCTGGTGGATCCGCAGGACCTCGTCGGTGTCCGGACCACCTCGGATGACTTTTTCCAGATCGGCCGGGAGGAGGCGCGCAAGTTCGCGCAGGCGGCGAGTGAGGCGAGCCCGCTGTGCTGGAATGCGGCGGAGGCGCGGGCGGCCGGGCATCCGGCGCCGCTGGTGCCGTTGACCTTCGCGGCGCTGATGGGCGGTCCGATGGCCCAGAACGGGCTGCTCCCGCCGCAGTATTCGCTCTCGCAGGTACTGCACGTGGAGCAGCGCAACGTGTATCACCGGCCGATGTATGTGGGGGCACGGATCTGGCGGGTGTCGGGACTGGAGTCCTTCAGGCCGTCGGACCGGGCCGATCAGCTGGTGATCAAAACCGATTTCGTGGACGAATCGGGGGAGGTCCTGCAGGAGGTGTGGGTGACTCTGCTCGCCCGGGCCGGCGCCGCGGACCCCGCTGTCGCGGCCGCCGCGGAGAAGGTGATGCTGGTGGTGCCGTCCGTCGATCCCGGCAGGACGGCGGGGCCCGAGCCGTCGGCCGTGCATCTGCCGTTGGAAGACCTGCCGCCGGGGCCGGCGGTGGCCGACGCTGCAACCCTTGCGGCCGGCCAGATCCTGGATCAGCGTACGTATCAGATCAGCCGCGGCAACCTGGTGGCGTACTCCGGTGTGGCCGGCGACCCCAATCCGATCCACTTCAGCGATGAGATGGCGCGCCGGGCGGGCCTGGAGACCGTGGTGGCCCAGGCGATGCTCACCATGGCGATGGGCGGCAGCTACCTGACCCGGTTGGTGGGCGATCCGTCGGCGGTCCGTGAATACCGCGCGCGATTCTCCAACCCGATCTATGTGCAGCCGGATGCCCCGGCCGAGGTGACCTTCGGCGGGAAGGTCAAGACCTTCGACGCCGGTCGCAAGCGGGCCGAGCTGGCCCTGACCGCGGTGCACAACGGTCGCCGGGTGTTCGGAAAGGCGATCGCCGTCGTCGACCTCCGATGAGGTCACGCCCCCTCTGGTGGTGAGTGGGGGTTGTGTGGTGTGCGGCGTCCGATGTGGTGCATGGGGTTGACGGTGTAGTCGTGTCCGGTGCCGGTGATGCGCCAGCCGACCCGGCCGGTGTGGGGGCCGTCGGTGATGATGGTGGTTTCCCAGTGGCCGGGTGTGGTGCTGACGTGGCGGTTGTCGCCGCCGCAGGCGCCGCCGATGGTGTTGATGTCGGTGGTGCCGCCGTCGGCGTAGTCGAGGTCGGCGTGGTGGGCTTCGCATTGGGCGAACGGGCGGGTGCAGCCGGGTCGGGTGCAGCCGCGATCCCTTGCGAACATTGCGAGGCGTTGGGCTTTGTTGGCGAACCGTGACCGGCCGAGGTAGAGCACTTCGGCGCTGTGGTGGGCGAAGACGGCGAGGTGCCAGGTGGCGTGGGCGGCCATGTCGATCAGGTCCGGGATGGGGATGTGGGTGCCGGTGGCGGTGTACCCGGTCCCGGCCAACTCGGCCAGATCCTTTTCGTCGATGGTGACGACGAATTCGGCCGGCAACCGCGACGGGTCGCCGAGCGCCCCATGCCCGAGCGCGAAGCGGCACAACGCGACCAGGGCGTCGTGATTCCTCTGCCCGGCCGAACGCAGGTCACGCCGCCGGGCGGCGTCGAGGAGTTCGGGATCCAAGCCGTCGGCGTCGACCGGACCGGTGGGGCTGTCGGGGTCGTCGGGGTTGTTCATCCCGGGTGCGGCCCATTTGGTCAGGACCACCTCGAGGAGGCTGCGCAGGGCTGGGGTGATCGAGCCGCGGAGTGTGGTCATCAATTGCTGGTCCTGCGGCGACAACGTGACGGACCGTCGGCGTTGGCGGTCGGTGTCGTCGGCGAGTTCGCCGTCGGGGTCGAGGAGGGAGAGCAGTCGGTGTCCGACCATCCGGGTCTGTTCCGGCGTCAGCGTGACGGCGGCGGCGGTCAGATCCCGTTCGGCGCGTGCGCGTTGGTCTGCATCGACCGCGTGCGGGATCTTCTGCATGGTTTTGAAGATTTCGGTGACGTGGTCGGCGCCGATCGTGCCGTCGGCGAGAGCAGCAGCAGCGGTCGGGCAGCGTGGTGGGAGTGGTTCGCCGGTCATGGAGGTGAACTGTCCGACGGCTTCGGCCAGGAGACGGCGTCGGCGGGCTTCGGCGGCGGAGAGGTGCAAGGTGCCGACGAGGTAGCCGCCCAGGCTCGCTCCACCGGCCTGCTGATACGAGCCGCGGTCGCTGATCTCGACGAGGAGGGGTGCGTCGGCGGCGCTGATGAGGCGGCGGGCGCGTTCGCGGTCTTCGGTGAGGTCGGTGAGCTGGCGGTCGGTGCAGCGGGTGTAGTCGGCGCGGGTCAACTTGGCTTGCTTGGCGGCGGCGGCGGTGATCAGGGCTTGGAGTGCGATCGGATCGTCGGGCAGCACCATTGTGCTGGTGTCGTCGATGCTGGTCGTCATCGCGTGCTCACCTCCCCCGAAGTGCTGTGCCCTGTCTTACTAGTTCAACGATGATGTGATGTGTTCTGTTCCCATATCGCCTAAATGTTCGAACTATTTTTCTTGGTTTCAGAGTACGACCGACCTCCGACATCCACTCTGAGCTGCCGGACCGCCGTCCAGCGCGCCGGCGGGGGAGGCCGATCAGGACTCGGGGCGCAGCCAGATCCAGGTGCCCACCGTGAGCATGATCGCGATGACGACCAGCGGAATCCACAGTGCCGGAGCGACCAGAACGACGACGACCGCGCTGACGACCATGGTGACGGTGGCGATCACCTTGGCCCGCCGGGCTATGGACCGGTTGCGGTTCCAGTCCTCGATCATCGGGCCGGTACGAGGATCATCGAGCAGCCGCCGGTGCAGGCGCTCCGAGCCGCGGGCCGCCGCGAACGCCGCCAGCAGAATGAACGGTACCGTCGGCAGCACCGGCAGCACGATCCCGATCATGCCGATCGCGAGTGCGGTGTAGGCAAGCAGCCACCACAACCACCGCACCCGCGACCCCGCCTGCATACTGCGCAGAGTACTCATACCGGGCGCGGGCTCTGACCGCCCGGCGCCGCAGCCGGGAGCACCGGGAGGATGTTCACAGCAACCTCCCAGCCACCGGGCGTGGTACTGCCAGCCCGACCGCTCACCGTAGAGGACATGACTGAGACCGACGAGGCCGTGCGCACGCCGCTGCACCGCCGTATAGCCCCGAGGCACGGCGCGCTGCTGGCATTGCTGGCCGCCACCGCTCTGCTCTACACCTGGAACCTCTCCCGTAACGGCTGGGGCAACGAGTTCTATGCGGCGGCCGCCCAGGCCGGCGGGGAGAGCTGGAAGGCGTGGCTCTTCGGCTCCCTGGACTGGGCCAACTCGATCACCGTCGACAAGCCGCCGGCCGCCCTGTGGGTGACCGGCCTGTCCGTGCGGATCTTCGGACTCTCCTCCTGGTCGGTGCTGATGCCGCAGGCGATCATGGGCGTGCTGTCGGTGGCATTGATCTACGCCACCGTGCGGCGGGTCCTGCTCTCTGCGGGCAGCGATCGCACGGCGACCGCCGGCGGGCTGCTGGCCGGCGCCGTGCTGGCCCTGACCCCGGCGGCCGTGCTCATCTTCCGCTTCAACAATCCCGACGCCCTGCTGGTGCTGCTGATGACCGCGGCCGCCTACGCCACCGTGCGGGCCTGCCAGGCAGCGTCCTGGAAGTGGCTCGCCCTGGTCGGCGTGGCGCTCGGCTTCGCCTTCCTCACCAAGATGCTCCAGGGCCTGCTGGTGCTGCCCGGCTTCGCGCTGGCCTACCTGCTGTTCGCCCAGACCGGCTGGCTCAAGCGGATCCGTGACCTGCTGATCGCCGCCGTCGCCCTGATCGTCTCCGCCGGCTGGTACGCGGCACTGGTCGACCTGTGGCCCAAGGACTCCCGTCCCTACATCGGCGGCTCCACCGACAACACCTTCATGGACCTGGTCCTGGGCTACAACGGTCTGTCCCGCATCACCGGCGGCTCCGGCGGCGGCATGGGCGGCGGACCCGGCGGCTCCGGCTCCACCGGCGGTTCCTTCGGCGGCGACCCGAGTCTGGCGCGGCTGTTCAGCAACGAGTTCGGCAACGAGATCTCCTGGCTGCTGCCAGCCGCACTGCTGGTGCTGGTCGCCGCGATGGCCGTCGGCTTCGTGAAGGCCTTCCGGCAGTGGCGGCGCACCCCGCTGGCCGACGACGCCGGCCACGTCGACCGCGATGTCGCCGTCGCGCTGACCGTTTTCGGCACCTGGCTGGTGGTGACCGGAATCGTCTTCTCCTTCATGGGCGGAATCGTGCACCCGTACTACACGGTCGCACTGGCACCGGCGATCGCCGCCGTGGTGGGTATCGGCGCGATCACCGGATGGCGCAACCGTCGCACCTGGACCGGCACCGCTTTCCTTGCGCTGCTGCTGATCTCGGCCACCGGCTGGGGCATGATCCGGGCGGCGCGCACCGACTACGCCTGGCCGGTGCTCGGCTGGGTGCTCGGTGCGGCGACGGTGATCGGCCTGATCGGTCTGGTCCTGCTCCACGGCAGCACCGGCCGGCGCGCGGTGTCGCTGGCCACCACCCTGGTGGTCGCCGGCGGAATCGCCGTCAGCTCCTTCGGGATCGCCACGGCTGGCACCACGCACACCGGTTCCATCCCCACCGCGGTGATCACCGGCTCCGGTACGGGCATGGGCGGACCCGGCGGCGGCGGACCCGGCGGCGGTGGGCCCGGTGGCGCCCGCCCCGACGGCAACCAGACCGACGGCGCCCGCCCCGACGGCAACCAGAGCGACGGCAACCAGAGCGACGGCAACCAGAGCGACGGACAGACCGGTTCCGGCATGCCCGGCGGCATGGGCGGCGGCGGTATGGGCGGTCCCGGCGGAATGGTCGACGACGAGGTGATCGCGCTGCTCAAGAAGACCGACACCACCTGGGCGGCCGCCGTGAACGGTGCGCAGTCGGCGTCCGGACTGCAACTCGAGGCCGGCAAGCCGATCATGGCCATCGGAGGCTGGTCCGGCGACCCGTCGCCCACCCTGAAGCAGTTCCAGCAGTGGGTGAAGGAGGGCAAGATCGGCTACTACGTCACCAGCGGCAACGGCGGCGGCCGGGGCGGCCCGGGCGGCTCCAGTGAGATCGCCGCCTGGGTGAGCGAGAACTTCACGGCCGTCACGGTCGGGAACTCCACGGTGTACAAGCTGAACTGAGTAGCGGGCGAACCGGGTGAGGGCCCGACGGGGCCGTCGAGCCGACCGGACGGAATCGGGTGACCTGCCCGATTTCGTCCGGTCGGGCGACTGTCGGCGGCCGATCGCGCTGTTAGCGTCCCAGAGCATGACTGCCGCACCTCGACCACTGTCCCGTCGGGTCCCCGGCCGCCGTGCCGGCGGCGCCGCACTTCTCGCTGCGGTGCCGCTGCTGCTGGCGGGTCTGACGGCCTGCGACTCGGGCGGCGGCAGCGAGCGGTCCGTCGCCAAGTACTGCGCCGTCATGGAGAAGCACAAAGACCGCTACGAGCAGTCGATGAATGCGGCGCTCAACGACGAGAACCTCCTGACCGGATCGGTCACCGCCCTCTCCGCCCTCGGCGACCTGAGTCAGATGTGGAAGGAAGCGGCCGCGGTGGCCCCGGACGACATCAAGACCGACGTCGAAGCACTTGACGAGTGGTATTCGAAGTCCTACGACTCCGCTGCCGAGAACGCCGGCAATCCGCTCGCCGGGCTCACCTCGAGTCTGATGGGCTCGATGAAGGTGGCCGGTCCCGCCCAGCGCGTCAACGAGTACACCGAGCAGAACTGCCCGGGCGTCGGCAAACCCTTCTGACCCCCGCCGGGCGGGACTCCCGCCCGGCAGCACCTTCCCGCCCGGCGCCCCCTATCCCGTCGCCGCAACCGACTTCGGCGGCCGGTACCACCGGTCCGCGACGATCCGTAGGGTGGATGCCATGGCACGCATCATTGTTTTCGGAGGACACGGAAAGATCGCGCTGAAGGCGGAGGCCCTGCTCGCGCAGCGCGGCGACTCGGTCACCGCAGCGATCCGCAATGCCGACCACGCGGTCGACGTGAGCGCGGCCGGCGGCAACCCGCTCATCGCCGACCTCGAACACCTGACGGTGGACGAGCTGGCCGCCCTGATCGCGGGCCACGACGCCGTGGTCTGGTCGGCCGGTGCCGGCGGCGGCAATCCGGCGCGCACCCGGGCGGTGGACCACGACGCGGCCGTCGCCACCATGGACGCGGCCGCGAAGGCCGGCGTCCGGCGCTATGTGATGGTCTCCTACTTCGGAGCCTCGGTGAACCACGGTGTGGCACCGGACAATTCGTTCTTCGCGTACGCCGAAGCCAAGGCGGCCGCCGACGAGCATCTGCGGGCGAGCGATCTGGACTGGACGATTCTCGGCCCGTCCACGCTCACCGACGACGACCCCTCCGGGCAGATCGACACCACCGCCGAGACCTCGGGGAAGGTCTCCCGCGGCAACGTGGCACAGGTGATCGCCGCGGTGCTGGCCGACGACACCACCATCGGCCGCACCATCCGGTTCAACGACGGCTCCACACCGATCCCCGAGGCCCTCGCCGCGCGCTGACCGGCACCACCGGATAAACTGACCCGCAGTGCCGCACTACGGCACCCGGACGAGCCCGCCGTACCCGGACCGCGACAAGACGGTGGCTGGAGGTCCATCATGTCGTGGGTCGTACTCATCATCTCCGGCGCTCTCGAAGCGGTCTGGGCGACGGCGCTCGGACGATCCGAGGGGCTGTCCCGGCTCGGTCCGTCGATCGTCTTCATCCTGGCCCTGATCGCCAGCATGGCCGGGCTCGCCTATGCCATGCGGGATCTGCCGACCAGCACGTCCTACGCCGTGTGGGTGAGCATCGGCGCCGTCCTCACCGTCGTCTACGCGATGGTCAGCGGGGCCGAACCCGTCTCGATGGTGCGGCTGCTGTGTATCGGTGCGGTGGTCGCCGGGGTGGTCGGACTCAAACTCGCCGGCTGACCCGGTCCGGGCGGCTCCGCCGCGCGATCAGTTACCGGTCCAGTGCGGCGGACGCTTCTCCAGGAACGCGGTCATGCCCTCCCGAGTGTCCGCGGACACCAGCACCGTGTCGAGCACCGACAGCCCCGCCCGTACGGCGGCGACGGTGTCCGGTTCGGCGTCGGCGCGGGCCATGGCGGTGATCGACGCGCGCACCGACGTGGGTGCGGCCGCCAGAATCTCCTGGGCCACCTCGCGGGCCAGCTCCAGAACCGTGCCCGACGGTGCGATCCGGGAGATCAGGCCTGCCTGCAGCGCCGCGGTGGCATCGATCCGGCGGCCGGTGAGGATCATGTCCCGGGCCAGCGCCGCCGGGATCGCCCGCGGCAGCCGCACCAGGCCGCCGGCCGCAGCCGCCAGCCCCACCTTCACCTCGGGCAGTCCGAAGCTCGCGTCCTCGTCGGCCACCACCAGGTGACAGGCCAGCGCCGCCTCCAGGCCGCCGCCCAGCGCGAAGCCGTTGACGGCGGCGATCACCGGCTTGGGCAGGTCCCGGCGGGAGGTGAGTCCGGCGAAACCGTTGGCCGGCACCGCAATCGACCCCATACCCGCGGCCAGGTCGTTGCCGGCCGAGAAGGCCTTGTCACCCGCGCCGGTGAGGATCGCCACCCACAGTTCGGGGTCGGCGAAGTAGGCGTCGAAGACCTCGTCGAGTTCGGCGTTGGTCTGCGGGCGCATCGCATTGCGGGCCTGCGGCCGGTTGATGACGATCTCCAGCACCCGGCCGTTGCGGGTCACCAGCAGATCCTCGTAGCCGTCCCGGAAACCGGTGCGCGGCAGCGGATGCCGTTCGGCCATGGTGGCCTCGTCCAGGGTCGCCGTGTTGTGGCTCGTCGACGATCGCGCGAAGATCCCGGTGCCGATCGGGTCGTCGTCGCCGGTCAGCAGGTCGAACATGGCGGTGTCGCCGGCATCGACGGTGGCGATGAACCGCGAACCGTCGGCGGTGAGCCGGCCGATCACGACGGCCGAACGGTCGTCGCGTGCCGGGTTGATCACCGTGAACGATTCGAGAGTGGCCGGGCCGTCCGGATAGTGGCAGACCGGCACCGACGGGCGCGCGTCGAGCCGGGCCTGCAGAGCCGCCGACCACGAGTCGCGCCACGGGGCGGCGGTGGTGGAGTAGATGCCCACCGAATGCTTGCTGAGCACACCGCCGTTCGCCGCCACCAGCCCGAACGCGCCCGGGGCATCGCGCAGCCGGTGGACCGTCTCGGCGATCGCATGCATCGAATAGTTGTTGCCGGGACCGCCGAAGAACGGCAGCCCGCCGGTCACGGTGAGCCCGCGCGGATCGTCAGGGGACAGTCCCAGCGCGTCGGTCAGGTTGAATACCGCGACCGGGAAGCAGCTGTAGAGATCGAGCACCGAGATCTGGTCGAGCCGCAGGCCGGCCATGTCCAGGGCCTGGCGCACCGCGGCGGCCGCGGCCGGTCCGCACGACAGGTCGGGCCGGGTCATCAGCGGCTGCTCCCGGGCATCGGCATGGCCGTGCAGGAAGACCCAGCGACTGCGGTCGATGCCGGCGGCGGTGGCCGCGCCCGCCGACATCAGGACCACGGCGGCGGCCTGATTCACCTGGTCGCGGGCCACCAGCCGGCGCGGATAGGGCGCCGCCACGATGCGGTTCTGCTCGGTCACCGTGATCAGCTCGTCGGCGGTGTACGCGGTGGGCGCCGCCGAGAACGGATTGGCGGCCGCGACCCGGCTGAACGGTGCGAAGAGCTCGCCCATCGCCCGCGCATACCGGGCCGGATCCTCGCCGAGCCGATGCCGGCGGGCGTTCTCGATCACCGCGTACTGGGTGACCGGCGGAATGAGGCCGTGACGCACCTCGTCCAGGGAGGTCAGTCCGGCGATCCCGAAGCCGCGGTCCTCCAGCTGTCCGTCGATCTGCTCGGAGTAGTCGGGTTTCTCGCCGTCGCCGGCCAGCGCGGCGCGCACCGTCGACATCACCTCGGCGCCGCACAGCACCACCGCGTCGGTCTCGCCGGCCGCGATCGCCCCGGCGAACTCGGTCACCAGATGCTGCGGACTCTGCCCACCGGTGACCTCCTCGATCGCCCGGCGCGGATCCATGCCGGTGCGGGCCGCCACCGCTCGGGGCATGTTGTCGGGCCGGCCCAGCGGCGATCGGGCGGCCGGACTGGACTTCTCGAACGAGCGGACCGCGGCCACCACATCGATCATCGGGGCGACGTCGGCGGCCGCCAGCCCGGTGTCGGCCAGCGCGGCGGTCACCGCCTGCGCGGCCAGGTCGGCCTCTCCGAGGGCGGCGTAGGCGGGGTCGCCGAGTCGTTCGACGGCCTGCCCGGCACCGACGAGAACGGGGGTGCGCGGATCGATCTCCGCTCCGGTCTGCTCAGTCATCGGGGTCTCCTGTCCGTGTCCGGGCTGACGCTACCCTGAGCGTCATGCGAGCTGTCCGACTGCCCGGCCGGGAAGTGCGATGACCGCGCTGGCACCCGCCGATGCGGCGATGTTCTGGCAGTCCCGGCTGCACGGGAACGACCAGTTCCTGCTGTATTGCTTTGCGGTCGTGGACGATCAGGACGATCCTGTGGCCGGGCTCGCCGCCCGGGCCGCGACGATTCCGGACCTGGGGCTGCGGGTGGCGCCTGTGCTCGCCGAGCTGAACTATCCGCGCTGGATGCCGGCACCGGTCGACGCCGGCCGCTTCCGCCGGCACCGCACCGCACGCAGCTACGCCGAGGTGCTCGCCGAACTGGCCGCACTGATGTCCGACCGGCTCGATGCCACCCGGTCCTGCTGGCGGCTGCACCTGTTCGATCCGGTGCCCGCCGCCCCGGGGCTCACTGATCCGGGGCTCACCGGCCCGGCCGCCGCTGCGCAGATGCGGGTGGTGGTGCTGCAGGTCAGCCACGCCCTCGCCGACGGCCGACGGGCCGCCGACCTGGCCCGCGCGCTGCTGGGCGGCGCCGCCCCGGCACCGGCCGGAGTGGCGACCTGCGCACCCGGACCGGTGGCCCCGGTCACCGGACTGCTGTCCGCGGGCGGCCGGCTGGCCGCCGCTCTGGCGCTGGGCGCAGCCGCCTGGCGCCGCGAACGGCGTGAGCAGGCCGAGCCGCCGCCGGCTCTCGCGGGCTCGCCGGCCGCCGGACCCGACAGCGGGCGTCGCGAGCTGAGCACGGTCACCGTCGAGGCCGCGGTGCTGCGCCGCGGGGGAGTACCGGTGACCGCCGGTGCGCTGGCGGTCCTGGCCGAGGTACTGCCCGAGTACGTCGGCGGGCCGGCCGGGGCGGTGGAGCTGGCCGTCGGCCGGTCACCGGATCGCCGCGCCCGCAACAACTTCCACACCGCGGGGATACCGCTGCATGCGGAGATCGGCGACCGCGCCGAGCGGGCGGCGGCGATCGCCGGGGAGGTGGCCGCCGCCCGCCGCCGGGACGGGCTGCCGTCGGCCGTGCAGGCCCGTCGCGCCGCCGCGTGGACACCGGCACCGCTGGCGGCGCTGGGCATCCGGCTCGGCGCCGCGGCGCCCCCGCCGGCGACCGTGACCGGGGCCGCCGTCGTCTCGTCGGTCGACCGGGGCCCGGCCGACCTGACCCTGTGCGGTGGTGAGGTGCTTTTCACCGCCGGCTTCCCGGCCGTCTCGGCCGCCCACGCCCTCACCCTCGGGGTTCACGGCATCGGCGATGCGGTGACGCTCGCGATCACCTGCGATCCGATCCGGACGGCCGGAGCCGACCGGCTGAATTCTCTGCTGTGGGAAGCTCTCGGCGCGTAAGGTCGCGGCCATGACGAGCTATGTGACCGAGAACCCGACGACAGGCGCGGTCGAGCGCACCTTTCCCACCATGAGCGACAGCGAGGTGCAGGACGTGCTCGCCCGCTCCGACGCGGCCTACCGGGAGTGGCGCACCACGCCGATCGAGAGCCGGGTCCGGATGCTCCGTGACACCGCGGCCGCCTACCGGGAGCGCGCCGACGAGCTCGCCGCGGTGATCGCCACCGAGATGGGCAAGCCGCTGGCCCAGGGACTGGGGGAGCTGGCGCTGACCGCCGCCATCTACGACTGGTACGCCGAGAACGGTCCGGCGCTGCTCGAGACCGAGGTGCTCGACCCGCAGGGCTCGGCCGAATCGATCGTCACCCGCAGCCCCGTCGGACCCCTGGTGGGCATCATGCCGTGGAACTTCCCCTACTACCAGGTGGCCCGCTTCGCGGCGCCGAATCTGTTGCTGGGCAACACGATCATCCTCAAGCACGCACCGATCTGCGCGCAGTCCTCCCAGTTGATGGAGGAGATCGCGCACGGCGCCGGAGTGCCGTCGGATGCGTACATCAACATCTACGCCAGCAACGAGCAGATCGCCGACATGATCGCCGACCGCCGGGTGCAGGGCGTCTCGCTCACCGGCAGCGGACGGGCCGGTGCGGCGGTCGCGCAGACCGCCGCCGCCCACCTGAAGAAGTCGGTGCTCGAACTCGGCGGCTCGGACCCGTTCATCCTGCTCGACAGCCCCGACCCGGCCGCACACGCCGCCGGTGCGGCCGGCGGCCGGATGATGAACTGCGGTCAGGCCTGCAATTCGCCCAAGCGGTTCATCGTCCACGAGGACATCTACGACGACTTCGTCTCCGGGCTGGTCGCAGCGGTCTCGGCGATCACCGTCGGCGATCCGACCGACCCGGCCACCGAGGTGGGGCCGTTGTCGTCTGTGGCCGCCCGCGACCGGGTGATCGAGCAGGTGCAGGAGGCGGTCGCCCAGGGCGCCACCCTGCATGTGGGCGGACAGCCGCTCGACGGCCCGGGCGCCTTCATGGCCCCGGCGGTGCTGACCGGGGTCACACCCGAGATGGCGGCCTACCGGGACGAGATCTTCGGCCCGGTGGCGGTGGTCTACTCGGTGCCCGACGACGATGCGGCGATCGAGCTCGCCAACGATGTGGACTACGGACTGTCCGGCTCGGTCTGGAGCTCGGACGTGGAGCGGGCCACCGCGCTGGCCGACCGGCTGGACGTGGGCATGGCGATGGTCAACGAGCACGGCACCTCGCTGCCGGGACTGCCGTTCGGCGGGGTCAAGGCCTCCGGCTACGGCCGCGAGCTCGGCCGCTGGGGTCTGGGCGAGTTCGCCAACCTGCGGCTGCGCCGCATCGCCAAGGCACCGAGCTAGGCCGAACAGAGCTGGGCCTACAGGCCTGAGGGGTCGTCGACGGCCACCGGCGTATCGCCCGGATCAGGGCAGATAATTGTCGGTGGCCGTTGACGTGGACGCGCCGCGGGCCCCGGCGCCGCCGCGGGTGAGCCGCTTGGGCAGCCGCTCGGCGAGACCGCCGATCGGCGCCACCGAGGCGTTGAGCAGCTCGACCACCTCGTTGAGGTGATCGACCGTCTCCTGCATGGCCGCCAGATTCGGCGGCAGCGAGGCGAGCGTCTCGGACAGCTCGGCGAAGCGGTCGAGCGGGCCGTCCGGCGCGATCAGCTGCTCGAGGGCCCCGCCCTCGCCGACCAGCTGGTCGAGCAGGCCGTCGTCGCTGGCCGCCCGGTCGAGCACCCCGCCTGGCTGCGCGAGCTTCTCGAGCACCCCGTCCGGAGCGGTGAGCTTGTCGACGATCCCGCCCTGCGAGGTGAGCCGCTCGAGGATGCCCTCGCTCTCGGTGAACTGGTCCACCACCCCGCCGTCGCGGGTGAGCCGGTCGAGCGGGCCGTCCTTGGCGGCCAGGCGCATCAGGATGCCGTTCTCGTCGGTCAGCAGATCCAGCGCCCCGCCCGGCCGCGTGATCCGGTCGAGGATGCCCTCGCTCTGGGTGAACATGTCGATGACCCCGCCCGGCCGGGTGAGCCGGTCGATGGGCCCGTCTTTGGCGGCGATGCGCATCAGCGCGCCCCGGTCGTCGGTCATCTGGTCGAGCAGCCCGCCGGCCGCGGTGAGCTTCTCGAGCAGCCCGTCCGGTGCGGTGAGCCGGTCGATCACCCCGCCCGGCGCGATCAGCCGGTCCAGCGGTCCGCCGGTCGCCAGGATCCGGCCGAACGGGCGGTCCGGGCTGAGCAGGTCGGCCACCTGGGCCAGCACCATCATCGGCGCGCGGACCGAAGCCACCTCGGTGGGGCCGGAGATCCCGATCGCGGTGTTGACCTCGGACTCCACCCCGCCGACCGCCATCCGGGCGATGCCGACCGCCGATTCGACGGTGCCGAGCACGATGCCGGTGGTGGCGAAGCCCAGCCGGACCGGCAGTTTGATCAGCTCGCGCGGGTCGATCGGAGGAGTGCTCATCGCCGGGTCCTCACTTCTTGGCCGCAGCCTTGGCGGCCTTCTTGAACTCGCGGACCTTCTGCAGCGAGTCCGGGCCGGTCACATCGGCCACCGAACGGTACCCGTCGAGGCTGTAGTCGCCGGCCGCGGCCGCCCAGCCGTCCGGCGTCACCCCGAGCTGCTTGGCCAGCAGCGCGGTGAAGATCTTGGCCTTCTGCTCACCGAAGCCGGGCAGTGCGTGCAGCCGGCGGAACAGCTCGTCCCCGCTGCCGGCGGTGTTCCACAGCGCCGCGGTGTCGCCGTCGTAGTCGTCGACGATCACCCGGGCGAGGGCCTGGATGCGACCGGCCATCGACCGCCCGTACCGGTGGATCGCCGGCGGCGTGGCGCAGAGTTCGGCGAAGGACTCCGGATCGGCGTCGGCGACGGCCGCCGGATCGAGGGTGCCGAACCGTTCGAGGATCTTGGCCGGGCCGGCGAACGCCCGCTCCATCGGGAACTGCTGATCGAGGAGCATCCCGGTCAGCAGGGCGAACGGATCCGCGGAGAGCAGCCGGTCGGCGTCCGGGTCTTGGGCGATCTGCAGCGTCACCATGCCCGTCATGCTAACCCGGCGCACGGCCCGCGCAGGTGCGCGCCGACGCGATCGGTATAGTTCCGGCGATGCCTGACGACCCCGATCCCGCCGCGGAATCCCGCGTCGCCGGACGGCCGGGCGTCACACCTGCACGGCTGCTGCCGTGCCTGGTCTATGCGGCCCTGTCGACGGCGGTGGTCAGCTCGCTGGGCATGCTCCTGGTGCCCACCATCTCGCAGGAACTGCACGTCTCGGTGAGCACCGCGCAGTGGATGCTCACCGTCAACCTGCTGGTCGGGGCGGTCGCGACACCGGTGATGGGCCGGCTCAGCGACGGCCCGCACAAGAAGCTGCTGCTGGTGTGCTCGCTGCTGGTCATCCTGGCCGGATCGGTGATCGCGGCGCTGGCCACCAGTTTCGCGGTCTTCCTGATCGGCCGGGCCCTGCAGGGCCTGACCTACGGGATCGTGCCGGTGACGATCGCCCTGGCCAAACGCTATCTGCCGCCGGACCGGGCGGCCCCGGGCATCGCGAGCCTGTCGGTGACCGTGGCCACCGGCATGGGCGTGGGCTATCCGCTGACCGGCATCATCGCCGGCTCGCTGGACTACGAGTTCGCCTTCTGGTTCGCGGCGCTGTTCGTGGTCAGCGCGCTGATCGTGGTGCTCGTCGCCGTGCCGGCCGGTCCCGACGAGCGGGCGCCGCGCACCCCGTTCGACGTTCCCGGTGCGGCCGTGCTGGCCCTGGGGCTGGCGGCGTTGCTGCTGTCGGTGAGCGAAGGCGCCACCTGGGGCTGGGGGAGCGGCCGGACCCTCGGCGGCTTCACCGCGGCCGCCGCGGCGCTGGCGATCTGGTCGCTGATCGAACTGCGGGTGCCGCATCCGCTGATCAATCTGCGGGTGCTGCGCCGGCCGGACGCGCTGATCGCCAACATCATCGCCGTCACGCTGGGCATGGTGATGTACATCGTGCTGTCGATCGGCTCGATCATCGCCCAGGCGCCCACCGAGACCGGCTACGGGATCGGGCTGGCCGTCTTCTGGGCGGGTTTCGTCATGCTGCCCTTCTCCGTGGGCAGTTTCCTGGCCAACCGGGTGATGCATCGCCTCACCCGGCGCTTCGAGATGAGCGCACTGCTGCCGGTGGGCGCCGCGCTGGTGGCCGCGGCCTCGCTGATCCTGCAGGTGGCCTACGACGAGCTCTGGGAGATTCTGCTGGGAATGTTCCTGGTGGGTACCGGTGTGGGCACCACCTATGCGGCGATCCCGGCGCTGATCGCCCGCAGCGTGGCCGACGAGGAGCTCGGCAGCGCGGTCAGCTTCAACCAGGTGCTGCGCACCGTCGGCGGCTCGTTCGGCAGTGCCCTGTCCGGGGTGGTGCTCGCCGCCCATCTCGGCGCCGACGGCCACTCCACCGGGGAGGGCATCTCCCTGGCGCTGACGCTGTCATCGGCCGGTGCGGTGACCGTACTCGCCGGTCTGCTGATCGTCCGGTTCCGCACGCCGCGCACCTGACCCGCGCGAACCGCCCGCGCCGCGCCGGGCCGGGTGGCACACTCGACAACCATGCGCACCACTGCCCGTCTGACAAGCCTGATCGCCGTCGCCGCCGTCGCGACCGGAACGCTGGCGGCCGCCGGGACCGCCGGCGCCCTTCCGGTCGGGCCGAGCGACGGACTCCGCCACTATGTGAAGACTCTGCGCTGTCCGAGCGCCGATCCGTGGGGCGGTCCGCGGCTGCCGATCACTGTGGACGTCTACAACAAGGTCCGCTTCCCGTCGGACGGGCTGCGGGCGCCGGCGATCGAGCTGATCGCCAACGACTCGCGGACCCCGGGGCTGTTTCCCGGGCTGCAGGACTACACCGTCCGGACCACCGTGACCTGGCACAACCAACGGACCGGGCGGACCGGGAAGGTGACCGTGCCGAGCCGGTCCGAACGGGCCGAATGGCAGGCGGTGCTGCATCCGGGCACCGGTCCGGTCCGGTTCACCGTGCACCAGAAGATCGGGGCGATGGTCTTCGTGCCGATGGTCAACGCGCAGTACTCCAGCTGCCGCGGCTCGGCGCAGTCGAGCTGAACGCAGCCGCCGCGGAGCGGCCCGTCAGCGCAGGAGCTTGTCGGTGAAGTCGACGACGGCGCCGCGCTCCTGCCGCTGACCGTCGGCCGGGTCGGCGGTCAGGTAGGTCCTCATCTGCACCTTGTTCGAGGCCAGCTGGGCGTCGGTGAGGTAGCGCAGCGCCGAGGTCACCACGGCCGAGTCGTCGGTCAGGGTCTGGCTGAGCATCAGCGGCCGGCTGAAGCCGCGGGTCGGCAGATCCAGCGACTTGCGCAGCGACGAGGCCAGCGACGCCGGCAGCGGTTTGGTCACCAGCTCGCCGAGCGAGACCCCGCGCACCGCGCGCAGCAGGTCGCCCGAGCAGAGGCTGCCGGCCTTGGTCACCAGCGAGGAGCCGGTGGACGAGAGGATCGGCGTCACCTGGTCGGTGGGCAGGGTGGCCAGTGCATACACCACGTCGGCGACCACCTGGTCGGGGACGGAGGCCGAGCGCGGACTCAGACCGGCGAGGGTCTGGTCGAAGCCGACCGGGACGGCGGTGGCGACGGCGCCCCGGAAGTCCAGTCCGGCCGGCTCCCAGCCGTCGCCCCGGCGGGCCAGCGCGATCGCCGCACCGCTGCCCAGACCGTCGCCCGCGACGGCCCAGCGCGATGAGATGTTCTCGGCCACCACCCGGCCCGCCTGCACCGCGTCGAGCAGATTGCGGGCGGTCACCCGGTAGTCGGTGTACTGCGGCGACCCGCTGGCGCCGATCGCGCCGTACTCCGGCCGGAGCACGGCGGTGCCGTTCGCGAGCAGATCGTCGACGGTGCGGTCGGTGCCGGTGGACGCGCTGCAGCGGGCGGCCACCCCGTTGGGGGACTGGGCCCGCACCACCAGCGGCCAGCCGCCGGCGGGCGCCTTGCCCTTCGGGGTGAGCAGGGTGGCCACCGACAGGTGCAGCGCGTCGTCGGCGCCGTTGGTCCAGAAGCTGAACTTGTCGCCGGAGGCGGCCCCGCTGGGCACCTGGCCGTCGGGCAGCGGCTGGTTGGCGTACACGGCGCCCGGCGTCTGTCCGGTCGGTGCGGTCGCGGTGGTCGACGGCTGCTCCGGGTCGGCGAAGGCGCGGGTGCCGGTCACGGCTCCGGCGATCAGTGTCGCGACGGCGGTCGCGGCGATCATGCTGGTGCGGAGGCGGGGGTGCCGGGCGTTCATAGCGGTGTCTTCTCTCGGGAACGGCCGGGTGGGGCCGGGTCAGGCGGGGGTCGGGGTGATGCGGTCAGAGGGTGCGCGGCAGGTGAAGCCGGTCAGACGGTGCCGGTCAGGCCGGGTTGTCGACGATGCCCAGGGCGGGGAGGAAGAAGCAGCTGCGGCCGGTGGTCGTGGTGGTGGTGCCGAAGACGGCGCTGAGCACCGATCCGTCCTCGGTGGTGACCCGGGCCAGGCGCAGGGGGCTCTTCACGCCGCCGAGCAGGGCCCGGAGGGCCTTGCTGTCGGTGTTCTCGCTCAGTGCGGTCAGCGGCACCAGCCCGCCCTTGAGGGTGCTGGTGTTGAACCAGGCGACCTGGAAGTCGGAGTCGGCGGTGCCGGCCGGCGGGACCAGCGCATACGCGGTCTGTTCGGCGCTCAGGACCTCGGTGACGCCGGCGATGTCGGAGTTCTTGTCGAGCAGATCCGACAGCAGCGGGATGTTCAGGTCGGTGAGGGTGTCGCGGAAGCTCTTACCCGGTGCCGCCTCGGGGAACGGGCCCGGGAAGGCGATCACGTTCGCGGTGCTCAGCCCCAGCGGATTGTCGGCGGTGGGTTCGGCGCAGAAGGGGGCCAGCGCCGGGGTGAGCAGCTGCGCGCCGGTGGCCTTCTGCAGAGTGTCGAGCGCATCGCCGGAGGCGCCCAGGTTCAGCGGGGAGTCGGCCTGGCTGGGCTCGAGCGGGACGTCGGGCGCCGTCGGATTGGGGGCCGTGGTCTGCGGGGTGCCCTCCGGTGCGGCGCCGCCGAGCTGATCGACGCCGCCCTGCAGCAGCGACTGCAGATCGGGCTGGCCCTGAGCGGAGAGGATCGCCGAGAGCGCCTGCGCGGCCTGCTGGTCCAGGCCCATCGCCTTGGCCTGCCGGACGGCGTCGGCCAGCTGGGCGTCGATCTCGGTGATCGGCAGGTCCGAGAGGGTCTGGCTGAGCTCGGCGGCCGGGTCGGCGGCGGCGATACCGCTGAGCCCGGGGACGGCGACCGAGACGGCGAGTGCGGCGGTCACACCGATCAGGCCGGTGCGGACGGTGGCGCGGCGACGAGAAGTGCTCACGGCGAACTCCCTGGAGACGATCCGGCCGCAGGACCCGGCGAGGTGCCGAAACTCCTGTGGTGGATGAGGCTGATGTTACTCATGTTAAAGAAGATCAGTTTTTGCGAAAAGTCTCAAGTCGTCGTCGAGAGATGTGATGAGATCGTGCTCCTGCACGGCGCCGACGACGAACCCCCGTCGCCGGAGCGGCGACGGGGGTTCGGTGTTCAGCGGGTGATCAGATGATCGCGGTACCGATCGTCGGGGCGATGGTGCAGCTGACGCGCTTGCCCTTGGTCTTGGTGGTCACGTCGCCGTAGATGGTCGAGACCACGCGGCCGCGGCCGGTCTTGACGATCGCCGTGAAGGTGCCCGGCCCCTTCTCGGCGTTGATCTTGGCGTTCGGCAGCAATCGCTGCTGGCCGGTGCGGCCGGTGTCGATGTTGATCCACGACACCCACAGGGAGCGCTGGCTGTTCTTCAGTGCCTTGCCGGTGCCGAGGCTGGTGTAGACGTAGCCGGCCTGGCCGCGCTTGGGGCCGGGGGCCGGCGCCTGCTGCGGTCCGGCGGTCGCCAGGGCCATGCCCACCGAGTTGCCGCCGGGCATGCAGCCGATGCCGATGGTGGGGTAGAGGAACTGCTGGATCCGGGGCTTGTTCGGCCCGGACGGGATGTCCGGGGCGTCGTCCTTCTTCTTGGCGGCCGGAGTGGCGCCGTCCTGGGCGGCGTGGACCTTGGCGGCCTCGGTCGCCCCGGGCTCGCCGAGGAAGTCGATCAGCGACTCCCAGGTGGTGCGGACCTGGGCGGGCAGCGCGGGATTGTCGGCCAGCCGGCGGGCCTGGGTCAGCAGGTCGGTGTTCACCTTCCCGTCCTCGTCGCGGGTGGCGATCGAGCCGATCAGGGCCGGGGCGAAGGCGCCGAGCGATTCGAGGACGTTCGGATCGACCTTCGGGGCCGAGCCGTCGGTGGGCACCCCGAGGTCGGCCAGGGTCAGCTGGGAGTTGTCGGCGGGCGCGGCGGGTTCGGCCTGGGCGTTCGGCGCGACGAGGGCGAGGGCGGCGGTCATCGAGACGGCGGCCAGCGCGGCGCGGCGAGTGCGTGCAGAGCGCACGGTGACTTCCAATCGGTAGGCGAACAGTCGACTGTGGCGAGTGTAACCAGAAGGTGATGAAACTACTGAGTCAGTTGGGGTAATTGTTACCAGAGTGAAAACAGTGGGCATATCCAGGGCAATACCGGCCAAGGTAGATTTCTGGGCGTGATGAAGCTTCCCGGCCGCCTGCTCAGCCTCGCCGCCGCCTGTGCGCTGCTCGTTCCCCTGGCCGCCTGCACCAGCGGCTCGTCGGACGGCTCGTCGGAGGTGACGCTGCTGACGCACGACTCCTTCGAGCTGCCGTCGACGCTGATCGACCAGTTCGAGAAGGACACCGGCTACACCCTCAAGATCGTCAAGTCCGGGGACGCCGGACAGCTCTCGGCTCTCGTCTCCCTCACCCCGGGCAAGCCCAAGGGCGACGCCGTCTTCGGCATCGACAACACCTTCGCCGCCCGGCCCATCGAGGCCGGCGCCCTGGAACCGTACGCCTCGCCCCTGGCCGCGAACGGGGCCGACGACTGGGCCGCCGAGGGATCGCACAACGAACTGACCGCCGTCGACCACGGCGACGTGTGCGTCAACGTCGACGACGCCTGGTTCGACCGGGAGCAGATCCCCGCCCCGGAGAGCCTCGACGACCTGCGCGACGCCGCCTACAAGGACCGGATCGTGCTGCTCGATCCGGCCACCAGCTCGCCCGGCATGGGCTTTCTGCTCTCGACCATCGGCACCTACGGGGACAAGGCCCCCGACTACTGGAATGCCCTGGTGGACAACGGGGCTCAGATCGTCTCCGGCTGGTCGGTGGCCTACAACCAGCTGTTCACCGCCGGTGAGGGGCACGGAACCAAGCCGATCGTCGTCTCCTACGCCAGTTCACCGGCCGCCACCCCGGGCACCAGCGCCATCCTCTCCGGCTGCTTCGCGCAGATCGAGTACGTCGGGGTGCTGCGCGGTGCGGCGAACACCGAGGGCGCGAAGAAACTGGTCGACTTCCTGCTCAGCACGCCGGTGCAGACGGCGCTGCCGAGCTCGATGTACGTCTACCCGGTGCAGAAGGACATCCCGCTGCCGCGCAGCTGGCAGCAGACCCCCGCGCCCCGGTACACGGTCAAGATGGCGCCGGATTACATCAACGATCACCGTGAAGAGTGGCTCAAGGAGTGGCGCTCCGTCGTGCGCCGATGACGACGCAGCCGGTCCGGTCCGGGCGCGGCGGTCCGGCCGCGGCACTCGGAGCGGCGATCCCACTGCTGTTCACCGCGCTGCTCTTCCTGGCGCCGCTGGCGGCGCTGGCGCACCGGGCGGTCACCGACGCCGACGCCGTGTCGGCGGTCACCGCCTGGCAGCGCACCGATGCCTGGCATCTGCTGGCCGTCACCGCCGGCCAGGCGGCAGCGTCGGCGGCGCTGGCCGTGGTGGTCGCGGCGCCCATCGTCTGGCTCACCGCCACCGTCGCGCTGCCCGGGGCGCTGGCCCTGCGAGTGCTGGTCACCCTGCCCTTCGTGCTGCCCACGGTGGTCGTCGGCGTGGCCTTCCGGGCGCTGCTGAACGGACCGCTCGCCGCGCTGCCGGTGGACACCGGGCTCGGCGCCGTCCTGCTCGCCCACGTCTTCCTCAACGTCGCCGTGGTGGTCCGGGTGGTCACCGGCGTGTGGCAGCAGATCGATCCGCAGGCGATGGCGGCCGCCCGCAGTCTCGGCGCCTCCCGGCTG
This sequence comes from Gordonia sp. VNK21, assembly GCF_046098115.1. Taxonomy (NCBI): domain Bacteria; kingdom Bacillati; phylum Actinomycetota; class Actinomycetes; order Mycobacteriales; family Gordoniaceae; genus Gordonia; species Gordonia sp. VNK21. The sequence goes on along the minus strand of NZ_JBJURU010000002.1, from coordinate 242,642 downwards.
CGGGCCTTCGCCGACGTCGTCGCACCGCGCCTGCTGCCGGCGGTGGCCGCCGCGGCCGCCCTGGTCTTCCTGTTCTGCACCACCAGCTTCGGGGTGATCGTCATCCTCGGCGACGGCAAGCTCTCGACCCTCGAGACCGAGATCTATCAGCTCGTCGTGTATCGGCTTCGGCTCGCACTGGCGCGACTACGGGTCGCCGTCCTAGCTGTCAGGCCGCCGCTCGCGCGGGTGGCGAGGCGCCTGCGCGTGGTCCCAGTGGCGGCGGTGCCACGGGTGGCAGTCGCGCTAGCGGTACCGCCGCTGCCGCGACCAGTGGCTCATGGTCTCGCTCGGCCGGGGCCTGACGGGCCAGCGGAGCGGCTCGTCGTCGGCCATCGGCCGGTCCCTGGTAGCCGGCGGCCCGGCGTCGCTCGCGTCGTCGTCGCTCTGCTAGCCGCAGCGGTCGGTCCGGTCCCGGGTCTGCTGCTGCCGCCGGTGCCGCGTGGCCTCGCCGGTCCACAGGCCCGCCCGGCCGCCGGTCGGCGCCAGCGACTCGCGGCCTGCGACGGCGGGCCGGTCTTAGGCCCACTCACGGTCCCGCCGCTGGTGGTCGTCGTCAACGTCGTGGCTCTCGGTCTGGCGGAGCCCCTAGGCCTTCATCGGCTACGGGACGACTATCTAGAGCCAGAGCTCCCAGCTCTCGAACGGCAGCGGCTCCTACTGCTAGTGGGGCTTCGACCACCACGTCTTGTCCTTCTGGTCCCGCCGGCGCCGCCGGTGGCGGCCGTCGTCCGCGCCACGCTGCTGCAGCCGCTTCCGGGCGTCGGCCCTCCGCGGCTCTGACGCCCGCCGGCGGTAGCGGACGCCTAGCTAGACGACGGTGTGCGGCCACTGGTGGGCCTGGTGGTGCCGCTGC
>NZ_JBJURU010000002.1:156487-241737 GCF_046098115.1 Gordonia sp. VNK21 | reverse complement strand
ACGCCAGTTCACCGGCCGCCACCCCGGGCACCAGCGCCATCCTCTCCGGCTGCTTCGCGCAGATCGAGTACGTCGGGGTGCTGCGCGGTGCGGCGAACACCGAGGGCGCGAAGAAACTGGTCGACTTCCTGCTCAGCACGCCGGTGCAGACGGCGCTGCCGAGCTCGATGTACGTCTACCCGGTGCAGAAGGACATCCCGCTGCCGCGCAGCTGGCAGCAGACCCCCGCGCCCCGGTACACGGTCAAGATGGCGCCGGATTACATCAACGATCACCGTGAAGAGTGGCTCAAGGAGTGGCGCTCCGTCGTGCGCCGATGACGACGCAGCCGGTCCGGTCCGGGCGCGGCGGTCCGGCCGCGGCACTCGGAGCGGCGATCCCACTGCTGTTCACCGCGCTGCTCTTCCTGGCGCCGCTGGCGGCGCTGGCGCACCGGGCGGTCACCGACGCCGACGCCGTGTCGGCGGTCACCGCCTGGCAGCGCACCGATGCCTGGCATCTGCTGGCCGTCACCGCCGGCCAGGCGGCAGCGTCGGCGGCGCTGGCCGTGGTGGTCGCGGCGCCCATCGTCTGGCTCACCGCCACCGTCGCGCTGCCCGGGGCGCTGGCCCTGCGAGTGCTGGTCACCCTGCCCTTCGTGCTGCCCACGGTGGTCGTCGGCGTGGCCTTCCGGGCGCTGCTGAACGGACCGCTCGCCGCGCTGCCGGTGGACACCGGGCTCGGCGCCGTCCTGCTCGCCCACGTCTTCCTCAACGTCGCCGTGGTGGTCCGGGTGGTCACCGGCGTGTGGCAGCAGCTCGATCCGCAGGCGATGGCGGCCGCCCGCAGTCTCGGCGCCTCCCGGCTGCGGGCCTTCGCCGACGTCGTCGCACCGCGCCTGCTGCCGGCGGTGGCCGCCGCGGCCGCCCTGGTCTTCCTGTTCTGCACCACCAGCTTCGGGGTGATCGTCATCCTCGGCGACGGCAAGCTCTCGACCCTCGAGACCGAGATCTATCAGCAGGGCATCGGCTACTTCCGGATCCCCGAGGCGGTCTGGCTCTCGGTGCTGCAACTGCTGCTGGTGGTCGCCGCCCTGGCACTCACCCGGATTCTGGCCGGGCGGCAGCGTCCGGCGCTCAGCGACCGCGGCTGGCCGCCGGCCCGCCCGGACACCTGGCCGCTCCGGTGCGCCGTGGCCGCCGTCGTCGTCTGGGCCCTGGCCTGGCTGGCGACGCCGATCGTCTCGCTGCTGCTGCGCTCGCTGCGGCCCGGCGGCCGATGGTCCCTGGCCGGCTACCGGCTGCTGCTCGGCGAGGCGACCGGGCAGTCCGGGGCCGGCTCGCTCTGGTACTCGGTGACCAGCGCCGTCGCCGCCATGGCGATCGCGCTGACGGTGGGCACCGTGGCGGCGGTGACCCTGGTGCGCGTCCGCGGAGCGGTGGGCGCGCTCGCCGCCGGACTGTCGATCCTGCCGCTGGGCATCAGCGCGGTCACGCTCGGCTTCGGCTATGTGCTGCTCACCGCCGAACTGCCGCGCGAGGTGGCGGCCTCCCCGCTGATCATCCCGTGCGTGCAGGCACTCATCGTCATCCCGCTGGTGATCGGGCTGGTGGCCCCGGCGCTGGCACAGGTCCCCGCCCGCCGCCGGGACGCGGCCGCGGTCCTCGGGGCCGGGCCGGTCCGGATCTTCTGCACCGTCGACCTGCCGATGATCCGGCGGCCGCTGGCCAGCGCCGGCGGCTTCGCCTTCGTCATGGCGATCGGCGAGTTCGGCGCCACCACCTTTCTGGCGCGCGCCGACACCACCACGCTGCCCGTGCTGATCGGCACCCTGATGAGCCGGCCCGGCGCCGACAACCTGGCGGCGGCGATGGCCGCCTCGGTGATCCTGCTCGCGGTGAGCGCGGCGGCGGTGCTGCTGATCGAACTGGCGGCGCCGCAGACCAGGACGGCGGCCCGGCGGTGATGGATGAGAGGACGACGGACGAGACGGGCGAGACCATGCTGGAGCTGACCGGCGTGACCGTCCGGTACGGCGAGCAGACCGTGCTGTCGGGGCTGGACTGGTCGGTGGGTTCCGGCGCGGTGATCAGCGCCCTGCTCGGCCCCTCGGGCTGCGGAAAGTCCACCCTGCTGCGCGCCGTCGCCGGCCTCGAACCGCTGGCCGCGGGCACCGTCGCCTGCCGCGGCCGGGACCTGTCCCGGGTGCCGGTCCACAAGCGTGACTTCGGGCTGGTCTTCCAGGACGGTCAGCTCTTCTCCGGCAAGACGGTCGCGGCGAACATCGGCTACGGGCTGCGGCTGCGCCGCTGGCCGCGGGCGGCGATCGCCGCCCGGGTCGACGAACTGCTCGAGGTGATCCAGCTGCCGGGCGCGGGAAAGCGGCGCGTGACCGAACTGTCCGGCGGCCAGGCTCAGCGGGTGGCGCTGGCCCGGGCGCTGGCCCCGCGGCCCCGGCTGCTGCTGCTCGACGAACCGCTCGCCGCCCTGGACCGGCGGCTGCGGGACGAGCTCGCCGTGGCCATCGCCGAGATCGTCCGGGCCAGCGGCACCCCCGCGGTGCTGGTGACCCACGACCACACCGAGGCCGCGCTGATGGCCGACGAGGTGTCGATCATGCGCGCCGGTGCCATCGTCCAGCGCGACGTGCCCGAACGGCTGTGGCGGCGCCCGGCCGACGACTGGACCGCGGAGTTCCTCGGCGCCGCCGAACTGATCGACGGCGAACTGTCCGGCGGGCTGCTGCGCACCGGCTACGGCACGGTCCCGGCCGGCTGGATCGACGGCGACGACGGCTCGCTCCGGCTCGCCCTCCGGCCGGAAAGCCTGGTGGCGCAACTGGATCCGGCAGGAGACGGGCTGGTGACCCATGCCGCTGCGCTGCCCACCGGGTGGCGGCTGCAGGTGCGGATCGGCGACCGCACGGTCGAGGCCGTGACCGCCCGGGACCTCGCCGTCGGCGACCGGGTCGCGCTGACCCCGGATCCCGAACGGATCGCGGTGGTGGGGCGATGACCGTGGTGGTGGCCGGCGCCCTGATCCGCCGCACCGGGGCGGCCGGCGATCCGCCCGCCGAACTGCTGCTGGCCTGCCGCGACTATCCGCCGGAGGTGGCCGGGCTCTGGGAACTGCCCGGAGGCAAGGCCGAGCCGGGGGAGTCTCCGGCCGATGCACTGATCCGCGAACTCGACGAGGAACTCGGCGTCCGGGTGCGCGCGGGCGGGCGGCTCACCGAGAGTGTGCAGCTGCGGCCCGGACTCACCCTGATCGCGCTGTGGGCCGAGCTCGCGTCCGGCCGGCCGCAGGCCCGCGAGCACCGCGACCTGCGCTGGGTGGACGCCGTCGAACTCGACCGGCTCGCCGCGGCCGGTGCCCTGGTGCCGGCCGACACCGTCTGGCTCCCCGAGTTGCGTGGCGCACTGCGGGGCTGACGGGCGCACCCCGGCGCGGCTAGGCTGTGGCCACCTCACGACCCAGGAGTGTTCGTACATGTCGTTCTTCCCGAAACTCTTCGGCCCGGCCCGCTCGTCGACCGCCCGGACCCCGTGGACCGCCGACACGATCGAGGTCCCCGAGGGCGCCGGTGAGCCGGTGGGCTACGCCCGCATCGACTTCCGCGGAGAGGGCACGGCGACGGTCACCGTGCGCGTCAACGGCGGCGAGGAGCAGACGGTGACCCAGCAGCTCCCGTTCATGCTGGACTATCCGGTCTATCCGCGGGTGAGCACCGAGGCGTCCGCCGATGCCGGCCTGACCGAGCTGACCGGCTCGATCACCATGAACGGGATGATCCTGTCCTACGAGAACGGCCCCCGCCCGCGGGTGAGCTACAGCCACTGGGACTGACGCCACCGGGGCCCGACGCCAGCGGAATCGACGCCCGCCTGCCGTTCCGCCCCGCGGAGTCGGGTCCACCCCACCGACTATTCGGCGGGGTGGAACCAGGTCAGTGGGGCAGAACCAGGTCGGCGGGGTGGAAGCGCGGATCGGGGTGCGGGCCCCGGATCAGGCGGCGCGCGCCTTCTTCAGCGCCTTGGCGGCCTGCTTCTTGGACATGTGCTTGGCGTCCATCTTGCTCATCCGATGCACCACCACCGGGCAGCGGACACAGCGAACCGACTTGCGGCAGCACTTCTTCTTCGGTTTGAGCTGCGCGACCTTCGTCGGATCGACCTTCCCCATGCCTCCAGTTTAGCAGTCCTGACCTGGGCTTCCGGGCGTGCAATCGCGTTCTGATCGGGCGTGCCGGTACCCTTACATAGTTCATTTGCCCGCGCAGTGCGCGTGGCGAGGCCTGACGAATCGAGAGAGAACCCTTAGTGAGCGCAGTAACCAACTTCCGCAACGTCGCGATCGTGGCGCACGTCGACCACGGCAAGACCACCTTGGTCGACGCGATGCTGCGTCAGTCGGGCGTGTTCGCTGAACGTGCCGAACTCGTCGACCGGGTGATGGACTCCGGCGATCTCGAGCGCGAGAAGGGCATCACCATTCTCGCCAAGAACACCGCCGTCCACCGCCGTCAGCCCGACGGCACCGAGTACGTCATCAACGTCATCGACACCCCCGGCCACGCCGACTTCGGCGGCGAGGTCGAGCGTGCGCTGTCGATGGTCGACGGTGTGGTGCTGCTGGTCGACGCCTCCGAGGGCCCGCTGCCGCAGACCCGCTTCGTGCTGCGCAAGGCGCTCGCCGCCTCGCTGCCGGTGATCCTGGTGGTCAACAAGACCGACCGTCCCGACGCCCGCATCGACGAGATCGTCTCCGAGTCGCAGGACCTGCTGCTGGACCTGGCCTCCGACCTCGACGACGAGGCCGCCGAAGCCGCCGAGCTGGCCCTGGACCTGCCGGTGCTGTACGCCTCCGGCCGGGCCGGTGTGGCCAGCACCGAGATGCCCGCCAACGGCAGCGTGCCCGACGGCGACAACCTGGACCCGCTGTTCGACGTGCTGATCAACAGCGTCCCCGCGCCCAAGGGCGACGCCGAGGCCCCGCTGCAGGCGCACGTGACCAACCTGGACGCCTCGCCCTTCCTGGGCCGGCTCGGCCTGGTCCGGATCCACAACGGCACCCTGCGCAAGGGTCAGCAGGTGGCCTGGTGCCGCGAGGTGGACGGCGAGGCCGTCGTCGAGCGCGCCAAGATCACCGAACTGCTGGTGACCCTGGGCGTGGACCGGGCACCGGCCGAGGAGGCCGTCGCCGGTGACATCGTCGCCGTGGCCGGCATGTCCGAGATCATGATCGGCGACACCCTCGCCGACCCGGAGAACCCGGTGCCGCTGCCGCGCATCACGGTCGACGAGCCGGCCATCTCCGCGATCGTCGGCACCAACACCTCGCCGCTGGCCGGCCGGGTCAAGGGCCACAAGCTGACCGCCCGCATGGTCAAGGACCGGCTCGACAGCGAGCTCATCGGCAACGTCTCGCTGCGTGTGCAGGACATCGGCCGCCCGGACGCCTGGGAGGTGCAGGGGCGCGGCGAGCTGGCGCTGGCCATCCTGGTCGAGCAGATGCGCCGCGAGGGCTTCGAGCTGACCGTCGGCAAGCCGCAGGTGGTCACCCGCAAGGTGGACGGCAAGACCTACGAGCCGTTCGAGCACCTGACCGTGGACGTTCCCGAGGAGTACCTCGGTGCGGTCACCCAGCTGCTGGCCGCCCGCAAGGGCCGGATGGACCAGATGAACAACCACGGCAGCGGCTGGGTGCGCATGGAGTTCGTGGTGCCCTCGCGCGGGCTGATCGGCTTCCGCACCGACTTCATGACCGAGACCCGCGGCACCGGCATCGCCAACGCCGTCTTCCACGAGTACGCGCCGTGGGCCGGCGAGATCCGCGCCCGGCACACCGGCTCGCTGGTCTCCGACCGGGCCGGCAGCGTCACCCCGTTCGCGATGATCCAGCTGGCCGACCGCGGGACCTTCTTCGTCGACCCGGGCGACGACACCTACGAGGGCCATGTGGTGGGCATCAACCCCCGCCAGGAAGACCTCGACATCAACGTCACCCGCGAGAAGAAGCTCACCAACATGCGGCAGTCCTCGGCCGACGTGATGGAGACCCTCGCCAAGCCGATGGAACTCGACCTGGAGGGTGCCATGGAGTTCTGCGCCGCCGACGAGTGCGTCGAGGTGACCCCCGAGGTGTGCCGGGTCCGTAAGGTGAATCTGGATGCGTCCACGCGCGCCCGCGAGCGTTCGCGCGCCAAGGCCCGGGACGCGAACGCGTAGACCCGTACTCGATGGGAGAGTCGATGAGGTCCGTGCGCCGACGGATCGCCGCCGCCGCGGTCAGCGGGCTGATGGTGCTGGGCGCCACCGCCTGCGTGGCCGACCCGCCGCCTCCGGTGCGGGAGACCCTGCCCACCCCGCAGAACGGCGAGTACCCGGACGAGCGCACCGTGTACCTGGCCACCGACTCGATCGGGGCGGGGTTCAACCCGCACATCGGCGCCGACCAGAGCACGGTGACCAGTGCGATCGCCGCGCTGACCCTGCCGAGCCCGTTCCGGCCCGTACAGACCCGCGACGGGGTGCGGTGGCGGCTCGACGACTCGCTGATCACCTCGGCGGAGGTCACCTCCACCGAGCCCTTCGAGGTGACCTACAAGATCGTCAACGACGCCCAGTGGTCCGACGGGCTGCCCGTGACCGGCGACGACTTCCGGTATCTGTGGCAGCAGATGGCCCGCCAGCCCAATGTGCTCGGACAGGCCGGCTACCGGGTGATCCGGGACGTGCAGACCGGCGGCGGCGGGAAGATCGTCACGGTCACCTTCGATGCGCCGTATCCGGCGTGGCGGGAGCTGTTCACCGACCTGCTGCCCAGTCACCGGCTGCGGTCGGATCCCACCGGCTTCCAGACCGGCATGGACAAGGGCAAGCCGGTCACCGCCGGCCCGTTCTCGGTCTACTCGATCGACCGGGCGCGCGACGAGGTCCGGCTGATCCGCAACGACCGCTACTGGAGCACTCCGGCCGAACTGGACCAGGTGGTGCTGCGCCGGGCCGGGACACTCCCGCAGACCGCGCAGACCATCCGCAACGGTGACACTCAGATCGCGGCGCTGACCGCGGGGGCGGCCACCGCCGCCGAGATCAGCGCCATCCCGGGGGTGCGGACCAACCGCATCCCGGCGGCCCGTGCGCTGACGGTCAACCTCAACACCCGTTCGGCGGTGATGGCACAGCTGCCGGTCCGCCAGGCGGTGCTGGCCATGCTCGACGCGGGCACCGTCACCGCGGCGGCCGCCGGCGAGGACGTGGTGGACCGCTTCGCCAACACCGTCTACCTGCCGTCGGATCCCGGCTACTATCCGGTCCAGCGGCCGCGGCCCGGGGCCGGCGAGGTGAGCGGCTGGCTCACCGAGGCCGGTTATCAGCGCGGCGTACCGCGCACCCGGCCCAGCAGCGAAGCGCCCGGATCGTCGGGCTCGTCGACCACCGACGAGCCCGTGCCGTCCGACGCCGAGCCGTCCGACGGCGAGCCGTCGGGCAGCACCGCCGCGAGCACCACCACCACCACTACCGCCGCCGAGGCGGCCGACGTTCCGCAACTGCCGTACGGGGTGGCGCCGCTGCAGCGCGGCGGCGAAGACCTGGTCGTGCGCATCGGCGCCGTGAACTCCGATCAGCGCACCATGTCCGCCGCCGAGAACATCGCCGACCAGCTGCGCTCGCAGGGCGTCCGGGCGGCCGTGCGCGGCATGTCCAACACCGCTCTCTACGGCCGGGCGCTGACCTCTGCCGAGGTGGACCTGGTGGTCGGCTGGACGGCCGCCGGAATCGATCCGGCGACGGCACTCGCCTCCCAGGTGGGCTGCCTGGCCCCGCCCAAGGGCACCGAGTCCGGGGCGCACACCGTCGAACCCGAGGACGACCCGGCCGTGGACCGCAGCGTGCTGCCTACCCCGTCGGCATCGGGCTCGGCCGGCCCCACCAGCACCGGTGAGGACGAGGACGCCGCCGATTCGAGCTACATCGGCAACATCTCCGGACTGTGCGACCCGGTGCTGATCGACCTGTCCACCCGGGCGCTCAGTGCGCAGGATCCGGCCGCCGAACTGTCCTCGGCCGAGGAGCTGCTCGCCGCGCAGGCCGTCTACCTGCCGATCTACCAGGACACGAGTCTGATCGCGGTGACCGACCAGGTGACCGGGGTACCGCTGGCCGGGCCGGTCCCGGTGGGCATCTTCGACGGAGCCGGAAAGTGGATGCTGACATGACCGGGCGGCGGATGCTGGTGCTGCACGCCCATCCCGACGACGAGTCGATCATGACCGGCGGCACCATCGCGCGGTATCTCGCCGCCGGTGTGGACGTGAGGGTGCTGACCTTCACCCTCGGGGAGGAGGGCGAGGTGATCGGCGATCGCTGGTCGCGGCTGGCGGCCGACCAGGCCGACCAGCTCGGCGGATTCCGGATCGGCGAGCTCACCGCTGCGCTGGCGGCGCTCAGCCCGCCCGGCCGGCCGCCGCTGACGCCGCGCTTCCTCGGCGGCGCCGGTCGGTGGCGCGACTCCGGGATGGCCGGCACCCCGTCGGCGCAGCGCCCGCGGGCACTGTTCCAGGCGGCGCCCGACGTGCTCGTGCAGACCCTCACCGACGAGATCGTCGACTTCGACCCGCAGGTGCTGATCACCTACGACCAGGCCGGCACCTACGGGCATCCCGACCACAAGCGGGTGCACGAGGTGTGCGCGGCGGCGCTGGCACCGGCCCGCGAACGGCTCGGGCACGGCTGCAAGGTCTACGAATCGGTCACCGCGGCCGGTGCACTGGCCGCGGGTCTGGCCGCCGTCGAGCAGGTGCCCGAGGGCTGGCGGATGCCCGCACCCGGGGAACTGCCCAGCTACCCCGACGAGCAGGTGACCGCCGAGATCGACGTGCAGCCGGTGTACCGGGCCAAGACGGCGGCGCTGGCCGCCCACGCCACCCAGATCACGGTGGCGCCGTCGGGCCGGGAGTTCGCGCTGAGCAACAACATCCTGCAGCCGATCTTCGCCCGCGAGCACTTCATCCGGGTCGACGACGGGGCCACCGGCGCAGTGGAGACCGATCTGTTCAAGGGGCTGGCATGACCGCATCGCCGACGCAGCCGGAGACGGCGACCGAGCCGGAGCCGCCGACGGGCCTGCCGGAGCCGGAGTATCGCCTCGAGTTCGGGCTGCTGGTCCTCTCCGGGCTGCTGCTCGGCGTGCTCACCAGTTTCTTCCTGCTGCTCACGGTGGGACCGGTGCCGGTGCCGGTGACCGCACTGGGCGCCGGCCTGGGCAACCTGGTGCTGCTCTGGATGGCCGGAAAGTACACCAGCGGCACCTGGCGCTACACCCCGATCATGGCCTGGGCCTTCGTCACCGTGCTGGCGATGCTGCCGCTGTTCGGCAACGCCCCGCTGCTCGGCGATTGGCGGCTGCTGCTGGACCTGATCATCGGACTCGGTGTACCGATGACGCTGCTGGCCGTACGGGGCTGAGCGGACGCGTCCGGACGCGAAAGGTGGCCGGGGTTACAGTGGTGGACGTGACCAATGAACCGGATCCGTCGCCGTCGGCCATGCGCCGGGCCCTGCGCCGGGCCAGGGACGGTGCAACGCTCAACGCCGACGAGGCCGCGATCCTGCTCGCCGCCCGCGGCGACGACCTGACCGACCTCTGCTCGTCCGCCGCCCGGGTCCGCGATGCGGGTCTGGACGCCGAAGGCCGCAGCGGGCAGATCTCGTACTCGCGCAAGGTGTTCATCCCGATCACCAGGTTGTGCCGTGACCGATGCCACTACTGCACCTTCGTCACCGTCCCCGGGAAGCTGGCGCGGGAGGGGCACGGCGCCTACCTCGAACTCGACGAGATCGTCGACATCGCCCGCAAGGGCGCCGAACTCGGCTGCAAGGAAGCACTTTTCACCCTCGGCGACCGGCCGGAGGACCGCTGGGATCAGGCCACGGAGTGGCTCGACGCCCGCGGCTACGACTCCACCCTCGACTATGTGCGGGCGGCCGCCGTCCGGGTTCTCGAGGAGACCGGCCTGCTGCCGCACCTGAACCCCGGCGTGATGAGCTGGGAGGAGATCAACCGCCTCAAGCCGGTCGCCCCGTCGATGGGCATGATGCTCGAGACCACGGCGCGGCGGTTGTTCACCGACAAGGGCGAATGCCATTACGGCAGCCCGGACAAAGATCCCGAGGTTCGCAAGCGGGTGCTGGTGGACGCCGGCCGGCTGTCCGTGCCGTTCACCACCGGCATCCTGGTGGGCATCGGCGAGAACCGGGCCGAGCGGGCCGATTCGCTGCTGGAGATCCGTAAGACGCACAAGGCTTTCGGTCACATCCAGGAAGTGATCGTGCAGAACTTCCGGGCCAAGCCGGACACCGCGATGGGCAAGGCCCCGGACGCCGAGATGAGCGAGTTCCTGGCCGCCGTGGCCGTCGCCCGGCTGCTGCTGGGGCCGTCGATGCGGATTCAGGCGCCACCGAACCTGGTGTCGGAGAACGAATGCCGCGCGCTGATCGCCGCCGGTGTGGACGACTGGGGCGGGGTCAGCCCGCTCACCCCCGACCACGTCAATCCCGAGCGGCCGTGGCCCAACCTCGACGCCCTCGCGCAGATCACCGCCTCGGGCGGCTACACCCTCACCGAACGCATCGCCGCTCAGCCCCGCTATGTGCTGGCCGGACCGCCGTGGATCGATCCGCGCATCGCCGCGCATGTGGCGGCGCTGTCCGATCCGGTGACCGGGCTGGCCCGGGACGTGATCCCGGACGGGCTGCCCTGGCAGGAGCCCGATGAGGACTGGTCGGGTTCGGGCCGGGTGGACCTGAACACCGAGATCGACATCGACGGCCGGCGCACCGACACCCGCAGCGACCTGGGCAGCGCCTTCGGCGACTGGGACACCATCCGCGAGCAGGTGCTCGCCCTCGGCGCCGCGGACGCCGGCGCTCCCGAGCGGCTCGATTCGGAGGTGCGCGCCGCGCTGCTCAAGGCCGAATCGGATCCGGCCGGACTGTCCGACGACGAGTACCTGGCCCTGGCGACCGCGGACGGGGAGGGCCTCGATGCGCTGGCAGCGCTGGCGGATTCGATCCGCGCGGACGTGGTCGGCGACGACGTCACCTATGTGGTGAACCGGAACATCAACTTCACCAACATCTGCTACACCGGCTGCCGATTCTGCGCCTTCGCGCAGCGCAAGGGCGACGAGGACGCGTTCACCCTGTCCACCGAGCAGGTGGCCGACCGCGCCTGGGAGGCGCATGTCGCCGGGGCGACCGAGGTCTGCATGCAGGGCGGCATCGATCCGGAGCTGCCGGTCAGCGGTTACGCGGATCTGGTGCGTGCGGTCAAGCAGCGGGTGCCGTCGATGCACGTGCACGCCTTCAGTCCGATGGAGGTGGTCAACGGGGCGTCGCGCTCGGGCGCGTCGATCCGGGACTGGCTCACCGAGCTGCGGGCCGCCGGCCTCGACACCATTCCGGGCACCGCCGCCGAGATCCTCGACGACGAGGTGCGCTGGGTGCTCACCAAGGGCAAACTGCCCACCGCCTCGTGGATCGAGGTGATCACCACCGCGCACGAGGTGGGCCTGCGGTCGAGTTCGACGATGATGTACGGCCATGTGGACTCGCCGCGGCACTGGGTGGGCCATCTGAACGTGCTGCGCGACATCCAGGACCGCACCGGCGGTTTCACCGAGTTCGTGCCGCTGCCCTTCGTGCACCAGTCCTCGCCGCTGTATCTGGCCGGCGCCTCGCGGCCCGGCCCCACCCGTCGGGACAACCGGGCGGTGCACGCGCTGGCGCGGATCATGCTGCACGGACGGATCGACCACATCCAGACCAGCTGGGTGAAGCTGGGCGTGGAGGGCACCCGGGTGATGCTGCGCGGAGGCGCCGACGATCTGGGCGGCACGCTGATGGAGGAGACCATCTCCCGGATGGCCGGCTCCCAGCACGGGTCGGAGAAGACCATCGCCGAACTGCACGACATGGCCGGCGGTATCGGCCGGCCGGCCCGCCAGCGCACCACCGAGTACGTCAAGCTCCCCACCCCGGTCACCCTCCAGGTCTCCTGACCGGACGGGTTCGGGCGGGGGAGCCGGTGCGGGTCAGCCGCGGCCGAACAGGCGCGCGAGCCTGCCCGGCTCGTCCGGGTGGCCCGGGCAGCGCTGGGCCTGCGGGACGCCGCGCATGACCTCGTCGACGTGGCTGCCGCAGCCCTGCCAGGTGATCTTGCCGCAGGTGGGGCAGGTGACTCGCTGACACATGAGGGGTTCTCCTTCGGTCGGGGTCTCGGGAGTTCTGAGTCCCGTGAGTTCTGGGATACGTGCGTTTCGTGCAGTTCGGTTCAGGCCGGGTGCAGGGCCCGATAGGTGAGCAGGCCGCCGGACAGGCTCGCGGCATCGAGCCCGGCCGCCGTCAGTATCCGGCAGGCCAGATACGAACGCATGCCGCTGGCACAGTAGACCCGCACCGGCCGCCCGTCCGCGACCTCGACGATCTCGGCGAGCCGCTCGCGGATCCGGGTGTGTGGGACGGTCAGCGCGCCCGGCAGCCGGTCGCCGGCCACCTCGTCCGGGGTGCGCACGTCCAGCAGCAGAGCATCGGGGTCCGGGTCGTCGCCGGCGTACCAGAGGCGCAGCTCGCCGCCGAGCACGTTCTCGGCGATCATTCCGGCCAGGTTCACAGGATCCTTCGCCGAGCCGTACGGCGGCGCGTACGCCAGATCCAGATCGATCAGCTCCGGGGCGGTCATCCGGGCGGCCAGCGCCGTCGATAGCACGTCGATGCGTTTGTCCACGCCGTCGGCGCCGACGGCCTGCGCACCGAGCAGCAGCCCGTCGCCGGCCCGGAAGTGGATCAGCAGGTGGATCGGCTCGGCGCCGGGGAAGTAGCCGGCGTGGCTGCCCGGGTGCAGGTGGACGGTGTGGAAGTCGATGCCGGCGGCGGTCAGCGCCGGCCGCCCGGCACCGGTCAGGGCGGCGGTGAGCCCGCCGACCCGCACGATCGCGGTGCCCAGCGGCGGCGGGATCGGCCGCGCCGAGCCGGGGGCGAGGATGTCGTCGGCCACCAGCCGCCCGGCCCGGTTGGCCGGTCCGGCCAGGGCCACCGGCCGGCGCAGCCCGGTGACGGGATCGGTGGCGACGGTGGCATCGCCGACCGCCCACACCCGCGGCACACCGGTGCGGCCGTGCTCGTCGACCACGATCGCGCCGCGTTCGGTGGCCACCCCGGCGGCGGCGAAGACCGCGGTGTCCGGGCGCACGCCCACCGAGAGCACGATCAGGTCGGCGGGGAGCGCGGTGCCGTCGGCGAGCAGCACGGTGTCGGCGCCGGGGCCGGGCTCGATCGCGGTCGCCGCGATGCCGTCGTGGACGACGATGCCCAGGCGCTCGAGTTCGGCGCGGACCGGGCCCGCGATCTCGGGCTCCAGCGGCGGCAGCACGTGCGGGGCCAGTTCCACCACGTCCACGGCCAGTCCCTGCCGGCGCAGTCCTTCGGCCGCCTCGAGTCCGATGAAGCCGGCGCCGAGCACCACCGCCCGCGCGGCGCCGTTCTCCACGCTCTCGCGCAGGGCGACCGCATCGCCGACGGTGCGCAGCGTGCGCACGCGGGGCGAGTCGAGGCCGGGCAGCGGCGGCCGGACGGCGGCGGCGCCGGGCGCGAGCACCAGGGCGTCGTAGCCGAGGGTGAGCTCACCGTGGTCGGTGCGCACCCGCACGGTCTGTGAGGCGGGGTCCAGGCCGATCACCTCGTGCCGCACGCGGACGTCCAGGTTCAGTGCCGCATGGAGGGATTCGGGGGTCTGGACCAGCAGGTCGTCGCGGTCGGCGATCTCGCCGCCGACGTAGTACGGCAGCCCGCAGTTGGCGAACGACGGGTGCTCGCCGCGTTCGAGGACGACGATCTCGGCGTCCTCGCTGAGCCTGCGGGCGCGCGCTGCGGCACTCATGCCGCCGGCGACGCCGCCGACGATGACGATTCTCATACTCGGTCCTTCCGCTCCGGTGACATTTATACCCCATGGGGTATTCAAGGGCGAATGGCGGCGTCGGCGACGGCCGGACCGGGCTGTGGCCAGCGCGTATTTTTCCTCTGCGTGCACAAAATTCGGTGCCGGTCGGCGGGCTGCGGCGGTGACGGCCCTGGTGGCGGGTTCGTACCGGTGGGCGCGGGAAGATACGCTGTAGGTCGTGCGGAGTGGAGTCGGCGCGCGGCGTCTGCGCCCGGCCCGGACCCGCCGACGTGCTTTGCCGGAGTCGACCAGCCCTCGGCTCCGTGGCGTGCTGCATGAACTGAAGGAGAGAAGGTCGTGACCTACATCATCGCGGAGCCCTGCGTCGATGTGATGGACAAGGCATGTGTGGAGGAGTGCCCGGTCGATTGCATCTACGAGGGCGGCCGCAGCCTCTACATCCAGCCGGACGAATGCGTCGACTGCGGTGCCTGTGAACCGGTGTGCCCGGTGGAAGCGATCTTCTACGAGGACGACGTACCCGACGAGTGGGAGCCCTATGTGAGCGCCAACGTCGACTTCTTCGACGAGCTCGGTTCGCCGGGCGGGGCGAGCAAGGTGGGCAAGACCGACTACGACCCGCCGTTCGTCAAGAACCTGCCGCCGATGGGCGAAGAGGACTGACGTGAGCCCTGCGCGCCTGCAGCCGGTGAGCGCCGGACTGCCCGACTTCCCGTGGGACACGATCAGCGGTGCCCGGGAGCGGGCGGCCGCGCATCCGGACGGGATCGTGGATCTGTCGGTGGGCACCCCCGTCGACCCGGTGGATCCGGTGATCCGGCGGGCGCTGGCCGACGGCTCGGAGTTTCCGGGCTATCCGGCGACCGCGGGCACCGCGGCGCTGCGCGAGGCCGCCGTGGCGGCGCTGTCGCGGCGTTTCGGCGTGGACGGCGTGGCCGAGTCGGCGATCCTGCCGGTGATCGGCACCAAGGAGGCCATCGCCGGCCTGCCGTCCCAGCTGGGCGTGCCGGCCGGGGCGCTGGTGGTGATCCCCGAGGTGGCGTACCCGACCTACGAGGTGGGCGCGCTGCTGGCCGGGGCGCAGGTGCTGCGGGCCGATTCGACGGTGGCCCTCGGACCGCAGAGCCCGGCGCTGATGTTCATCAACAGCCCGTCCAATCCGACCGGCAAGGTGCTCGGTGCGGACCATCTGCGCAAGGTGGTGTCCTGGGCGCAGGGCCGCGGGGTCACCGTGGTCTCCGACGAGTGCTACCTGGGCCTGGCCTGGGACGACGAGGCGCTGTCGATTCTCGATCCGCGGGTCTGCGGCGGCGACCACACCGGGCTGATCGCCGTGCACTCGCTGTCCAAGTCGTCGAATCTGGCGTCGTACCGGGCCGGCTTCCTGGCCGGCGACCAGGCGCTGATCAGCGAACTGCTGGCCGTGCGCAAACACGCCGGCATGATCATGCCCTACCCGATCCAGCAGGCGATGATCGCCGCACTGACCGACGACGAGCACGTCGCCGCTCAGCGCGAGCGCTACCGGGTGCGGCGCGAGAAGCTCAGAGCCGCACTGGAATCGGCCGGTTTCACCATCGACTGGTCCCAGGCCGGGCTCTACCTGTGGGCCACCCGGGGCGACGACTCCCGCGCCACCCTCGACTGGCTCGCGCAGCGCGGCATCCTGGTGGCGCCCGGCGACTTCTACGGCCCCGCCGGCGCCCGGCACATCCGGATGGCGCTCACCGCCACCGACGAGCGCGTCGACGCCGCCGTCGCCCGCCTGCGGGCCTGAGCCGCCTGCCCTTCTTCCGCGCGACAGAAAAACGCTCGCGCTCCCGTGTGTACGGGAGCGCGAGCGTTCGACTGTCGCGCGAGCCCGGCGATCCGCCGGGAGGAGGGTCAGTCGTTGGCGTGCAGGGCCTCGTTGAGGGCGATGCCGTCGCCCTCCTTGGCGCGGACCTCCACGGCACCGGTCTCCGAGTTGCGGCGGAAGAGCAGATTGTTGCGGCCGGCCAGCTCGCGGGCCTTGACCACCGTGCCGTCCGGGCCGGTCACCTTGGTACCGGCGGTCACGTACAGACCGGCCTCGATGACGCAGTCGTCGCCGAGCGGGATACCGCAGCCGGCGTTGGCGCCGAGCAGGCAGCGCCGGCCGATGGAGATGATCTCCGTGCCGCCGCCGGAGAGGGTGCCCATGGTCGACGCGCCGCCGCCGACGTCCGAGCCGTCGCCGACCACCACGCCGGCCGAGATCCGGCCCTCGACCATCGACGAGCCCAGGGTGCCGGCGTTGAAGTTCACGAAGCCCTCATGCATCACCGTCGTGCCCGGGGCGAGGTGGGCGCCCAGGCGCACCCGGTCGGCGTCGCCGATGCGCACCCCCGAGGGCAGCACGTAGTCGACCATCCGCGGGAACTTGTCCACCGAGTACACGGTCACCTGGCCGCGGGCGCGCAGCCGTGCCCGGGTGGCCTCGAAGCCCTCGACCGCGCACGGGCCGAAGTTGGTCCACACCACATTGCTCAGCAGTCCGAACTGGCCGGTCAGGCTCAGGCCGTGTGGCTGCACCAGGCGGTGCGAGAGCAGGTGCAGACGCAGGTAGACGTCGTGCGCGTCGATCGGGTCGGCGGTCAGGTCGGCGATGGTGGTGCGCACCGCCACCACGGTCACTCCGCGGGCGGTGTCGGGTCCGACCAGCTCGCGCAGGTCGGCCGGGACGTCGGCCCGGTCCAGGACCACGGTGCCGGCCTCGCCGGGCTCCACGGTCAACTCGGGTGAGGGGTACCAGGTGTCCAGGACGACGGCCCCGTCGTCGGCGGTCAGCGTGGCGATTCCGATGGCAACAGCACCTTGAGTAGTCACGCGGTCAGTCTATCGGTCCGCACTAGAGTGGTCGGTGTGAGCGTTCCCGATCTGAACCTGCGTGCCGATCCCGTCGACCTGACCGCCGCGCTGGTGGACATCCGCAGCGTCAGCCGCGACGAATCGCTGATCGCCGACGCGGTCGAGGCGGCCCTGCGCGCCCAGACCCGCGGCTTCGAGATCTCCCGGTTCGGGAACCGGGTGCTGGCCCGGACGCACCGGGGCAAGCCGAGCCGGGTGATCCTGGCCGGGCACCTCGACACCGTGCCGATCGCCGGCAACGTGCCCTCCCGGCGCACCGTCGACCAGACCGAGGGCGAGGTGCTGCACGGCTGCGGCACCGTCGACATGAAATCCGGCGACGCCGTCTTCCTGCACCTGGCCGCGACCCTCGACGATCCGGCCCACGATCTGACGCTGATCTTCTACGACTGCGAGGAGATCGCCGCCGAGCACAACGGTCTGGGCTTCATCGAGCGGGAGAAGCCCGACTGGCTGGCCGGCGACGTGGCCATCCTCGGCGAGCCGACCGGCGGGCAGATCGAGGCCGGCTGCCAGGGCACGCTGCGGGTCCGGCTGACCGCGACCGGCACCCGCGCCCACTCCGCCCGATCGTGGATGGGCGAGAACGCGATTCACAAGTTCGGCCGCGCGCTGACCATGCTCGGCGAGTACACCCCGCGGCGGGTCGACATCGACGGCTGCGAATACCGGGAGGGCCTGTCGGCGGTCGCCGTGCACGGCGGCGTGGCCGGCAACGTGGTGCCCGACGAGGCCTACCTGGACGTGAACTTCCGGTTCGCGCCGGACCGTTCGCCGCAGCAGGCGCTCGAGCACGTGCGCGAGGTCTTCGCCGCCGACCTGCAGGCCGGGGTGCTCACCGCCGAGGTGACCGATTCGGCGCCGGGCGCGCTGCCGGGACTGGGCCGCCCGGCCGCCGCCGCACTGGTGCGCGCCGCCGGTGGACGCTTCCGCGCCAAGTTCGGCTGGACCGATGTCGCGCGCTTCTCCTCGCTGGGCGTGCCCGCGGTGAATCTGGGCCCGGGCGACCCGAGTCTGGCGCATCGCGCCGACGAGCGGGTTCCGGTGGCGCAGATCCGCGAGGTGACCGATCTGCTCGGGGCGTATCTGCGCGGGGAGTGACCGGCCCGATTGCTAGGTTGGGGCGCATGACCACCCCGCTCAGCGATGACGTCCCCGTTCCCGACGAAGGCGACTACCGGTACGCAGGCCCGGCACGCGTCCTGGTCCCGGAAGGGCAGGACTACGTCACCAGTGACGAGACCCTGCTCGAATGGGTCGATCCGCGCGACCCGGGCCGGGCGGCCGCGCGCACCGTGCGCGACTCGTGGCGGGTGCTGCGCATCCAGTCCGAGTTCGTCTCCGGCTTCGACACCCTCGAGAACGTCGCCGAGGCGGTGACCGTCTTCGGATCGGCCCGGGTCCGTCCCGGCGACGCCGAATACGACATGGGCATCGAGCTCGGCCGGCTGCTCGGCCAGGCCGGCTACGCGGTGATCACCGGCGGCGGTCCGGGCGCCATGGAGGCCACCAACCGCGGGGCCTACGAGGTGAACGCGCCGTCGATCGGGCTGAACATCGAGCTGCCCTTCGAACAGCACCTCAATCCGTGGCTGACCATCGGGGTGAGTTTCCGGTACTTCTTCGTCCGCAAGACGATGTTCGTCAAGTACGCGCAGGGGTTCATCTGCCTGCCCGGCGGCATCGGCACCCTCGACGAGCTCTTCGAGGCCCTCACCCTGGTGCAGACCGGCAAGGTCTTCCGCTTCCCGATCGTGCTCATCGACAGCGCCTTCTGGGGACCGCTGCTGGACTGGATGCGCACCACCCTGGTCGACTCCGGGAAGATCTCACCGGAGGATCTGGACCTGATCACCCTGGTGGAGACGCCGGCCGAGGCGGTCGCGGCGGTGCAGCGGGCCCGCCGGTGAGCGGCATCTGCGTCTACTGCGCGTCCGGACCGGTCGACGAGGAGTACCTCGAGCTGGCGGCGGCGACCGGCCGGGCGATCGCCGAGGCCGGGCACACGCTGATCTCCGGTGGCGGCAATGTGTCGATGATGGGCGCACTGGCCCGGTCCGCCCGCTCGGCCGGCGGCTACACCATCGGCATCATCCCCGAGGCGCTGATGCGCCGGGAGGTGGCCGACGTCGACGCCGACGAGCTGATCGTCACCACGTCGATGCGCGAGCGCAAACGGCTGATGGACGAGATGGCCGACGGCTTCATCACCCTGCCCGGCGGCATCGGCACCCTCGAGGAGGTCTTCGAGACATGGACCGGCGGCTATCTGGGCCTGCACACCAAGCCGGTGGCACTGCTCAATTACCGCGGTTTCTACGATCCGCTACTGGACTGGCTGCAGAATCTTCAGGGACGGGGGTTCGTGTCGGCCGCCGCGCTGGCGCGGATCGCGGTGGTCGACGACGTGGGGGCGGCCTTGTCCGTGGCTAACCCGTCGGTAACATAACGCAGCAGAGGTCACATTCGGCGACAGAGAGTGAAGCGAACCATGGCGACTGACACCAGCGCGGGCACTGCTCAGCGGGAGGGTGGATCCCACCATCCCGGGGCCAAGGACTCGGTGGGCGTGATCGATCTGCTCAAAGGTGTGGCCGGCATGGTGCCGGATCTGCTCGGCATGGCCAAGCACGCCCCCGGACTGGTGTACCGCCCGGCCGACGCGCACAAGACCATCGGGCACATCGTGGCCGGGCTCGCCGCCAAGCATCCGGACCGGCCGTTCATCCGGTTCGACGGCACCACGCTGACCTACGACGAGGCCAACCGCACGGCCAACCGCTACGCCGCGGTGCTCGCCGAGCGCGGGGTGGGCCCGGGCGACGTGGTGGGCATCCTGGCCAAGAACAGCGCCACCGACCTGCTCTGCGTGATCGCCACGGTCAAGCTCGGGGCGGCGGCCGGCATGCTCAACTACAACCAGACCCACCACGTGATCGACCACAGCATGTCGCTGCTCGACGCGAAGGTGCTGCTGCGTGATCCGGATGCCTCCGAGGCCTTCGACTCGATGAGTCCGGAGGTCCATCCCGAGCACGTCCTGGACTTCGCGGCGCTCGACGCGGCCGCCGAGGGCAAGTCGGAGGCCGATCCGCCGATCACCGCCGAGCTCCCGGCGTCGACCATCGCCTTCTACATCTTCACCTCCGGCACCACCGGACTGCCCAAGGCCAGCCTGATGAGCCACAACCGGTGGCTCGCCAACTACTCGGGCATCGGCGGGCTGGGTGTGCGGCTGCGCGGCAGCGACACCATGTACGTGCCGCTGCCGCTCTACCACAACAACGCCCTGTCGGTCTCGCTCGGCGCGGTGCTCGCCGGCGGCGCCTGCATCGCGATCGGCCGCAAGTTCTCCGCCTCCCGGTTCTGGGACGAGGTGATCGCCAACCGTGCCACCTCCTTCTGCTACATCGGCGAACTCTGCCGGTACCTGCTCTCGCAGCCGGAGAAGCCCACCGACCGGCAGCACGCGGTCCGGGTGATCGTCGGCAACGGCATGCGGCCGGAGATCTGGGACGAGTTCTCGCAGCGTTTCGGCATCGACCGGGTGGTCGAGTTCTACGGCGCCAGCGAACTCAACGTGGCCTTCGTCAACGCCTTCAACGTCAAGCGCACCGCGGGCTTCTGCCCGCTGCCGTACAAAGTGGTCGAGTACGAGGCCGACGGCAGCCCCAAGCGCGATGCCAAGGGCCGCCTGCGGACCGTCGCCAAGGGGCAGCCCGGCCTGCTGATCGCGCAGATCAGCGAGCGGGTGCCGCTGGACGGCTACACCGACGACGGCGAGACCGAGAAGAAGGTGATCCGGGACGCCTTCAAGAAGGGCGACGCCTACTTCAACTCCGGTGATCTGGTCCGCCAGCAGGGTTTCCTCCACATCGCCTTCGTCGACCGGCTCGGGGACACCTTCCGGTGGAAGGGCGAGAACGTGGCCACCACCGAGGTCGAGGGCGCCTTCGCCGGCGTCGACGCGGTGGAGGAGGCCGTGGTCTACGGTGCCGCGGTGGGCGGCTGCGACGGCCGCGCCGGCATGGCCGCGATCACCCTGGACCCGGAGCAGACCTTCGATCCGAAGGCGCTGTCGGATCACCTGTACAGCGAACTCCCCGGCTACGCCGTCCCGCTGTTCCTGCGCGAGGTGGACGCCATCGAGGCCACCTCCACCTTCAAGAACCGCAAGGTGGAGCTGCGCGACGAGGGCTTCACCGAGGTCGGCGACGACCGGGTCTGGGTGCTCAAGGGCCGGGCCGACGGCTACGTGCCGTTCTACCCCGAGTATCCGGCCGAGGTGGCCGCCGCGAAGGCGCCGCGCTGACCGGTGCGCACAGCGGGGTGCGAGACTGTCGGTATGGAATCGACTGCCGGCGCGGGACCTGCCGGGGCTGAGCGAGGAGCGTCCGGGCCGGGAGGGGCGGCGGCCACTCTGTGCGGCCGCCCGGTCGCGGCGGACCGGGCGCTGGTGATGGCCATCGTCAACCGCACCCCGGACTCCTTCTACGACCGCGGCGCCACCTTCTCCGACGACGCCGCCAAGGCTCGCGTGGACCAGGTGGTGGCCGAGGGCGCCGACATCGTCGACGTCGGCGGGGTGAAGGCCGGCCCCGGGCCGCAGGTGGACGCCGCCGCCGAGATCGACCGGGTGGTGCCGCTGATCGGCTGGATCCGTTCGGCGTATCCGGACCTGCTGATCAGCGTCGACACCTGGCGCGCGAGCGTGGGCGAGGCGGCCTGTGCGGCCGGTGCCGACCTGATCAACGACACCTGGGCCGGTGCCGACCCCGAACTGGTGCGGGTGGCCGCGCGGGCCGGAGCCGGCATCGTCTGCTCGCACACCGGTGGCGCGCAGCCGCGCACCCGGCCGCACCGGGTGGCCTACCGCGACATCGTCGGTCAGGTGGTCGCCGAACTGACCGCGGCCGCCGACCGCGCCGAGGCCGCCGGCGTCCGCACGGACGGGATCCTCATCGACCCCACCCACGACTTCGGGAAGAACACCCACCACGGACTGGCGCTGCTGCGGGAGCTGGGCCGGCTCACCGGCACCGGCCGACCGGTGCTGATGGCCCTGAGCAACAAGGACTTCATCGGCGAGACCCTGGGCGTGGGTCTGGGCGAACGGGTGGCCGGTACGCTGGCGGCGACAGCGCTGGCCGCCGCGGCCGGCGCCCGGGTCTTCCGGGTCCACGAGGTGGCCGACACCCGCCGCACCGTGGACATGGTGGCCTCCATCATCGGCTCCCGCCCTCCGACCAGGGCGGTCAGAGGACTGGCATGACTGAATCGGGCAGCGCTGCGCCGGCGCCCCACCCGCAGCCCGGCGCGCCGGCGCCGTGGTCGCATACGCACGCCTGGGACCGGCCGGACTGGACGGTGGCGCAGCTGGTGGCCGCCAAGGCCGGCCGCAGCGTCTCGGTGGTGCTGCCGGCCCTCAACGAGGAGCAGACGGTCGCGGCGGTGATCGCCTCGATCGCCCCACTGGTGCCGGACCTGGTCGACGAACTGGTGGTGCTCGACTCCGGGTCGGTCGATCGCACCGCCGAGCGCGCCCGGGCCGCCGGAGCGCGGGTCATCGCCCGCGAGGACGTGCTCAGCGACATCCCGACCCAGCCGGGCAAGGGGGAGGCCCTCTGGCGCGGGGTGGCCGCCACCACCGGCGATCTGATCGTCTTCGTCGACTCCGATCTGATCGACCCGGATCCGGGCTTCGTTCCCCGGTTGCTGGGGCCGCTGCTGCTGACCGAGGGCATCCATCTGGTCAAGGGCTACTACCGGCGGCCCCTGCGGTCGGGCGCCACCGAACTGACCGACGGCGGCGGCCGGGTGACCGAGCTGCTGGCCCGCCCGCTGCTCACCGCGCTCAAACCCGAACTGGGAGAGGTGATCCAGCCGCTCGGCGGGGAGTACGCCGGCACCCGCGAGCTACTCGCCTCGGTGCCCTTCGCGCCCGGCTACGGGGTGGAGATCGGGCTGCTGGTGGACACCTACGACCGGTACGGGCTGGCCGGCATCGGGCAGGTCAACCTGGGGGTGCGCGCGCACCGCAACCGGCCGCTCGACCAGCTCGGGGTGATGAGCCGGCAGATCGTGGCGACGCTGCTGCAGCGCTGCGACATCCCCGACTCGGGGGTCGGTCTGACCCAGTACACCGCCGCACCCGACGGCACGTTCACCCCGCACACCCGCGAGCTGAGCGGCCTGGACCGGCCGCCGGTGGCCGCCCTGCACCGCGCCGCGGCCGGGGAGCACCCGGCGGAGATGCCCTAGGCTGGAACCCGTGACGACGATCGGCCTGTACGTGATCATCATGGCTGCGGTGGTGGCCGTGGTCTTCGCCGTCGTGTGGTTCGCGTTCGGGCGCGGCGAGGACCTGCCCGCCGTGGCCAAGGGCCGCACCCTCACCCGGCTGCCCCGCGAGGGCATCACCGGCGACGACGTCCGCGCGCTGATCTTCACCCAGCGCACCCGCGGCTACGAACAGGCCGAAGTGGACTGGGCACTGGAGAAGCTGGCGCGCGAGATCGACGAACTGCGCGCCGTCGTCGACGATCTCACCCGCCGTCGTCCGGCCGACGATGTACACAGTGCGGGTGTTGTGGAGCCGTCCCCGAAGCGGTGACGAGAGCTGGAACACGTATCATGGAGATCTATCCCACGGTAGTGGAGTGAAGGGAGCTCGGGAATGGCGGCGATGAAGCCCCGTATGGGTGATGGTCCTCTGGAGGCGGTCAAGGAAGGCCGCGGTATCGTGGTCCGGATTCCGATCGACGGCGGCGGCCGTCTGGTCGTGGAGTTGAACGACGAGGAGGCCGGCGCCCTCGGCGAGGCATTGCGCGAGGTCACCGCCTGAATCAGGAACGGCTCCGCCGCTGGGAATCGTTCGCCGGGCTGCTGCGCTGCCCGGTCTGCGCTCAGCCGCTGACCGTCGTCGACGACGGTCTGGGCTGCCCCGGCGGCCATCGTTTCGACGTGGCCCGGCAGGGCTACGTGTCCCTGCTGCCCGGACGCGGCAGCAAACACCGCTCCGATACCGCGCCGATGGTGGCGGCGCGCCGACGGGTCCTCGACTCGGCGCTGTTCGCCCCACTGCGCAGCGCGGTGGCCTCGGCCGCGGCCGACGGCGCCGATCCCGGATCGGTGATCGTGGACGCCGGCTGCGGCACCGGACAGTACCTCTCCTCGGCCGTGGACGCGCTCCCTCAGTCCCGCGGCCTGGGCGTGGACCTGTCCGTCTACTGTGCACGCGCCGCTGCCCGCTGCCACGACCGGGCGGCCGCCGTCGTCGCCGACCTGTGGGCCGGACTGCCGGTGGCCGACGGCGTCGCGCAGACGGTGCTGTCGGTGTTCGCGCCGCGCAACGCCCGTGCGGTGCGCCGCATCCTGGCTCCGGGCGGACACTGGATCGTGGTCACCCCGCACACCGATCACCTGCGCCTGCTGCGCGAACCGCTCGGCATGCTCGACGTGGCCGACGGCAAACTCGGCCGGCTGCGCGCGGAACTGACCGAGCACGCCTTCACCGAGGTGTCGAGCACCCCGGTGCGCAGTGCGGCGACGCTCGGCGCCGCCGAACTCGCGGATCTGGCCGGGATGGGCCCGGCCGGCTTCCACCGCACCGACGCCGAACTGGCCGCGGCCGCCCGCACGCTGGCCGGCCGGCACAGCGGCCGCGTCCCGGCCGAACTGGCGGTGACCGTCACGGTGGCCCGGCGGCGCTGAGACGACCCTCACATTCCCCCGCGGATCTGCGGTACGGCGCAGGTGAACACCGGGGCCAACGGCCCGGGTTGGGGTCGCGACCACCCGCGATCGGTCGCGGCCGGATATGTTGGGACTGTGAGATCGCAACCGCATGTTCTCGGAATCGTCCTCGCCGGCGGAGAAGGCAAACGGCTCTTTCCGCTGACGAAGGACCGCGCGAAGCCGGCGGTGCCCTTCGGCAGCTCCTACCGGCTCATCGACTTCGTCCTGTCGAATCTGGTGAACGCGGGCTACGAACGGATCTGCGTGCTCACCCAGTACAAGTCGCATTCCCTCGACCGGCACATCTCGCAGACCTGGTGGAGTTCGGGTTTTCACGGCGAGTTCATCACCCCCGTGCCCGCCCAGCAGCGGCTCGGGCCGCGCTGGTACACCGGCAGCGCCGACGCGATCTTCCAGTCGATGAACCTGATCGACGACGAGAAGCCCGACTACATCGTGGTCTTCGGCGCCGACCACGTGTACCGGATGGACCCCTCGCAGATGGTCGAGCGGCACATCGAGACCGGCGCCTCGGTGACCGTGGCCGGCATCCGGGTGCCGCGCAGCGAGGCGACGGCCTTCGGCTGCATCGACTCCGACGAGACCGGCAGGATCACCGAATTCCTGGAGAAGCCCGCCGAACCGCCCGGCACCCCGGACGATCCGGACGTCACCTTCGCCTCGATGGGCAACTACGTCTTCAGCAGCGAAGCACTGGTGGAGATGCTCAAACGCGACGCCGCCGACCCGGACTCCGACCACGACATGGGCGGCGACATCATCCCGGCCTTCGTCGAGCGCGACGAGGCCTACGTCTACGACTTCGCCGACAACAAGGTGCCGGGGGAGACCGAGCTCGACCACGGCTACTGGCGGGATGTGGGCACCATCGACGCCTTCTACGAGGCGCATATGGATCTGGTCAGCGAACGTCCGGCGTTCAACCTCTACAACCGGCGCTGGCCGATCCGCGGCGAGACCTCGCACCTGCCGCCGGCCCGCTTCATCAAGGGCGGCGCCGCGAACGACTCGATGGTCGGCGCGGGCTGCATCCTCACCGGCGCCACCGTGCTGGGGTCGGTGCTGGCCAACGACGTGGTGATCGCGGAGGGAGCCGTGGTGCAGGGCAGTGTTCTGATGCCCGGCGTCCGGATCGGCCGGAACGCCGTGGTGCGCAACGCCATCCTCGACAAGAACGTCCGCATCGGCGAAGAGGGTCAGGTGGGGGTGAACCTCGAGCAGGACCGCGAGCGGTTCACCGTCAGCGCCGGCGGCGTGGTCTGCGTCGGCAAGAACCAGGTGGTCTGAACCCCCGCACCCCGTCGCCGCCGGACCGGAGAGCGCGGGCGGTGATCACCGAGTGGCGGGCTCCGGCAGGAGACCGGCGGCGCGCAGCGCCGTCAGGCCGTGGGCGATCACGGCGGGCACCGACTCGGTGTCGACCTGTGCGGGCAGATCGTCCACCGGCCACCAGGCCAGATCCACCGACTCCTCGCTGATCTGCGGCACCGGCGGCGTGCCGTCGGCGGTCGCCGGGGCCACCGCGGCGTACCGCACGTCCAGATGGCGGGTGGGAACGCCCAGCGAACAGGTGATCGGGTGGGTGTGCAGATGCACCGGGCCGGGGGAGAGCACCAGCCCGTCCAGGCCGGACTCCTCGGTCGCCTCGCGCAGCGCCGCCGCGGCCAGCGACGGGTCGCCGGGTTCGCAGTGCCCGCCGAGCTGCACCCTTTTGCCCACCCGCGGGTGCAGGGTCAGCAGCACCCGGGTGCCGGTGGCGTCGAAGACGGCCGCCGAGGCGGTGAGATGGCCGGGCACGCAGGCCCGTTCACACGGATTGCCGGCCGCATCGACGAACGCCAAGTAGGTGTGCCGGAGGGCGTCCTGCTCGGCGTCCGGGGCGTGCCAGCCGCTGAGCGCGGCCCGGGCCGAGGCGGTGAGTCCGCCGGTCACAGCTCGATCACCGCCCCGGGGAGGTCGGCCGCGGCCCGCAGTCCGTCGGGCTGCTCGGCGGGATGGCCGACGGCGACCGCGCCCAGAGGGCGCCAGTGTGCGGGCAGGTCCAGCTGCTCGCGGGTGGTCTCGGCGGCGAAGATCGTCGAACCGATCCAGCAGCTGCCCACCTGGCGCACCGACAGCGCCACCAGCAGCCCGTAGACGGCGGCGCCGCCGGCGACGGTGAACATGGTCTCCTCGCAGCCGTTGCGGCGCGCATCGGGGTAGCGGTGCATGCCGTCGCCGGTCAGCACCGGAATCACCAGTTCCGGTGCGTCGTACAGGATCGCGCCGCGGGCGACGCGCCTGTCCACCGAGTCGGAGGATCGGCCGTCGGCCTCCAGGTCGGCGCGCCAGGCCGCACCGAGAGCGTCGAGCAGCGCCGTCCGTCGCTGCGGCGAACGGACCCACACGAAGGTCACCGGATGCGAGTGATGCGGTGCCGGTGCGGTCAGCGCCTCGGCGAAGGCGGCGCGCATCACCTCCGGGTCCACCGGCCGCGGATCGAAGCGGCGGACCGAGCGGCGGGTGAGCAGCGCCTGCCGCCGGCCCAGCGCGAGGGACTCCTCGGTGCCGAGCCGGAACAGGTCCTCGTCGAGCTCGCGCACCAGATCGGCGGCCGTGCTGCCGTCGTCGACGGGCACCAGGCCGCGCACCACGGCCGCCGGCACTCCGTCGATTTTGCCCTTCACCAGGTCGGCTGCGGCGGCCAGTTCGTCGGCCACGGCGATGTCGGTGACCATCAGGGTGTTGCCGTAGCCGTCGGCCACGCCGTCGTAGGCGTGGCTGACGGCGATTCCGGCCGCGCCGATGGCCACGTCGGTCTGGCCGGTCCGCCAGGCCCGGCCCATGGTGTCGGTGATCAGCACCGCGACCCGGCGTCCGCGTGCGGCGAGGTCGGCGCGCAGCGCCGCAGCCGAGGCATCCGGGTCCAGCGGCAGCAGCGCCAGCTGGTCGGCGGCCACGTTGGAGCCGTCCACCCCGGCGGCCGCCTGCACCAGGCCGTTGCGGTTGGCGGTGATCAGGGTGCGGTTCTTCTGCGCCACCACCCGGACCGTCTCGTCGTCGATCAGCGTGCGCCGCAGGGCATCGCGTTCGATCGGATCGGTGGGCGCCGGCACCATCCGGCCCTCGGTCTTGGAGAAGATCTTGCTGGTGACCACCAGGACGTCGTCGTCGGCGATCCACGGTGCGGCGGCCAGCAGTTCGCCGGCGATGTCGCTGCCGGGACCGAACTCGCCGAGTCCGGTGACCGGCAGGATCTGCAGGCCCTCGCCGGCCCGGTGATCGCGGCTCATGCGCTCACCCCGACCAGTGCCAGCGCATCGCGGACCATCTGCGCGGTGGTCGCCGGATCGGTCATCAGCAGCGGTGCCGCACCGATCGCGATGCCGTCCACCGCGGCGGTGTCGCCCTCGGCGATGAGCCAGCCGTCGAGCAGGCCGTTGCCGCTGCGCGCGCCGTAATGGGC
Organism: Gordonia sp. VNK21; assembly: GCF_046098115.1. Taxonomy (NCBI): domain Bacteria; kingdom Bacillati; phylum Actinomycetota; class Actinomycetes; order Mycobacteriales; family Gordoniaceae; genus Gordonia; species Gordonia sp. VNK21. The sequence continues at coordinate 213,701 of NZ_JBJURU010000002.1, read as the reverse complement.
GGCGATCGCCTCGGCGGTGGTCTCCACCCCGATCACCGACAGGCATTCGTCGGCCATGCCGCGCAGCGGCCGGTCGGCGATCACCGGGCTGATGCCCACCACCGGCGCCGCGGTGGTCCGCAGCGCCGAGCGCAGACCGGGAACGCTGGTGATGGCCCCGATGCTCACCACCGGATTGCTCGGCGCCAGCAGCACCACGTCGGCGTCGGCGATCGCCTCGAGCACCCCGGGGGCCGGGGTGGGATTCTCGGTGCCCACCTGGGCGAATCCGTGGGTGGGCACCTGGGCGCGATGGCGGACCCACCACTCCTGGAAGTGGATGGCCACCCGCTCGCCGGGCTCGCCTCCGGGCCGGTCGATCACCACGTGCGTCTCGTGCCGGTCGTCGGTCACCGGCAGCAGCCGCACCCCGGGCTGCCAGCGGCGGCACAGGGCCTCGGTCACCAGGTGCAGCTCGAAACCGGCCTCGAGCATCTGGGTGCGCACCAGGTGGGTGGCCAGGTCGCGGTCGCCGAGGCCGAACCAGGACGGGTCGGCGCCGTAGGCCGCCAGCTCCTCCTTGGCGTGCCAGGTCTCGTCGACCCGGCCCCAGCCGCGCTCGGTGTCGATCCCGCCGCCGAGCGTGTACATGCAGGTGTCCAGGTCGGGGCAGATCCGCACCCCGTGCATCCAGGCGTCGTCGCCCACATTGACGATCGCGGTGACCTGGTGCGGCCCCGCCGGTCTTTCGGTACCGTCGGGTCCGGTCGAGGGGAACTCGGTGGTGCCGAAGAGCTCGCGTACGCCTTGCAGGAAACGGGCGCCGCCGACGCCTCCGACCAGAACGGTGACCTTCACAGCGCCAACCCTACGGGGCGGGCCGCAGGCGCTCGGACGCACGGTTGTCGAGTGTCTGAACGACACGCCGGATTTGCACACGATAACGGCCGGTGTGTCGTCCCTTACGGGGGATTTCCGGATGCGAGTGGTATGGCAATTCTGCCGTTCAGCTTGACTGAGACGATTGTCACCGTGTGTAATCACAGCAATGTCATTCGCGATCTGATCAAGCGGGCCCCGGCTCGCAGAATTCGGTAAGGCACGACAGGAACGAACCAGTGAAGGAGGCGTCGAATGACTGATCCGGTGAATGCAGCGTTCGGCAGCTGCTCCGGGCAGCGCAGTCATCTGTCGGCGGTTCCGACAGAGTTCGAGGAACTCTTCGATGCGGTCGAAGAGCAATGGCAGGACCGCGCGCTGTGCGCGCAGACCGACCCCGAGGCGTTCTTCCCCGAGAAGGGCGGCTCCACCCGGGAGGCCAAGCGGATCTGCCACGGGTGCGAGGTCAAAGCCGAATGCCTCGAATACGCCCTGGGCAACGACGAGCGTTTCGGCATCTGGGGCGGCATGTCCGAGCGGGAACGCCGGCGCCTCAAGCGCGGCATCATCTGAGCCGCCGCCCGTAGACCACCGCCGGGCCGGTCCCGCCGCGTGCGCCGCGCCGGTCCGGGACGGGGGTCACGCCGCCGGGCCCCCTTCGACGGTCTCCTCGTCGAGTCCGAGGTAGACGGCCACCTGCTGGATCAGCACCTCGCGCAGGATCTCCGGCAACTCCTCCGCATCGTGGGCCCGCAGTTCCAGCGGCCGGCGGAACAGGATGATCTGCGCCCTCGTGGGCCGGCCCGCGGCATCGATGCCCGCATCGATCAGCCGGGCCAGCGGCACCGGACCGTCGGCGGTGACCTCCTCGGGCCACTGAATCGATTCCAGATCGTGCGGCAGGATGCGCGGCACCTCGTCGACGCTCAGATCGAGGTCGGTGAGCTGGTCGTGCCAGAGCGCGTCGATCGCGGCGAAGGCGTCGACGGCGGTGCGATCGAAGACGTCCGACGGTGTCCGGCGGGCGGGGATGCCCGGCGGGAACAGCGGTCCGCGCAGCCCGCGGCCCCGCCGGTCGCGGACACGACGCGGCGGATCCAGCAGCGCCCGCAGATTGCGGCGGTCAGACGGACTCGATCGCATGGCTCACCATCTTAGGCAGCGCCCGCGCGGGGTGATCTCCGGTCGCCCGCACTGCGTGTCGATGCGGCGCCCGATGGTCTTGCGCGATAGGCTGACCGGCGTGAACTCTCCTCGTCAGTGCTGCCGTCCCGGGTGCTCGCGCCTCGCTGTGGCGACGCTGACCTTTGTTTACGCCGAATCGACGGCGGTCATCGGGCCGTTGGCCGGCGCCGACGAGCCGCACTCCTGGGATCTGTGCTCCGAGCACGCCGATCGCATCACGGTGCCCGTCGGCTGGCAGATGCTGCGCAGCGAGAGCGAGTTCGTGCAGCCGGCCGAGGACTCGGAGCTGACCGCCCTGGCCGAGGCCGTCCGCGAGGCCGGCGCCGGATCGACGGCACTGGCCCCCAAGGCCGGTTTCTCCGCGCACCAAGACACCGACGATGCGCTGCCCGGACGGCACCGCGCTGACCGCCGCTCCTCCGAGCGCAGCCCTGCTCCCGGCAGCGCCCCCGCCGCCGGCCCGCGGCCGGGCCGTCGCGGCCATCTTCGCGTCCTGCCGGACCCGGTTGACTGACCCCGCGCCATCGCGCACGCTGTGAGCCATGCCCGCCATCATCGGTGACCTCGACGACGTCGAGTCCCTTCTCTCCGCCGACCGCGACGGTCTGCTGCGGTCGGCCGCCATGGCCGGGGCCCAGGTGCGGTCGGTGGCTCAGGCGCAGGCCGAGGGGGTGCTCGAACCGCTCGCGCAGGTGCGTCCGCGGGCCGTGGTGATCGTGACCGGCAGGTCGATCCTCGCCGCCCGGGCCGCGGCCCTGGTGGTGGCCGTACTCGCCGCCCGCGCCGACGTCCCGCTGGTGGTGACGCCGAGCCTGCCGGGCTGGACCGGGCCGCTGGACGTGGTGGTGATCAGCGGCCAGGACGCCGGCGACCCGCCGCTCTCCGATGCGATCACGCGGGCACTGCGGCGGCACGCCGAGGTGGCGGTTCTCGCCCCGATCGAGGGGCCGTTGCGCGAGGCCGTCGAGTCCGGTGGCCGGGCCGGTCGGGACGTGATCGATCTGTCGCCGCGGCTGTACGTCGACCCGCGGTTCGGCTACCCGGGACTGGTCGCCGGGCTGCTGGCCGTGCTCACTGCGCTCACGCAGGTCCGGCTGTCGCCGGCCCCGCCGGAGCTGGGCGGGCTCGCCGATCAGCTCGACGCGGAGGCGGCGGCCGATCACCCGCAGCAGGACAGCTTCACCAACCAGGCCAAGCTTCTGGCCCAGCGGATCGCCGGGCGGCAGTGCGTGTGGGCCGGAGACAGTCCGGGCACCACCGCCGTGGCTGCGCAGGCCGCGGCCTGCCTGTTCGCGGTCGCCGGGATCCCGGCGGCCGTCGCCGACGAGGCGGGTGCGATCGCCCGGCTCGCCGCCGCACCGGGCGATCGGGCCGCATCGATCTTCTACGATCCTGACTTCGACGAGGCGCCGCCTCCGGCGGGCAGCCGGCTGCTGCTGGTGACCACCACGGCCCGGGCCTGGCATGCGCAGCAACGCATCGGCGCACTGCCCGACGCCGGGCTGGTCACCGCCGGCGTCGTCGATCCGGAGTCGGTGCCGGTGGTCCCGGCGGGCCCGGACGAACTGTTCGGCGACGCGCCCGCCGACCTGGCCGGACATCTGCTGATCACGGTCCGCGCCGGACTGGCGGCCGCCTATCTGGCGCTGCTCGGCGAACCGGGCCACGAGGTGGGGGAATGAAGATACTCAACGGAGTGGTGCGGCCCTACGCCTGGGGTTCGCGCACGGTGATCGCGGGTCTGCAGGGCCGATCCACGCCCTCCCCGCATCCGGAGGCGGAGCTGTGGTTCGGTGCGCATCCGGCCTCCCCGGCCCGGTGCGCGGATCCTGGCGACGGAACCGATCTGCTCAGCGTGATCGACGCCGACCCGGAGCGCGAACTGGGCACGCCCACCGCCGGTGCCTACGACGGCAGGCTGCCGTTCCTGCTCAAGGTGCTCGCCGCCGAGGAGCCGTTGTCGCTGCAGGCCCACCCGAGCGCCGAACAGGCCCGGGAGGGTTTCGCCGCCGAGAACGCGCGCGGCCTGGCCGCCGACGATCCGCGGCGCAACTACCGGGACTCCTGGCACAAGCCGGAGATCGTGGTGGCCATCAGCGAGTTCGACGCGCTCGCCGGTTTCCGGGACCCGGCCCCGACCGTCGCCCTGCTGCGCTCGCTGCAGGTGCCGGGCCTGGACTCGTATCTGGGCATGCTGGCCGGTCAGCCCGATGCGGTGGGCCTGCGGGCGGTGTTCACCACCTGGCTGACCCTGCCCGAGTCGGTGATCAATGCGCTGGTGCCCGAGGTGCTGGCCGGGGCGGTCCGGGCGCTCGAGCGCGGCAGCGAGTTCGCCGACGAACTGCGTGCGGTGCTCGAACTCGGCGAGGCCTACCCGAACGATCCGGGGGTGCTGGCGGCGCTGCTGCTCAACTTCGTCCGGTTGCAGCCGGGGGAGGCGGTGTATCTGCCGGCCGGCAATCTGCACGCCTACCTGCGCGGGGTGGCCGTCGAGGCGATGGCCAACTCCGACAACGTCTTGCGCGGCGGACTCACCCCCAAACACATCGACGTCCCGGAACTGCTCCGGGTGCTCGACTTCACCCCCGTCTCGCGGGACGTGCTGATGCCGCCGGTGACGGCGGTCGGCGCCGAACGCGTCTACCAGACCCCGGCGCCGGAGTTCCGCCTGTCCCGGATCGAACTCGACGGCACCGGACTGGAGGGTCCGTCGACGATCGGCTTCGACATGCCCGGCCCGCAGATCCTGGCGGTTCTGGCCGGCCGGGTGGAGGTGGCCACGGCCGACGGCTCCGAGCGCGCGACGGTCGATTGCGGGGATGCGCTGTGGCTCTCCGACGCGGATCCGGACGTGCTGGTGCGGGCGGCCTCGAGCCGGGCCGTGCTGTTCCGCGCCCGAGTGCCGCTGGGCGCCGACGAACCGTCCTGACCGCCCCGGCCGGCCCGGCCGGCCGCGGGTCAGCGGTCGGCGAGCAGCCGGTCCTCGGCGGGACCGCGGACCAGGCGGAGAGGGAGGCTGCGGCCGCCGCCGGCGGCGATCGCCGCCCCCGGCCCGGTCTGAATGAGCGCCGGATCCGCCGGCGGCGGGACATCGGCATCGGCCGGAAGCAGCCGTAGCACCGTCGCACCCGGGGCCTGCGGCGGCGGAGCGGCGCCCTCGTGCAGCACCACCTGCGCCGGCCCGGAGTCGGCGAACCGGAGCAGATCCGGCCGTCCGGCGGCGGCGAGCAGTCCGGCCCAGTGCTGCGGGGAGTCGGTGTGCACGCAGACGGCGATGCCGAGCGCCGCGAGCCGCACCGCGATCCGCCGGGCCAGCACCTCGTCGCCGAGCAGCCAGGACCGCGGCACCTCCGGACCGGAGAGCGGCAGGGTCACCGGCCGTCCGCCGCCGTCGGCGCCGACCAGCGGTCCGGCACCGCCGATCGGCAGGAGGCCGGTGTCCAGAACGGCGGCATCGAGGACCGTACCGTCCAGGACCGCGCTCTCCGTGGCGACCCTCTCCGGGGCTGGGGCGGGCGGGGCCGCACCGTCCGGGAGTCGAGCGCCGGTCGAGTACGCGTGCGCCGCGCTCCGGGCACAGGCGTGCAGCCGCACCCGATCCGGGCCACCGCTGATGGTCAGGGCGGTAGTGCCGCCGGGGCCGGCCGCCCACACCCCTTCGAGGGCCCCGGACGGGCCGGCGACGCCGAGGGCCAGGGGACGGACCGGGGCCGCCGGCCCGGTCTCGAGGGCGACCCGGCCGAAAGTCAGGCCCACGGTCCGGCTCAGCTCGCCGACCTGTGCGGCGGTCAGCGGCCGGGCCGCCACTCCGGCCTCGCCGAGCAGTCCGGTCAGCAGCCGGGTCGCGGACCGGCAGCGGCGCACCGCCGCGGCGGCATCGCGGTCGAGGCCGGCCTCGGTGCGCAGCAGCAGATACACCGCGCGCTGTCCGGTGACGGTCAGGGGGCCGAGCAGTTCCCGGTAGGCCGGGATCACCGGGCCCGCTCCGCCCCAGCGCCGGGCGCAGGTGATCACCGAGACGGCCGAGCCGGCCGCGGCCGGGCGCCGGAGCCAGCCGGTCAGCACCGACAGCGGCAGACCGGGACCGGCGGGAACGCCGTCGTGCACCACCGGTCCGGCCGGCGGCGGCGCGAGTGCGAGCACGGTGTGCAGGCCGGTGCCGCGGCGCTGGACGCCCACCGAGCCCTCGGCGCACGGCACGTCGAAGGCCGCCGTCGCCTGCATCGCCATGAGTGCCTCCCCCGCAGCCCCGGCGCTTCCCCCGCCCGCTCCGATGCCGGTGGCGGGGTCGGGGAAAAACGTGTGGCGCCACGGTACATCGGCCTAAGGTGGCGCACACGGGATTTGATTTTCGGGGGGATCATGTCGCGACAATTCACGACGCGTGCGCAGGTGAGCGGATACCGGTTCGGGCTGGCGCGTGCCGAACACGCGCTGGTCCGCAGGGATGCGCGGATGCTGCACGATCCGCTGCGCAGCCAGTGGCGGGCGCTGATGGCCGGCGCGGTGATCGCACTGCTGGTGACGGCCGGCGCCGGGCTCTACGGGGTGATCCGGCCGCAGCCCACGGTCGGCGATGCGCGGCTGGTAGTGGCCGACTCCGGAGCGCTCTACGTTCTCGACGACGGGGTCGTTCACCCGGTCCCGAATCTGGCATCGGCCCGGCTCGTTCTCGGTGAACCTGCTGTCCCGCAACGGGTTTCACAGCGCTCGCTGGACGCCTATCCGCGCGGTGCGGCGCTGGGGGTCGCCGGCGCGCCGGCCCGGCTTCCGGCCGGCGGACCGGCCGGCTGGACGGTCTGCGACGATCCGGCGGCCGGGACGGCGGTGCTGGCCGGCCGGCCGCAGGTGAGCCGTCCCCGTCCCGGCGACGCCGCCCTGGTGAGTACGGCCGGGCAGATCTGGCTGCTCTACCGGATGCCGGCCGATGCGGAGGCCGGCGGCGGCGAGACGGTGGTCCGGGCCCGGGTCGATCCGGCCGAGACCGCGGTGCTGCGGGCGCTGCACCTCGAGCAGACGCCGGTGCGACCGGTCAGCGCCGCGCTGCTGAACACCGTTCCGGCGCAGGCGCCGCTGACCCTGCCCGGAATCGACGGCCGCGGCCGGCCCGGACCCGGCGGGCTGGCCGGTCATCCGGTGGGCAGTGTGGTGGCCACCCTGGGCGTCGACGATGCGCCGTCGTACTTCGTGGTGCTCGCCGACGGGGTGCAGCCGGTGGGTGCGGTGGCCGCCGACGCCCTGCGCCGGGCTGCAGACACCCCGCAGGTGCAGGTGCCGCGCCTGGCCCCGGGAACCCTCACCGCGCTGCCGGTGCGCCATCGGCTGCCGCTGGACTCCTTTCCGGCGGCGATCCCGCAGCCAGCCGGTCCGGGCGAGGTGCTCTGCTGGAGCCGGCTGCCCTCGGCCGGCGGCGGCACCGACGACCGGCTGATCGTCGCCGGATCGATTCCGGTGCCCGACGGCGGCGCGGTGCGGCGGCTGGTCTCCGCCGACGGCGGGGGACCGGGCCTGGACGGACTGTATCTGCGACCGGGCAGCGGCTACCGGGTGCGCAGCGGCGGCGAGCACTTCATCGGCGACGACGGTGTGCGCTATCGCCTCACCGGCGCGGACACCGCCGCGGTGCTCGGTCTGGCCGAGGTTCCGCAGGAGGCGCCGTGGCCGGTGATCTCACTGCTGCCGGCCGGGCCGGCACTGAGCCGGGAGGCGGCGCTGACCGCCCGCGATGCCCCGGGCTGAGCTGTTCGGCCGCCTCAGCCGAGTCCGGAGAGCAGCAGCCGGACCATCGTCTCCCAGTCGTCGGCGATCTGCTCGCGGCTCAGCCCCACCACGTCGAGCAGGTGGCGCACCGCCATCGCATCGAGGGGCGCCTGCACGGCGTTGGCCACCACTTCCAGGTGGCCCGGGTAGCCCAGATCCCGCAGCAGCAGCTGCACGTGCTGGGTGGACACGGCCCAGACCGGGTGGCTGAGCCGGTCGGGATTGTCGGCGCCGGCCTCGAGCAGGATGTCGAGATGGTCGACGGTCATCTTCAGCCGGGTGCGGCCGTAGGCGATCAGCCGCTCCAGCGGCGGCGCGCCCGGCCCGAGCGGCTCGGGGCCGGACAGGAAGGCCTGCTGCAGCGCCGATTCGGAGTGGTCGAGCAGTGCCATCATCAGCCCGTTGCGGCTGCCGAAGCGCCGGAAGACGGTGCCCTTGCCCACCCCGGCCTCGCGGGCGACGGCGTCCATCGTCACCGCGGCGGCGCCGTGATTGTCGATGAGGGTCTTGGCCGCGGCCAGCAGCAGTTGCCGGTTCCGTGCCGCGTCCGCCCGTTCGGTGCTCACGGCCCCACCGGTGACGAGAGGGAGGTCGAGAGGGTGCGGACGGTCGGCGATCATGCCTGCACGATACTCGGTGACCTGCACAGACCGCCGCACCGCCCGCCCCGGTGATTCGAATCACGGTGACTTCAGGGATGGACATCGGACCGCGGTCCGTTTAAATGGTGGTCGATAGTGCTCGAACGATGACTAAGGAGAATGCGTATGTCGGATCGTCAACTGCGGGTGGTCGTGCTGGTGGGAAGCCTGCGCCGGGAGTCGGTCAACCGCCGCCTGGCCGAGCTCGCCGTCGCCCACGCGCCCGAACAGATCGACGTGCAGGTCGCCGAGGATCTGCACCTGCTGCCCTTCTACAACGAGGACGATGATCTCGACGGGCTGCGGGACGGACGGGTGGACGCGCTGCGCGCCCAGGTCGGCGAGGCCGATGCCCTGCTGGTGGTGACCCCGGAGTACAACGGCGGATCGCCGGCCGTGCTGCGCAACGCCATCGACTGGCTCTCCCGCCCGTACGGCAACGGCGCCCTGGCGGGGCTGCCGGTGGGCGTGATCGGTGCCGCACTGGGCCGGTACGCCGGCACCTGGGCCCGCGAGGACGTCCGTAAGGCCGCCGGGATCGCCGGCGCACAGGTCCTCGCCGAGGTCGAGCTGGGGCTGGCCACCAGCGGACTCGAGGAGGGCTGGGCCGGTGAACCGGAACTGGTCGATCAGGTGACCGCCGCGGTGCGCCGTCTGGTCGACGAGGTGGCCGTCGACGCGTGAGCTCACCGGCCGGTCCACAGGTGCCGCCCGGCTGCGGGGGATAAGCGTGTGGACCGGCTGTGGAGTGCTGTGGACGGGTGTGGATTCCGACACGCCCAACACACCGAGACACGCCGGACGGCCTGTGGACGAGCAGAGGACGACCTGCAAGTTTCACGAATGTTATTCACAAGTTCTTGTGGTGACGAGAAAAGTCAGACACAAGGTGTAGTGTTTGGGGAGTCCGGCAGGCAGACCCGGTCAGAGGAAATGACATGACGGTCATTTGCCCTCGTAGACGGCCTGAATCCGCCCGCCCGGACCCGCCGAACGGACGGATTCCGCCCGGAGGGCACCGTTGGGGCCTGACCAGTCCACACAGCGACCTGACAAGTCCAGACAGTCCAGTTTCCACCAGCACAGACACCACAGTCTTCAACTCACCCGAGGAGTCAGCGATGGCGATCACCGTCTACACCAAGCCGGCATGCGTGCAGTGCAATGCGACCTACAAAGCTCTGGACAAGCTCGGTCTGGAGTACGACGTCGTCGACATCAGCCAGGACGACGAGGCTCGCGACTACGTGATGGCGCTGGGCTACCTGCAGGCCCCGGTCGTCGTCGACGGCGACGAGCACTGGTCGGGCTTCCGTCCGGACCGCATCAAGGCCCTCGCCGCGCGCGTCGCCTGATCGGCCGGTCATGTCTGCCGTCGTCGCACACGGACACCGGGTCGGCAGCGCCGGCCCGGATGCCCGCGACGGTCTGCCGCTGATCGTGTACTTCTCCTCCGTGTCGGAGAACACCCACCGCTTCGTCGAGAAGCTCGGGACCCGTGCGGCCCGTATCCCGCTGATCGACCGCACCGGCGACTTCCGGGTGGACGAGCCGTACGTGCTGGTCTGCCCCACCTACGGCGGCGGCAAGATCAGCGATCGGGGAGAAGCCGCCGGCGCGACCGCCGGGACCGGCGGGGGATACGTCCCCAAGCAGGTCATCAAATTCCTCAACGACGAGCACAACCGGTCGCTCATCCGCGGCGTGATCGCGGCGGGCAATACCAACTTCGGCGCCGAGTTCTGTCTGGCCGGCGACATCGTCTCGAACAAATGTCAGGTCCCGTACCTGTACCGGTTCGAGCTGATGGGCACCTCCGACGACGTCGATCGGGTGCGCGCCGGACTCGCCGAGTTCGCCGCCGGTCCCGCCTTCACCCGGTCCTGACCGGCCCTCTCATCCCGTTCTCCCTGTTGTTCTGCAGTTCCCTTTAGGAGTCATCGTGTCGCCCACCGCAGTTCCCGTGTCTGATTCCACCGTCTCGGCCAGCGTGTCCGGCGTGCACGCCTCCCCGGCGGGTCACGATCCGGGCGAACTCGACTTCCACGCGCTCAACGCGATGCTCAACCTGTACGACGCGGACGGGAACATCCAGTTCGACAAGGACCGGGAGGCGGCGCGGCAGTACTTCCTGCAGCACGTCAACCAGAACACCGTCTTCTTCCACGACCTCGACGAGAAGCTCGACTACCTGGTCGAGGAGAACTACTACGAGCCGGAGGTGCTCGAGCAGTACGACCGCGAGTTCGTCAAACTGCTCTTCGGGCACGCCTACGCCAAGAAGTTCCGCTTCCCGACCTTCCTCGGGGCGTTCAAGTACTACACCAGCTACACGCTCAAGACCTTCGACGGCAAGCGCTTCCTGGAGCGCTTCGAGGACCGCGTGTGCATGGTGGCGCTGACCCTCGCGGCCGGCGACACCGCCCTCGCCCGCAACCTCGTCGACGAGATCATCGACGGCCGTTTCCAGCCGGCCACCCCCACCTTCCTCAACTCGGGCAAGAAGCAGCGCGGTGAGCCGGTGTCCTGCTTCCTGCTGCGCATCGAGGACAACATGGAGTCCATCGGCCGCTCCATCAACTCGGCGCTGCAGCTGTCCAAGCGCGGCGGCGGGGTGGCGCTGCTGCTGAGCAATGTCCGCGAGCACGGCGCCCCGATCAAGAAGATCGAGAACCAGAGCAGCGGCGTCATCCCGATCATGAAGCTGCTCGAGGACTCGTTCAGCTACGCCAACCAGCTCGGCGCCCGGCAGGGGGCCGGTGCGGTGTACCTGCACGCCCACCACCCGGACATCTACCGCTTCCTCGACACCAAGCGGGAGAACGCCGACGAGAAGATCCGCATCAAGACCCTCTCGCTGGGGGTGGTGATCCCCGACATCACCTTCGAGCTGGCCAAGAACAACGACGACATGTACCTGTTCAGCCCGTACGACGTCGAGCGCATCTACGGCACGCCGTTCGCCGACATCAACGTCTCGGACAAGTACCACGAGATGGTCGAGGACAAGCGGATCCGCAAGACCAAGATCAAGGCGCGCGAGTTCTTCCAGACCCTCGCCGAGCTGCAGTTCGAGTCCGGCTACCCGTACATCATGTTCGAGGACACGGTGAACCGGGCCAATCCGATCGACGGCAAGGTGACCCACTCGAACCTGTGCTCGGAGATCCTGCAGGTGTCGACGCCGTCGACCTTCAACGACGACCTGTCCTACTCGCACGTCGGCCGGGACATCTCCTGCAACCTCGGATCGATGAACATCGCCAAGACGATGGACTCGCCGGACTTCGGCCACTCCATCGAGACCGCGATCCGCGGGCTCACCGCGGTGTCCGACCAGACCTCCATCGACTCGGTGCCGTCCATCCGGCGCGCCAACGACGAAGGCCACGCCATCGGCCTGGGGCAGATGAACCTGCACGGCTACCTGGCCCGCGAGCGCATCTTCTACGGCAGCGAGGAGGGCATCGACTTCACGAACATCTACTTCTACACGGTGCTCTATCACGCACTGCGCGCCTCGAATCGCATTGCGCGCGAACGGGGCAGCGCTTTCGCTGGCTTCGAGAAGAGCAAGTACGCCAGCGGCGAGTTCTTCGACAAGTACACCGAGCAGGTGTGGGAGCCGGCCACCGACAAGGTCCGCCGGATCTTCGCCGACGCCGGTATCGCGGTGCCCACCCAGGACGACTGGCTCGAGCTCAAGGCGGCCGTGCAGCGCGACGGCATCTACAACCAGAATCTGCAGGCGGTGCCGCCGACCGGATCGATCAGCTACATCAACCACTCGACCAGTTCGATTCACCCGGTGGCCTCGAAGATCGAGATCCGCAAGGAAGGCAAGATCGGCCGCGTCTACTACCCCGCGCCGTACCTGACCAACGACAACCTGGAGTACTACCAGGACGCCTACGAGATCGGCTACGAGAAGGTCATCGACACCTACGCCGCCGCCACCCAGCACGTCGACCAGGGGCTGAGCCTGACGCTGTTCTTCAAGGACACCGCCACCACCCGCGACGTCAACAAGGCGCAGATCTACGCCTGGCGCAAGGGCATCAAGACGCTCTACTACATCCGCCTGCGGCAGATGGCCCTCGAAGGCACTGAGGTGGAGGGCTGCGTCAGCTGCATGTTGTGATTATTTGCCCTGGTGAATAATTGTGGTTTTCCCTGTTTCTTGGACCGTGTTCAAGGACAGGGGAAATCCGCATCTCGCACACGAACAGGGGCATCGTCACAGAGTCATGCCGGCACTGTCAGGACGACCGGAAGGATTGCGATTCCGGGTGCGGAAGCCTGAGGAGCCTGTCTCGCAACGTCTGACGTTCAACTCCGGTTTGCACCGGTGTCGGCGCGCGTTCTCCCGCGCTCCCTAGCGTGTCTCGGGTGTCGGTCCGCAGCCCGGACTCTACGACCTCTGGAGGCTATCGCGTGCGTATTCCCTTGCAGCTGTTCACTTCTGCCGCCACCGGTGCGGCCGGACGATCATCCCGCTCCCAGCTGACCTGCCGCTACAAATGCGGTGAGGCGTGCTGGCACGAGCCGGGGAACACCAGCGGCAACGAGTACTTCCGCGATGTGGCCCGCACCGCGCTGTCCCGCCGGAGCCTGCTCAAGGGCTCCCTGGCGACGGCGGTCGCCGTGGGCGCCGGTTCGGTGCTCGCCGCCTGCGGCGACGACCAGTCGTCGTCCGGCGGCAGCGGCGCCGGCGGTCCGCTCGAGGGCATGCGGTTCGAGCCGGTGGCGGCCAATACCGATGACGCTCTGCGGATTCCGGACGGCTACCGGCAGCAGGTTGTCATCCGCTGGGGCGATCCGGTGCTGCCCGGTGCGCCGGAGTTCGACTTCGACAACCAGACCCCGGAGGCGCAGGCCGGGCAGTTCGGCTTCAACAACGACTTCGCCGGGCTGATCCCGGTGGAGGGCGAGGCGAACCACTACTACCTGGTGTGCAACCAGGAGTACACCACCGAGGCGATGATGTTCCGCGACTACACCGAGAAGCAGCCCACCGAGGCGCAGGCCCGGACGTCGATGGCCGCCCACGGCATCACCGTGCTCGAGGTGGAGGGCAGCGACCGGGACGGCTCACTGACTCCGGTCATCGGACAGCGCAACCGGCGCATCACCGCCTCCACGCCGTTCCGGCTGGTCGGTCCGGCGGCCGGCACAGAGCTGGTGCGCACCGCCGACGACCCTGACGGCAGGACCGTGCTGGGCACCATCGCCAACTGTTCCGGCGGCATCACCCCGTGGGGCACCATGCTCTCGGGGGAGGAGAACTACAACAACTACTTCATGAACGCGAGCGCGGTCACCGACCCGACGGCCGCGGACCGGCTGGCCCGCTACAGCTTCGAGGACGACGCCGACTACCACCAGTGGGGGCGCTACGAGAAGCGCTTCGATCTGGCTGTCGAACCCAACGAGGCCAACCGCTTCGGCTACATCGTCGAGGTGGACCCGCATGATCCGTCGTCCGTGCCGGTCAAACATTCCTCGCTCGGCCGGCTCAAGCACGAGTCGGCCAACATCTACGTCGTCCCCGACGGTCCGGACGCCGGCACCGTGGTCACGTACACCGGCGACGACGAACGCTTCGAATACATCTACAAGTTCGTCTCCAGCCGCAAGATCGACCAGGCCGGCACCGCCGCCGCCCGCCGCAACAACATGCGGATCCTCTCCGAGGGCACCCTCTACGTGGCCTCGTTCACCGGTGATGCGCCGGTCACCGTCACCGATGCGGCCGGCAGCGGACGCTGGCACAAACTGCTGACCGTCGGCGCCGACGGCGCCGCGACCTCCCACATCACCGGCATGACCCCGGCCGAGGTGGCCGTGTTCACCCGGCTCGCGGCCGATAAGGCCGGGGCCACCAAGATGGACCGCCCCGAGGACATCGAGCCGCACCCGGCCACCGGCAAGGTGTACTGCGCGCTCACCAACAACACCAAGCGCGGGGTGGACGGCAAGCCGGGCGCCGACGCGGTCAACCCGCGCAACGAGAACAAGAACGGCCAGATCCTCGAGATCACCGACAACCACGCCGGCGAGGACCTCACCTGGGATCTGCTGCTGGTGTGCGGCGATCCGGCCGAGGCCGACACCTACTACGGCGGCTTCGACAAGACCAAGGTCAGCCCCATCTCCTGCCCGGACAACGTCGCCTTCGACCCGCACGGCAACCTGTGGATCTCCACCGACGGCAATGCGCTCGAAAGCAACGACGGTCTGTTCGCGGTGGCCCTCGACGGCGACCGGCGCGGTGAGACCAAACAGTTCCTCACCGTCCCGCGCGGCGCCGAGACCTGCGGGCCGATCATCGGCGACAAGCGGGTGGTGGTCTGCGTCCAGCACCCCGGTGAGGACGACGACGCCACCGTCGACAAGCCCCTCTCGCACTGGCCGGACGGCGGGAAGTCGCAGCCGCGGCCGGCGGTGGTGGCGGTCTACCGCGACGACCACGCCGGTATCGGCGTCTGACGCGCGGCGGCGGGCCTCAGCTCAGCTGCCAGGCCAGTGCCGAGGCGACCGCTCCGGCACCGTTGGCCACCCAGTGCAGGGTGATGCACGGCAGCAGGCTGCCGGTGTGCACCCGCAGCCAGCCCAGGATCAGGCCGGCGATCGTGGTGAAGGCGACGGCGCCGAGGACGCCGAGCACGGTGCCGATCGTGCCGCGGCCGACGGCATCGCCGAGGCCCTCGTTGCTGGCCGACAGCCCGGTCGAGGACACGATGTGCCACAGGCCGAAGAGCAGGGCCTGCGCGATCACCGCGGTGCGCACCGAATGCCGGCGCAGCAACGCGCCCAGCAGCGCCCCGCGGCCCAGGGCGGCCGGCGACAGGCCCAGGTCGGCCCCGCGCAGCCCCGAGCCGACCCCCAGGACCACCGCCGCGGCGGCGGCCAGGGCCACCGCCCAGCTCGACTAGGTGCCCTCGGTGAAGTGCATGGTCAGCTCGCCGGCGAACATCCCGGCCACCAGGACGCCGAGCAGGTAGTAGTAACGCACCCGGCGTCGGATCAGCGCCCCGGGATCGCCGCTCTTCACGCCCATGACCACTCCGCCTCGCCGACTCCGATCCGTAACCCTAGCGCGGATTCCCGACACGCCCGGGCTGCCGAAACCACCGACACGCCGGTGCGGGTCGGGACACACCATCTTGTGGTCGAACGGGCCCCTCGACGCAACGCGTAGTGTTGACAGCACCGTTCGTTCAGACCTTCACAGAAGCCCGAGGTGCCATGTCTGCGTCCGCTCACAGCCCTGCTGGTGGGGCCCCGATCAAGCTGGTCGATCGTGTCTCCGCGATCAACTGGAATCGTGTTCCCGACGAGAAGGACGCGGAGGTCTGGGATCGGCTCACCGGCAACTTCTGGCTGCCGGAGAAGGTGCCGGTGTCCAACGACATCCCGTCCTGGGGCACCCTCACCGAATACGAGCAGCAGCTCACCATGCGGGTGTTCACCGGCCTGACCCTGCTCGACACCATTCAGGGCACCGTCGGTGCGGTCTCGCTCATCCCGGATGCGACCACCCCGCACGAGGAGGCGGTGCTCACCAACATCGCGTTCATGGAGTCGGTGCACGCCAAGAGCTACAGCTCGATCTTCTCCACCCTCTGCTCCACCAAGGAGATCGACGAGGCCTTCCGCTGGTCGGAGGAGAACGAGTACCTCCAGCGCAAGGCGCACGTGGTGATGGACTACTACCGCGGCGACGACCCGCTCAAGCGCAAGGTGGCCTCCACGCTGCTCGAGTCGTTCCTCTTCTACTCCGGCTTCTACCTCCCGATGTACTGGAGCAGCCGGGCCAAGCTGACGAACACCGCCGACATGATCCGCCTGATCATCCGCGACGAGGCCGTGCACGGCTACTACATCGGCTACAAGTACCAGCGCGGACTCGAGATCGAGACCCCTGAGCGCCGGGCGGAGCTCAAGGAGTACACCTTCGACCTGCTCTACGACCTGTACGACAACGAGACCGACTACACCGAGTCGCTCTACGACGAGGTCGGGCTGTCCGAGGACGTCAAGAAGTTCCTGCGCTACAACGCCAACAAGGCGCTGATGAACCTCGGCTACGAGGCGATGTTCCCCAAGGACGAGACCGGTGTGAACCCGGCCATCCTCTCCGCGCTCTCGCCCAACGCTGACGAGAACCACGACTTCTTCTCCGGCTCGGGCAGCTCGTATGTGATCGGCAAGGCCGTCAACACCGAAGACGAGGACTGGGACTTCTAAGGACTGGGACTTCTAAGGACCGGCACCTTCCGCACCCCTGATCCCGCTGACCGCCCGCACGGGCGGTCAGCGGGATTCTTCGTCGGTGCACTGCGGTCCGCCGGCAGCGGTGCCGTTGCCGCACCGTGAATACGATGGGCCGTGCGGCCCGCGGCTGGTAGAGTCGGCGCCGTGGAGATGATCGAGGTCGACAGAGCCTAGCCGCCGAACTGCCGGTGGCTTTCACCCGTGCGGGCACCGCCCGCCTCCGTGGGCGATCATCGTCCAACCTCCGCGCGTGAGCCGGTCCCGTTCCGGGATATCAAGGGCCCGTGTGGTTTTCACCGGCGGATTCGCATCGCACCGAGACATCATTCCGAGTGCACGGGTGCGGGCGTGCGGCTGCGTCTGTCAGACGACTCAGGCTTCGGCGCGACGTCCGGGTGACGGCTCCAGATCGTCGACGCCCCTCAGAGGCCCAGCGTCACCGCTCGCCGCATCGGCACGGTTCCCGTCCCGCCCTCCGGCGGTTGACGGCAGAGAAAGAGAAGTACCGCCATGTCCACCAAGTCCGCGATCACCCTGCGCGATCTGACCTTCGAATGGCCCGACGGCAGCATCGCCCTCGACCACGTCAACGGCACCTTCAGCACCGGCCGAACCGGGCTGATCGGCCGCAACGGTGCCGGCAAATCCACCCTGCTGCGACTGATCGCAGGGGAGCTGCGGCCGAGCGCCGGCCACATCGACACCATCGGGGAAGTCGGGTATCTGCCGCAGACGCTCACCCTGCGACCGGACACGACGGTCGGTGAACTGCTCGGCATCGAGCCGATCCTCGAGGCGATGCGGGCGATCGAGTCCGGCGACGCCGACCCGCGTCACTTCGACACGATCGGCGACGACTGGGACATCGAGGCCCGCGCCGACGAAGCCCTGGACCAGATCGGCTTCTCCGCCGCCGACCTCGACCGCCGGGTCGCCGAGGTCTCCGGAGGCGAGAGCATGCTCATCGCCATCACCGGTCTGCGCCTGCGCCGCACCCCGATCACACTGCTCGACGAGCCCACCAACAACCTCGATCGCGCGACCCGGGCGCGGCTGGCCGGGTTCGTCGACGAGTGGCCGGGCACCCTCGTCGTCGTCAGCCACGACCTCGAGTTGCTCGAGCACATGGACAACACCACTGAGCTCTACGGCGGGAGCCTCGACACCTTCGGCGGCCCGTACAGCGCCTGGAAAGCGCATCAGGAGCAGGAGCAGGCCGCCGCGGCGCAGGCCGCGCGTTCGGCTCAGCAGACCCTGAAAGTGGAGAAGAAGCAGCGCATCGAGGCGGAGACCAAGCTCGCGCGCCGCGAGCGAACAGGCAGGAAGACACAGAGGGACGGCGGCATCCCCAAGATCGTCGCGGGGAACCGTGCCAGCAAAGCACAGGTCTCCGCCGGATCGATGCGGTCGACGCTCGATGACAAGGTCCAGGCCGCGCAGGCAGCTCTCGACGCGGCCGACGCCCGCGTCCGCGACGACGAGCACATCCATCTCGACCTGCCCGACCCCGACGTTCCGCGCGGGCGGCGCCTGGCCGAGCTGGAGGATCAGGATCGGACCGTCGTCGTCCAGGGGCCGGAACGGGTGGCACTGGTCGGCCCGAACGGCGCCGGGAAGTCGACGCTGATCCACCAGCTCCTCGGGCGGACCGAGCCGGTGGCCGGACGTCCCCACGGCCGGCTCGTCACCGACCGCGTCGGCTACCTGCCACAGCGTCTCGACGGGCTCGACGACGACGCCGGCGCGATCGAGAACGTACAGGCCGTCGCACCCGCGACGCCTCCCGGCACCATCCGCAACCAGCTCGCCCGGCTGCTGCTGCGCGGTGACAGCGTCGACCGCCCGGTACGCACCCTCTCCGGCGGCGAACGGTTCCGGGTCTGCCTGGCGCGGCTGCTCCTGGCCGATCCGCCCGCCCAGCTGCTGATCATGGACGAGCCGACGAACAATCTCGACATCACCAGCGTCGAGCAGCTCGCCGAGGCACTCGACGCGTACCGCGGCGCACTGCTCATCGTCAGCCACGACGTCACCTTCCTCGAGCGGATCGGCGTCGAGACCATTGTCGAACTCGACGGGCACGGGCGGATGCGGCAGCGCCGGGAGCTCGGCGGCTGAGCCGGCGGCCGCCGGCGGATCAGGTGGCGCGGTGGGTGCGGACGATCATGTCGCGCAAGGTGATTGGGGCTGCGCCGGGGCCCGCGGTTCGGGTGTTCTCATAGGCGGAGTCGATTTGCCAGCCCGCGGCGCCGAACACGTCCAGGGCGCCCTCGAGCGTGGCCGTCGCCTCCTCGGGGTGGTGGTCGCCGCCGCCGGCGGCGTGGTGCAGATGTCCGATGACGAGCATCGTGCCGCCGGGGGCCACACATTCGGCCAGGCGCCGGTAGAGAGCGAGTTGGCCGATATCGGCGTGCGCGTAGCTGGTGACGACGAGATCCCAGGTCTGTGCAGGCTCCCATCGGGCGAGATCTGCTTGCACCCAACGGATCCGGGAGTCCAGGCCGGTCTGCGCGGCGCGGGCTCGCGCGGTGGACAGCGCGGTCGCCGAGATGTCGGCGGCGGTGACCGTCCAGCGTGGTCGGCGAGCCACATCGCCTCTGTTCCGGTACCGCACCCGGCGTCGAGCGCCCTCCGGGCGGGCAGATCCGCGGTCTCCGCCGGAAGATACGGATTGACGGGCATGCGCTGATCGTCGTGCCCGGGTGCTGTGCTCCAGTGGTCCTCCCAGTAGCTCGCGTCGAATTCGGTCGTCACGCGCGGTCTGTGCTGCTCGTCTGCTGTGCCCGCGGCGTCGTCCTCTCTCATCGTCGGGTGTGGTACCGACAGGATCGACCCGTGTCGACACAAATGGCAAACATTATTGCGAATAGCAAAGTGGCGGCAGGGCCGGCGGCGCCCACATCCGGGCACGCTCGGCGGGAAGCTAGGCGCGCGGGGCGGGCCCGCCGGGGGATCCGGTGTGGTCCACGCGGAAGACGACTCTGCCGGACGGTCGGGGTGCTCCTTGCTCGATCCAGTCCGAGAGCCCCGTCCAGTTGCGGACGTCCAGATCGCCGGTCTGGAGCTGCTCGTCGGCGGAGAGGAGGGGCATCTCGCCGGCGAGGTCGGCTTCGGATCCGAGGAAGAAGCTCGTGATCGACCGGCCGGAGGTCGCGGGGTCGGCGACGAAGGCGCCGTAGGGGAACTGCTCGTCCGCGCCCGCCGAGTGGCCGAGTGCGATGACGGTGGCGCCGGGATGGAGGAGAGCGTAGGTCTCGACCCGAGGAGCCGTAGGGTGCGGCGGTGACCTTCGTCGCGTGCGACGGCGACGACGTACGCGCCGGACTGCGCAGCGAGCTGCACCGCGAACCTCCCGACCGCGCTCGACGCTCCCACGATCAGGACGCGTCGACCCACCGCTATTCCACGCGCCGGGTGCTCGCGCCGTGCGGCCGGCGGTGCGGGCGTTGCGGATCGACCTCGCCTACAACCCCAGCCGGGCCGCCACCTCGGGGCCGCCGATCGTCCGGATGTCGTCCGGATCGCCGCACACCACCAACTGGTCGCGGGCCCGGGACAGGCCCACGTACAGGCGTTCGGGGGAGCGCTCCTGAATCTCCTTCTCGTTCAGGGCGAGCACCACGGCACGGCGCTCGAGCCCCTTGAAACCGAGAACGTGCCCGTAGAAGACCTGGTCGGTATCCCAGAAGGTGTCCCAGTACGCCTCGGGGCCGTCCTCGTTGCGGGCCACCTGCTCGGGATGGCGGCTGCCGGTGGTCAACAGGGCCAGGTCCTCGGGCCGCCAGCCGGCATCCATCAGCGCCTCGATCTGATCGTCGGCGACGTCGACGGCCTCCTCGCGGGCGCACGGAACCACGGTCACCTCCGGTCCGTCGCCGCCGCGCAGCCGCATCCGCTGGCCGACCAGGGGAGAGAACGACGACGCGATCTGTCGGGTGTTCCGCAGATTGTGGTCGAGCACCAGCGGCACCAGCGGCACCGGCGGGGAGCCGGTGCGGTCGAAGACCCGCTGCGCCTCGTCGCTGAACAGAAAGATCCCCGACTCCTCGGGATCGGTGAGCGCGGCCAGCAGGGGTGGCCACCAGCCGTCCGCGAAGTCCTGCGCCTCGTCGACCACGATCGCGTCGAACCGGCGCTCGGGCGTGAGTTCCTGTGCGAGCCGGGTCATCTCGGCCGGCAGCTCATGCTCCCAGAAGTCCTGTGTCTGCGCCGTACGCACCGACTCGGGCGGAGCGCTCGCGGCACCCCAGCCGACGCCGAGCTGATGGAACTCGCCGACATAGGCCGGTTTCTCGTTGTACTTCCAGCCGGCGACGGTGCGCTTGAGATACGACGACTGTCCGTGCGAATAGCAGAGCAGCGCCACTCGCAGGCCGTCCTTGGTGAGTCTGCGCGCCTGTTCGAGGGCCAGGAAGGTCTTGCCGCTGCCCGCGCCGCCGCGCACCTCCACCCGCTGCAGCAGTGCGATGGCGCCCAGCAGCGTCGCCTGCTCGGCGGTCAGCAGGTCGGCCCGGGTCTCGTTCTCCAGCGATCGGGCCACCACGTCGCGTTGCGGCAGGCCGCGCCCGGCCAGCGTGGTCTGCAACTGGGCGATGCCGATCTCGCTGAGCATCGGCAGATCCTGCTGCTTCTGCAGCGGCACCCGCCGGATCAGCGGAAACAGCTGATCGAGCTGATCGCGGTCGATCACCTTCCACCGTGGGCAGTCCGGCAGCGCGAAGTCCCGGCCCACGCGGCTGTGCGGAAAGAGCACCAGGTGATCCCACCGCAGGCGCCCCTGCGTCCAGGCCGGATGGCCTTCGACGTACTCGCGCAGCGCGTAGAGCGCGCCGCGCGCCTGCTCGACGGGATCGATCACCTTCGGCGGACCGGACGGCCGGGCCTGCAGCCAGTCCTGGCCGTCATGCCACACCTCGCCGCCCTTGACCTCCAGGCAGACGATGCCGGCGCCCTCGACGGCCACCAGGAAGTCGGCCTCGTGGTCCTTGGCGTGATCGGTGACCCGCTGGCCGTAGACCACCAGGTCCTCGTCGCCGAGCTGCTCGCACAACAGGTTCCAGACATACTCCTCGGAGGCGTTGGTGAAGCGCGGGGACTCGGGAATCAGGTGAGGCATGAGGTCACCGCCGATCCAGGCCCGACGGCCACCAGATGCGCCGGCCCACGTCCACCGTGACGGCCGGCACCAGCAGCGAGCGCACGATCAACGTGTCGATCAGGATCCCGGCCGCCACCAGGAACGCCACCTGTGCGAGGAAGAGCAGGGGGATCACCGCCAGCGCCGAAAAGGTGGCCGCCAGCACGATGCCGGCCGCACTGATCACCCCGCCGGTGCTGGTGAGCGCGACCAGCATGCCCTCGCGGGTGCCCCGCAGCCGGGCCTCTTCCCGTGCGCGGCTCATCAGGAAGATCGTGTAGTCCACGCCCATCGCCACCAGGAAGACGAAGGCGAACAGCGGCACCGTCGGGTCGGCGCCCGGAAAGCCGAACGGCCCGTTGAACAGCAGGGCGGCGATACCCAGGGTGGTGGCGAACGAGAGCACGGTGGCCCCGAGCAGAAGCAATGGCGCCGCCACCGAGCGCAGCAGCAGGATCAGCACCACGAAGACCACCGCGAGCACCATCGGGATGATCAGATCGCGGTCGCGCTCGGCGACCGTGCGGGTGTCCAGATCGACGGCGGTGGCCCCGCCGATCCGGGCCTGCCCGGGCAGTGCGTGCA
The DNA here is from genome assembly GCF_046098115.1 of Gordonia sp. VNK21. Classification (NCBI taxonomy): domain Bacteria; kingdom Bacillati; phylum Actinomycetota; class Actinomycetes; order Mycobacteriales; family Gordoniaceae; genus Gordonia; species Gordonia sp. VNK21. Next base: position 191,258 of record NZ_JBJURU010000002.1, on the reverse strand, counting down.
CCGCCTCGCGCAGCGCGACGACGGTGTCCTGGGCGCGCAGAGAATCGGGATCATCGCTGAGCGTCACCCGGACCGCGGCGCGCCCGTCGTGGGTCACCGGTCCGTCGGTCCCGGTCAGCACCGTCGCCGAGGCCACGCCGTCGGTGCCGGTGGCCGCCTCGGCCGCCGCCGGCGCCTGTCCGGCGTCGATCAGGATCCAGGTGGGGGTGCCCGAGCCGGCGTCGAAATGTGCGGCGTGCAGGTCGGATCCGCGGACCGACTCCACGTCGCCGAGGAAGAAGTCCTCGGTGGCCACCCCGTCGGCCCGGAACATCGGGGCGAAGGCCGCCCCGGCCAGCAGCACCAGCAGGGTGATCGCCCAGACCTTGCGCGGGGCGGCGGCGACCATCCCGGCCACCCGGCGCCACAGCCGGTGCGGCTCGGCGTCGGCGGCGGGCGGACGCGGCCAGAACACCGGTTTGCCCAGGACGGCCAGCACGGCCGGCAGGAAGGTGGTGGAGGCGAGGAAGGCGGCGACGATGCCCAGCGCGGCGATCGGGCCGAGGCTGCGGTTGGAGTTCAGGTCGGAGGCGAGCAGGCACAGCACGCCGAGGATCACGGTGCCGGCGGACGCCCCGATCGGGGGCAGGGTGGCCTTCCACGCCGTCCACAGTGCGCGCCGCGGATCGTCGGTCTCACCGAGCAACTCCCGGTACCGCGCCACCAGCAGCAGGGCGTAATCGGTGGCCGCACCGAAGACCAGGATGAACAGGATCCCCTGGCTCTGGCCGTTCAGTTCGAGTGCACCGGCGTCGGCGAGCAGATACACGATCCCGGAGGCCAGGGCCAGGGCGAGCACCGCGGAGACCAGCACCACGATCGGCAGGATAGGCGAGCGGTAGACGATCACCAGGATCACCAGCACCAGCACCCCGGCCACCAGCAGCAGCAGGCCGTCGATACCGGCGAAGGCCCCCGACAGATCCGCGGCCTGCGCCGCCGGACCGGTCACCGCCACCGTCAGCCCCGGCGGGGCGTTCTGCAGGGCCTCGCGCAACTGCGCGATCGGCTCCTTCGGCTTGCCGTCGGTGGACACCAGCACGAACTGCTGCGCGGCCTCGCCGTCGGCCGAGGGCAGCACCGGGGAGAACTCGGGGGCGAAGCCGCTCGCCCCGGCCAGCGGAGCCGTGGCCTGCCGCAGGAAGTCCTGATCGGCGGCCGTCAGCCCGGAATCGCGTTCGGCGACGACGATCGCCGGGAAGTAGTCGGTGTCGGTGAACGCCGGCAGTTCGTCGGCGACCCTGGTCGATTCGGCCGAGGCGGGCAGGAACGCGCTCTGGTCGGTGGTGGTGACCGACGCCAGCTTGCCGGTGAGCGGGCCGGCCACCCCGCCGATACCGAGCCACACCAGGATCAGCACCGCGGGAAGCAGCCGGCGGCCCACTGCGCGAGGAGTTCTCATGCGTCGTCTCTTCCGGTCGGGGTGATCGGTTCGGGGTGATCGGTTCAGGGTCGATAGGTTCAGGTCAGTCGTCGTCAGGTCTCGCCGAGCAGGCGCAGCCGGTACAGCGGTTCGGCGTCGTCGAGGGCGGCGGCCAGCACCTCGGCCCGGGTGACCGGATCGGGAGCGCAGAGCACCCGGTACCGGTCCGCATCGCCGATCGGGGAGGCTGCGGCATAGCTCCAGAGCGCGGTGGCCGAGTCGATGCCGGGCGGCGGGAACGGTGTGTCGCCGGGGTCGGTGCCGGCCAGTTCCGCTGCCGTGCAATGGATCTCCCACAGCCGATCCACCCGCTCGGCGACCGGCCGGCACACCTGCGCCCAGTCGATGTCCGACGGCACCGGCTCGTCCGGCCAGACATCGGCCTCCGCCTGCGGGTAGGGGTCGTCGTGGAGCCAGCGGCGCACCCGGATGCGGTCGGTGCCGAGGCACACCAGATGGCTGCGGCCGTCGGGGAGCTGGGCATGCCGCACGATCTCGGCGACGGTGCCGACGTCGGCCCGATCGTCACCGCCGCCCACCTCGCGGCCGCGCTCGATCAGCACCACCCCGAACCGGCCGCTGCCGTCGGCGAGGACGTCGGCGAGCAGCGCGCGGTAGCGCGGCTCGAAGACCTGCAGCTGCAGCGGGGAGCCGGGCAGCAGCACACTCTGCAGCGGGAACATCGGAATGACGGTCACCTGCTCAGTCTGCCTCACCACGCCCGTCAGGGGCCGGTGAGCAGACGGTACAGCTCGGCGAGATCGTCGACGGCCTCGGCGATCACGGTGGCCGGAACCCCGGAGGCGCGCAATGCGCGCCGCAGCGCCGCCGGTTCGAGTTCGGTGAGCGGGTCGACGGTGCCGAAGACCGGTGCCGCGGGCAGCGGGGTGCGGTCGCCGTACCAGTCCTCGCGGACGATCGGGCGTCCCGGTCCGCCCTCCTCACCGGTCGCCGCGTCGCTCTCGCCGTCATCGTCGCCGCCCCGGGCCAGCGCCAGCAGTTCGGGCAGATCGGTGCCCATCGCGTGCAGCAGCGTCGTGGGCCGGCGGTCGATGCGGGCTGCCACCTCGAAGACGGTGGCGAGCACATGAATGCAGCGCGGCGCCTCGTCCGGGCAGGTGCACGAGGACGGCACGTCCGCCGGTTCGGTGGGGGCGATCAGCTCGCGCAGGGCCGCCGGCTGCTCCCCGCGGGCCAGCTCCAGCAGGGCGTCGAGCCGGCCGGTGCCGCGGAGCAGGTCGACCACCGTCGGCGGATCGATCCGCCGGGGCTGCACCGTCACCGTGAACGGATCGAGCTGACTGCCGCGCACCGCTGCGGTGATCCTGCCGGGCAGGATCGTCAGCGAGTCCACGTGCCGGTCCCGGAAGTAGCGGCGGGCGCCGGTGATGTGCCGGTGGTCGGCCTCGGCTTCGACGGGATCGACGAAGGCGCGCCCCCAGGCGGTGATGCCGTAGCCGCGCACCGGTGCGCGGCCCGAGCGCCGGGCGTTCATTCGCCCACCGCCTCGTCGCGCAGGGCCAGCAGATCGAAGAGCTGATCGTCGCCCAGATCGCTCAGCCAGCCCTCCCCGGTGGCCACGGTCAGTGCGGAGAGTTCACGTTTGGCGGCGATCAGCTCGTCGATGCGTTCCTCGAGGGTGCCGACGCAGACGAAGCGCCGCACCTGCACCGACCGGGTCTGACCGATCCGGTAGGCGCGGTCGGTGGCCTGCTCCTCGACCGCCGGATTCCACCACCGGTCGGCGTGGATGACGTGGTTGGCGGCCACCAGATTCAGTCCGGTGCCGCCCGCCCCGAGGGTCGCCACCAGCAGCGGCGGCCCGTCGTCGGCGGAGAAGCCGGACACCAGCTCGTCGCGCTCGGTGCGGGGCAGGCCGCCGTGCAGCACCGGCACCGAGGTGCCGATCACCGGCTCGAGCCATTCCGAAAGCAAGTGGGCGAAGGCGGCGAACTGGGTGAAGACCAGCGCCCGGTCGCCCTCGGCGATCAGGGTGGTGGCGATGTCGCTGAGCAACTCCACCTTGCCCGAGCGGTGCCGGCCGCGCCGGGTCATCGGGGAGCCGTCGGCCAGATAGTGCGCCGGATGGTTGCAGACCTGTTTGAGCCGGGTCAGCGCCGCGAGCACCGTCCGCCGACGCTGCCCGGAGTGCTGCTTGTCGGCCAGCGCCGCATGCAGATCGTTGAGGATCGCCTGATACAGCCCGGCCTGCTCGGCGGTCAGGTTGGCGCGCACCGTCAGCTCGTTCTTCGGCGGCAGATCGCCGGCGATCGCCGGATCGGTCTTGAGCCGGCGCAGGATGAACGGCCGGGTCAGGGCGTTCAGCCGGGACAGTGCCTGCGGATCGCGTTCACGTTCGATGGGTTCGGCGAACCGGGCCCGGAACTGGGCGGGGGAGCCGAGCAGTCCCGGGTTGACCAGATCGATCACCGCTCGCAGATCTTCGAGCCGGTTCTCCACCGGTGTACCGGTCAGTGCCACCCGGCGCCGCACCCGCAGGCCGCGCAGAGCCTTGGCGGCGGCGGTGCGCACGTTCTTCACGTGCTGGGCCTCGTCCACCACCAGCAGATCCCAGCTCAGATCGCGCAGCCCGGCCGCATCGCGCGAGAGCGTCGCGAAGGTCGTGAGCACCACATCGGCTGCGGCAGAGGCCAATCCGTCCACCGACCGGCGCGGTCCGTGGTGGACGATCACACGCAGGCCGGGCGCGAACCGGCTCAGCTCACGCTGCCAGTTGCCGATCACCGACATCGGGCACACCACCAGCGCCGGCCCCGGCGGATCCGACTCGGCCTCGTGCCGGGCCAGCATCAGGGCGATCACCTGGACCGTCTTGCCCAGACCCATGTCGTCGGCCAGCACCCCTCCGGCCCCGATGGCACACAACGAATTCAGCCATTCCAGGCCGCGCTGCTGATACGGCCGCAGGGTCGCGGCCAGACCGGCCGGCGGCGCCAGCGGCTCCGGCCTGAGCATGCCGCCGGAGGCGATGTCGTCGAGCCAGCCCAGACCTTCGACGCGGGCCACGGGCACCGGCAGCCGGTCGTCCGGGTCGGTCACCATGGCCAGCAGCTCGGCCATGTCGGGGCGCGCTCCGCCGGCGGCCAGGGCCCGCTGGGCGGTGATGAACGAGGCCGCCCGGCTCAGCGCCGCGTTCTCGGCACGAACCCAGTGACCGCGGATCCGCACCAGATCGCCGTGCTGGCGGGCCAGTTCGTCCAGATCCTCCTGGCTCAGCGGCACGGCCTCGGGTCCCTCGCCGAGCGCCAGCCGCCACTCGAAGTCGGAGATCTCGTCGAGTCCGACCAGGCCGGGCCGGTTCCCGCCGCCGGGCAGCCCGGCCGCGCGCAGCCCCAGCGTGGGGGAGACCTCGGCGATGGTCCGGGGTAACAGCACCGTCACCCCGGCCGCGGTGATCGCGGCGGCGCCGGTCGCAAGGAACTCGGCGACGGCATCGGTGCTGAGCAGGTAGTCCAGCGAATGCGGATCGGTCTCGGCGCGGCCGAGTTCGTCGAAGACGGCGAGCGCCCGCGCCAGTTCGGTGGTGATCGCATCGAGGTCGTGCGGGTCGATCCGGTGCAGCGGAACCGGCTCGATGTGGCCGTCGGGGGTGCGCCGGCACACCTGCAGCCGCCAGCGCACCGCCGCGGGATCGGGGACCGAGCTCGTCGCCTCCCCGAACCCGTTGTCCCCGAATCCGTTGTCCCCGAATCCGTTGTGACCGTCCCCCGCGTCGTCGTCGGGTTCGTGCAGCCGCAGCACCAGCGTCGCCCCCTCCGGCCGGGAGGTGTCGCACCAGTCCCGCCAGGCCGGCAGCGCACGGCCGGCCGACTCGGCGGGCAGCGCCGGGGCGGCCGGGCGGCTCAGGCTCTCGATCAGCGGCACCCGGGTCAGGACCGGCGCCGATGCGAGCCGGCGCCGCACCTCGGCGTCGACCGCCTCGGCCAGGAAGTCGGCCACCGGCTCCTCGCCGGCCGCCCGCAGCGCCGGCGGGGCACCGGCGGCGGCCACGGTGAACCAGGCCTGCCAGGCCGCGGTCGGCAGCGGCTGCCAGCGCAGCAGCACCTCGGCGTCGACGGACTGCGCGACCGGCGCCACGGCCCCGGCGGCGATGGCCGCCCGGGCGCCGGCCAGCAGATAGCGGTAGAAGGCCAGCTCGCCGCCGGTCGTGAGATGTTCGCAGCGGTCGAGGAGTTCGACGGCGGTGGGTACCCCGACCACCGCGGCCCGCCGCAGCGCCCGGACCCCGCCCGGTTCGGCCACCTCCACGGTGTGCCGCAGCCGGCGGTGGGCCAGCAGGTCGGTCACTCCGGCCGGCAGCGGCGTCAGCTCGCCCAGCGCGTCGGGCCGGGGCGGCTCGGCGGCACCGTCGACGGCCGGCCAGAGCGCCAGCCCCAGGCCGGGGCGCCACAGCGCGTGCAGCGCCAGCCGGCGGTCGGTCAACCCAGGGATTCCTTGAGGTCGTTGAGCACCAGCCAGGCGGCGGCCAGACCGCGGGTGCGGTACCAGACCTCGTCGTCCACCCACAGCACCCGGTTCCACGAGGAGGCGCCCAGGTTCATCCACCGGTCGCTCTCGAGCACGTCGATCGCCGTGCTGCGCGCATCGTCACCGTCATAGCTGACGTAGATCTGGTCGCCGTCGGCGTCGGTGAAGTTCTCGTCGGTCAGCTTCACCGGTTCGGCGCCGCGCTGGCCGGCCGGCCGCTGGGCGCCGACCGCCGCCAGGATCGAGCCGGCGAAACTGTCGCTGCCCTCCAGGTAGCGCCCGTCGGGGGTGAACCGCACCAGGGACACCTGGTCGTGCGAGGCGTCCTTGACCCGCCCGGTCCGGGTGACCTCGGCGTCGTACTCGCCGAGTCGGTCGGCGGCGGCCCGGCTGCGCCCGAGCGCGTCGGCGGTCTCGGTGAAGGTGGCCCGCCAGTCGGCGCCGGTGGGGACGGTGGCGATCTCGGCGTCACCGAGCCTGCCGGTGGCGCGCACCGCGGCGAGCTGATCGGCGGTGGCGGGGGAGGAGAGCACCAGGTCGGGCCGGGCGGTGGCCACCTGCTGCGCCGACGGTGTGGTGCCGATGGCCGGTACGGCGGCCAGCTGCGGACCCAGATAGGCCGGGACGGTGCCCGGACCGGTGGTGACCGCGGTGACCTTGTCGCCGATGCCCAGCGCGCACACGGCATCGAGCAGAGCAGGATCGGTCACCAGGATGCGCGCCACATCGGCCCGACCCGGATCGGTCTCGGTGGGCTCGAGGCAGGTCTTGGTGAAGTCGCGGGCCGGATTCTGCACATCGGCCTCGGCGATCCGGGAGGTGACCGTGGAGATCACCTTGCCGTCCGGGGTGCGCAGCGTCGGATCGTCGTCGGCGCAGCCGCTGACTCCCAGGGTCAGCGCGCCGGTGAGGACGAAGGCCGCGCCGGCCGAAAGGGCGCGCCGGGACCGCAGCGGGGGGTTTTCTCGCACGCGCCTACGCTAGCAGAACCACAGCGGTGCTCCGGTGGTGCGGCGAGTCTCTCTAACGGGGGTGCTACCTGCGGAAACGGTACTGGTCCGGCAGGAAATACGACAGATCGTAGGACCAGTGGCACAGTTCGTCCCGGACTGGTTTACGATCGATGAGTACAGCGCTCGCTGCGAAGCGTCGCGTGAGTGCTTTTGAGGATGAGAGTCCAGGCGTTTCGGCGCCCAGGAGGAGGATCTGTGACCGCGGTAGACCAACCGACGACACGCGTGGTGCCGGAGCGCCCGTATCCCGAACGGTATAAGCCGAAGGGGTCGTTCTTCTACAAGCTCATCACCACCACCGATCACAAGCTGATCGGGCAGATGTACATCGTGACGTGCTTCGCGTTCTTCCTGGTCGGCGGCCTGATGGCGCTGCTTATGCGCGCCGAGCTCACCCACCCGGGTCTGCAGTTCCTCTCCAACGAGCAGTTCAACCAGCTGTTCACGATGCACGGCACCGTGATGCTGCTGATGTACGCGACCCCGATCGTGATCGGCTTCGCGAACTTCGTGCTGCCGCTGCAGATCGGCGCCCCGGACGTCGCCTTCCCGCGTCTGAACTCGATGGGCTACTGGCTGTTCCTGTTCGGCAACCTGGTGGCCCTGGGTGGATTCCTCACCCCCGGCGGCGCCGCCGACTTCGGCTGGACCGCCTACACCCCGCTGACCGATGCGGTGCACGCCCCCGGCGTCGGCGCCGACCTGTGGATCATGGGTCTGGGCGTGGCCGGCCTGGGCACCATCCTCGGTGCGGTCAACATGATCACCACCGTGGTGTGCCTACGCGCGCCCGGCATGACCATGTTCCGGATGCCGATCTTCACCTGGAACATCCTGATCACCAGCATCCTGATCCTGCTGATCTTCCCGCTGCTGACCGCGGCGCTGCTGGGTCTGGAGGTGGACCGCCAGTTCGGTGCTCATCTCTACGATCCGGCCAACGGCGGCGTGATCCTCTGGCAGCACCTGTTCTGGTTCTTCGGGCACCCCGAGGTCTACGTCATCGCCCTGCCGTTCTTCGGCATCGTGTCCGAGGTCTTCCCGGTGTTCGCCCGCAAGCCGCTGTTCGGCTACTCGGGCCTGGTCTACGCGACCATGGCGATCGCCGCCCTGTCGGTGGCCGTCTGGGCGCACCACATGTACGTGACCGGTTCGGTGCTGCTGCCGTTCTTCTCGTTCATGACCTTCCTGATCGCGGTGCCCACCGGTGTGAAGTTCTTCAACTGGATCGGCACCATGTGGAAGGGCCGAATAACGTTCGAGACGCCCATGCTGTTCGCCATCGGCTTCATCGTCACCTTCCTCTTCGGTGGCCTGACCGGTGTGCTGCTGGCCAGCCCGCCGCTGGACTTCCACGTCTCGGACACCTACTTCGTGGTCGCGCACTTCCACTACGTGCTCTTCGGCACCATCGTGTTCGCCACCTACTCGGGCATCTACTTCTGGTTCCCCAAGATGACCGGCCGGATGCTCGACGAGACTCTGGGCAAGTGGCACTTCTGGCTGACCTTCATCGGCTTCCACGCCACCTTCCTGGTGCAGCACTGGCTGGGCAACGAGGGCATGCCGCGCCGCTACGCCGACTACCTGCCGTCGGACGGCTTCACCACGCTCAACATGGTGTCGACGGCCGGTGCGCTGATCCTGGGTCTGTCCACGCTGCCGTTCCTGTGGAACGTCTTCAAGAGCTACCGCTACGGCGAAGTGGTGACGGTCGACGACCCGTGGGGCTTCGGCAACTCGCTCGAGTGGGCCACCAGCTGCCCGCCGCCGCGGCACAACTTCACCGAGCTGCCGCGTATCCGGTCGGAGCGTCCGGCGTACGAGCTGCACTACCCGCACATGGTCGAGCGGATCCGCGAGGAGGCGCACGTCGGCTGGGGTTCGGAGAAGCACTCCACCGCCGCGCACTGAGCGACGAGATTCACGCGAGCCAGGCCCGCCCGGATTCCGGGCGGGCCTGGCCCGTTCCTATGCTGTAGAGCAGTGATTGTGCGAGCAGTGGCATGTCGAGAACAGTCCGCGCCGGCCGCGGACGGAAACCAGAGGAGATCGGGTGTCTGAACCCGGGACCGAGCAGCAGTCCGTGCTGATCACCGTGAGCGGCCCGGACCGGCCGGGCGTCACCTCGTCGCTGATGCGGGTGCTCGCCGCGCAGGAGGTGGATCTGCTCGACGTGGAGCAGGTGGTGATCCACGAGCACCTGACCCTGGGCGTCCTGGTCGACGCCGTCGACGAGGTGGCGCAGCTCCGGTCGGCGGTGGCCGCCCCGATGGCCGAACTGGGCATGGAGGTGGCCTTCTCCACCGACCCCGAGGGCGCCGGACGCCCGGCGTCGACGCATGCCGTGGTCGTCCTGGGCCGGCCGGTGTCCGCGGAGGCCTTCGCCGCGACCGCAGCCGCCGTCGCCGAACGCGGCGGCAACATCGACTCCATCCGCGGAGTCTCCGACTACCCGCTGACCGGCCTGGAACTGATGGTGACCGCCGGCGGCAACGGCGATGCCGATGTGGCGCTGCGCGAGGCGCTCGGCGCGGTGGCGTCCCGCTACCCGATCGATGTGGCCGTCGAACGCGGCGGCCTGGCCCGCCGCGCCAAACGGGTGATCGTCTTCGACGTCGACTCGACCCTCATCCAGGGCGAGGTGATCGAGATGCTCGCCGCCGAGGCCGGCCGGGAGGCCGAGGTGGCCGCGGTGACCGAGGCCGCGATGCGCGGTGAACTGGACTTCGCGCAGTCGCTGCACGAGCGGGTCAAGGCGCTCGCCGGCCTGGACGCCTCGGTGATCGACAAGGTGGCCGGCTCGCTGCAGCTGACCCCCGGGGCACGCACCACCATCCGCACCCTGCACCGGCTCGGCTACCACTGCGGCGTGGTCTCGGGCGGCTTCCGGCAGGTCATCGAACCCCTCGCCGGCGAGCTCGCGCTCGACTTCGTGCAGGCCAACACCCTCGAGGTGGTCGACGGCACGCTCACCGGCCGGGTGGTCGGCGAGGTGGTGGACCGTCCCGGTAAGGCCCGCGCACTGGCCGCATTCGCCGAACTGATGGGCGTGCCGATGGAGCAGACGGTGGCCGTCGGCGATGGCGCCAACGACATCGACATGCTCGCCGCCGCCGGACTGGGCATCGCCTTCAACGCCAAGCCGGCGCTGCGGGAGGTGGCCGACGCCACCCTGGACCACCCGTACCTCGACGCGGTGCTCTACATGCTGGGCGTGACCCGCGACGAGGTGGAAGCCGCCGACGCGGTCGACGGTGTGCTGCGCCGCGTCCCGCTGGAGGATTGAGCGTCGCGGTGGTGGCCCGGGAGAACCTGGAGCGGCTGAACCGGTGGCAGCCGGCGCGGCCGGACCCGGCCGATGCGGCGCAGGTTCTCGCCATGCCGCTGGTGCTGCACATCGAGAAGACCGATCCGCCCGGCCGGCAGGCGCTGGTCGAGGCGGCGGCCCGGGCGACGGTGCTGGCCTGCCTGGATCCGCGGGCCGCCGCGGACGGCCCGTGGGCAGCGGACTTCGACGCCTGGTGCTCCGGCCGCATCCGCAAGATCGCCCGGCGGGCGCGCGGGGTGGCCTGGGCCGCCGTCGGCGAGGTCGAAGGGGTGACCGTCGAGCAGGACGGCGCGCAGGCCCGGGCCTTCGTTCCCGGCCCGGTCGGCGAGGTGGACCGGCGGATCGGGAAACTGCAGATCGGTGGCACCGAGGTGGACGGCGAGCTGGCCGCCGACTCGCCGCCGCGCGGGCTGCGGCTGTTCGTGGCGCCAAACCTGCCGATGACCGTCGGCAAACTCGCCGCGCAGGTCTCACACGCCTCCATGCTCGGTGCGGCGTGCGTGCCCGGCGAGCTCGTGAACGACTGGTACGCCGACGGCTGCCCGCTGGCCGTGGTGCAGGCCGGCCCCCGGGACTGGGAGACGCTGCTGGCCGAGGCGGCGGCCGGGGAGGCGGTCGCGGTGCGCGACGCCGGCTACACCGAGGTGGCGCCCGGCTCGTGCACGGTCATCGCCCAGTGGCGGTGAGTGCGGTCGGAGCCAGGGCGGCCACCGTGCCGAACCAGACCTTCCGGTCGCTGGCCAGCGGGGCCAGCATCAGTTCGTCCGCGTCGGCCAGCTGCGCGAAATCGGCGAGCTGCTCCTGCACCTGGGCCGGGGTGCCGACGGCCGCATAGCGCAGCATCTCGTCCACCTGACGGCCGTGCGGTCCCTGCAGCAGGGCGGTGGCCTGCTCGTCGGACATGTTCGTGCCGCGGCCGAAGAGCACCCGCACCCGGTGCACCTTGGCCAGCTGCAGCTGCGCGGCGGCCAGCTCGGCGTCGTCGTCGGCGATCACGGTGGCCGCCGCGATCACATGCGGTTCGGAGGTGGAGCCGTCGGGCAGCTCCGCGGGCCGGAACTCGCGGCGGTACAGCGCGACGGCCTGCTCGAGGGCGGCGGGTGCGAAGTGCGAGGCGAACGCGTACGGCAGCCCCAGGTAGGCGGCCAGCTGCGCGCCGAACAGCGACGAGCCGAGGATGTAGAGCGGGACGTCGGTGCCGGCGCCCGGGGTGGCGGTGACCCCCGGCACCCGGGATGCGCCCCGCAGATAACCCTGCAGTTCGAGGACGTCGGTGGGGAAGTTCTCGGCGGTCGCCGGATCGCGCCGCAGCGCGGCGAAGGTGGCCTGGTCGCCGCCGGGCGCCCGGCCCAGTCCCAGATCGATCCGGCCCGGATGCAGTTCGGCGAGGGTGCCGAACTGTTCGGCGATCGCCAGCGGCGAATGGTTGGGCAGCATCACCCCGCCGGCGCCGAGCCGGATGGTGCTGGTGCGGCCGGCCATATGCGCCACCAGCACCGCCGGCGCCGCGGAGGCGATGGCCGGCATGTTGTGGTGCTCGGCGTACCAGAGGCGACGGTAGCCGGCCGTGTCGGCGAATTCGGCGAGCTCGGTGGACCGGGCGAGGGCGTCGTGGACGGTTTCGCCGGGGCCCACCTGGGCCAGGTCGAGCAGTGAGAAGGGGAGGGCTTTCCCGGCGGTGTCCGGGGAGGTGGCGAGGGAGCTCATATCCATGTTCAGGTCATCGGGCCCGGCGGGTATTCCCGACCGGCCGGTGCCCGGTGCGCCCGGTCGCGGCCGCGGCGCGGCATGATGGGGGTGTGACCGATGTGCAGACCGATCCCGACCTGATCCTGGATTTTCACGCAGTGAACCTGGTGCGCGACGGCAAGACGCTCGTGGGACCGGTCGACTGGCAGGTGGAGATCGACGAACGCTGGGTGATCATCGGCCCCAACGGTGCCGGCAAGACGTCCCTGCTCCGGATGGCCGCCGCCCTCGAACATCCTTCCTCCGGAACGGCTTTCGTTGTCGGCGAGCGGCTCGGCCGCACCGATCTGCGTGAGCTCACCACCCGGATCGGCATGGTCTCCTCGGCGCTGGCCGCGCGGATCCCGGGCGACGAGCTGGTCTCCGATCTGGTGATCTCGGCGGGCTATTCGGTGCTCGGCCGCTGGCGGGAGGCCTACGACGAGATGGATCGCGCGCAGGCCGCCGACGTCCTCGAATCGATGGGCGCCGAACACCTCGCCGACCGGACCTTCGGCACCCTCTCGGAGGGGGAGCGCAAGCGGGTGCTGATCGCGCGCGGCCTGATGACCGATCCGGAACTGCTGCTGCTCGACGAGCCTGCGGCAGGACTGGATCTGGGCGGCCGCGAGGAACTCGTCGACCGGCTCGGCGTGCTGGCCTCCGACCCGGATGCGCCGGCGCTGGTGCTGATCACCCACCACGTCGAGGAGATCCCGGCCGGCTTCACCAACATCATGATGCTCGCCGAGGGGCAGGTCACCGCGCAGGGCCCGCTCGAGCAGACGCTCACCGCGGAGAATCTGACCGCCACCTTCCGCCAGGACATCGCCTTGACCGTCGACGACGGCCGCTACTTCGCGCGCCGGGCGCGGCGGGCCGGGGGCCATCGCCGGCTCGGCTGAGCGGGCCACGAACAGGAGCGCCCGGCTGCGGGCGGACACCTGCCCACAACCAGTGCTGGGACCAAGTGAAGTGAGGAAGATTCGATGAGTCAGAGTGTGCCGATCCGGGATGCGTCGACCGTGCTGCTGGTGCGTGACGGGCAGCAGGGGATCGAGGTCTTCCTGCAGCACCGGGTCCAGCAGATGGCCTTCGCCGGCGGCATGACCGTCTTCCCGGGCGGCGGGGTCGATCCCAGCGACCGCACCGCGCAGGTGGCGTGGGCCGGGCCGGAGCCGCGATGGTGGGCCGAGCGGCTCAGCGCCGACGAGGATGCCGCCCGCGCACTGGTGCTGGCCGCGGTCCGGGAGACCTTCGAGGAGTGCGGCGTGCTGCTGGCCGGCACCGCCGACGCCGTGCATCCGGATCCGTCGGAGTTCGCCGCCGAGCGGGCGGCGCTGGTGAACAAGGAGCTCACCTTCGGCGATTTCCTCACCCGGCGGGAGTTGGTGCTGCGCGCCGACCTGCTGGCCCCGTTCTCGCACTGGATCACCCCGGAGAACGAGAGCCGCCGCTACGACACCCGCTTCTTCGTCGCCGTCATGCCCGACGGGCAGGAGGCCGACGGGCAGACCACCGAGGCGTCCGGCACCGAATGGAACACCGCCGGGCAGGCCCTGGACAACTGGCGCAGCGGCCGCCGGTTCCTGCTGCCGCCCACCTGGTCGCAGCTGCGTGACATCGGCCGCTTCGCCACGGTGGCGCAGCTGCTGGCCGACGAGCGGGAGATCCGTCCGGTGATGCCGCGGGTCTCCGATCCGGCCGACGGCTCGGGTCTGGCGTCGCTGCGGTTCGACGACTCGGCCGAGTACCTGGCGGCGCTCGGCGACGGACGGCTCGATCGGCTCCGCAACGCCTGACCGTCGGAGCGCGATCGGGGGCGGGCCGACCGCCGGACCGTACGAACCGGTAACCTGCCCTCCATGGCCGAGTTCGTGACGCTGGAGACTTCCACTGAACATCCGGGGGTCGGCACCATCGTGCTGGCGCGCCCGCCGATGAACGCCCTCAACCGCCAGGTGCAGGACGAACTGCTCGCGGCCGCCGAGCAGGCGAGCGTCCGCGACGACATCAAGGCCGTCGTGGTCTACGGCGGCCCCAAGGTCTTCGCCGCCGGCGCCGACATCAAAGAGATGAACGACATGTCCTTCGCGGACATCTCCAAGATCGCGGGCCGGCTGCAGGCCGGGATCGGCGCGATCGCCTCGATCCCCAAGCCGACGGTGGCCGCGATCACCGGCTACGCCCTCGGCGGCGGCCTGGAGGTGGCGCTGGGTGCGGATCGGCGTATCGCCGGCGACAACGCCAAGCTGGGCGTCCCGGAGATCACCCTGGGCATCATTCCGGGCGGCGGCGGCACCCAGCGTCTGGCCCGGCTGATCGGCCCGGCGCGGGCCAAGGACCTGATCTTCACCGGCCGGCACGTCGGCGCGGAGGAGGCCCTGGAGATCGGGCTGGTCGACCAGGTCGTCGCCCCCGACGAGGTGTACAACGCCGCGGTGGCGTGGGCGTCGAAGTTCACCGCCGGAGCGTCGTCGGCGCTGGCCGCCGCCAAGACCGCCATCGACGCCGGCCTGGACACAGACCTGGACACGGGCCTGAAGATCGAGGCGCAGGTGTTCGCCGCCCTGTTCGCCACGCACGACCGAACCGTCGGCATGTCCTCGTTCATCGAGAACGGCCCCGGCAAGGCCGAATTCACCGGAAAGTAGGCACGACGATGACCGCGATCAACGATCCTCAGCACGAGGACCCCAAGCCCAACCCGCACGCCTCCGCCGAAGAGGTCGAGGCGGCGCTGAAAGACACCAAACTCGCGCAGGTCCTCTACCACGACTGGGAGGCCGAGACCTACGACGAGAAGTGGTCGATCTCGTTCGACGAGCGCTGCATCGACTATGCGCGCGGGCGGCTCGACAAGATCGTCCCGAACGCCGACCTGCCCTATGGGCGGGCTATGGAGCTCGGCTGCGGCACCGGCTTCTTCCTGCTGAACCTGATGCAGTCGGGGGTGGCGGAGAAGGGTTCGGTGACCGATCTGTCGCCGGGCATGGTCAAGGTGGCGCTGCGCAATGCGGAGGGCCTGGGTCTGGACGTGGACGGCCGGGTGGCCGACGCCGAGCACATCCCGTACGAGGACGACACCTTCGACCTGGTGGTGGGCCATGCGGTGCTGCACCACATCCCCGACGTCGAGCAGTCGCTGCGTGAGGTCCTGCGCGTGCTCAAGCCGGGTGGGCGTTTCGTCTTCGCCGGGGAGCCGTCCACGTACGGTGACTTCTATGCGCGCTGGATGAGCCGCTTCACCTGGTGGGCGACGACCAACGTGACCAAGTTCGGTCCGCTGCAGGAGTGGCGGCGTCCGCAGGAGGAGCTCGACGAGTCCTCCCGGGCGGCGGCGCTCGAGGCCGTCGTCGACATCCACACCTTCTCCCCGGAGGATCTGGAGAACCTGGCCTCGGCGGCCGGAGCGGTGCAGGTCGAGTCGGCGGCCGAGGAACTGGCCGCGGCCATGCTGGGCTGGCCGGTGCGGACCTTCGAGGCCGCGGTGCCGCCGGAGAAGCTCGGCTGGGGCTGGGCGCGGTTCGCGTTCGGCGGCTGGAAGCGGATGACCTGGCTCGACGAGAAGGTCCTGCGCAAGGTGGTTCCGCCGCAGTTCTTCTACAACGTGCTGATCACCGGGGTGAAGCCGGAGGCCTGAGGCGCCGGTTTCACACACTGCCGTGACCTATCGGCTGACCGGCGATGACGTCGCCTTTCTGCGCTCGCGTTACGGCGAGAAGGCACTGACCGTCACCGCCGACTACGCGCTGAGCGCCGACTCACTGCTCACCGATCTGACCGCTGTGCGGTCCCGCTATCCGGACCGGGCGGCGGCGCTGGTCGAGACGGTGCGCGCCCGGCGCCGGGCGGTCGCCAAGTTCGGCACCGCCGGAGCCATGCCGGCCGACGACGTGCTGGCCGACGAGGTGTCGGTGCAGCAGGCGACCGCGGCACCGGTGGCGGCGGCCCGGGCCGCCGATCTGGCGGCCCGGCATCCTGGTGCCCTGGTGCACGACGTGACCTGCTCGATCGGTGCGGAGACCGCGGCGCTGGCCGACGAGCCGGGGATCGGTGCGGTGATCGGCAGCGATCTGGATCCGGTGCGGCTGGCGATGGCCCAGCACAATCTGTCGCTGCGGGGGAGTGGCGGCCGGGTCCCGACGCTGCTGCGGGCCGATGCGCTCACTCCCACGTCGTCCGCCGATGTGGTGATCGCCGATCCCGGGCGGCGCACCGAGCGCGGCCGGGTGTTCGGGATCGAGCAGCTCGACCCGCCGCTGCTGGAACTGCTCGCCGTGTATGCGGGGCGGCCGCTGGTGGTCAAGTGCGCGCCGGGGCTCGACTATCACAATCTGCGCACCCGGTTCGGCTTCGAGGGGCAGGTGCAGATCGTCTCGCTCGACGGCGGGGTGCGCGAGGCCTGCCTGTGGACCGAGGCCGGTGATCTGCCGGGGCAGCGGGCCACAGTGCTGCGCACCGATCCCGACGGCGAGGTTCATCGCTACGAGGTGACCTCGGACGAGGCCGATGAGATCGACCGCGGCGGCGACGTCCGGCGTGATCGGGTCGGCGACTACCTGATCGATCCGGACGGCGCCGTGGTGCGCGCCGGCCTGGTGCGCCAGTACGGGCACCGGCACGGGCTCGAGCAGCTCGACCCGCACATCGCCTATCTGGCGGGGACGGCGGTGCCGCCCGGCGAGCGGGGTTTCCGCGTGCTCGAACAGCTGCCGGTCAAGGACCGGGCACTGCGAACGGCGCTCAGCGCCCGGAACTGCGGTCGGCTGGAGATCCTGGTCCGCGGTCTGGATGTGGATCCGGATCGTCTCCGCAAACGCCTCAAACTCTCCGGCGACGAGGCTTATGCGCTGATCCTCACCCGGATCGGCCGGACCGGGGTCGCCTTCCTCTGCGAGCCCGGAGTACGGGCCCCGTTGTAGCGGGGTTTCGTCGATCGGTGTTCGCCGGTGAGTTCGGATCGGCGGGATCTCTCCGGTCGTGTGCGGCGGCGGAATGACGTGACGGGGCTCGCGGAGCGGGTCGGGCGAGGCGTCGACCATTCGGACGATCCGGGATCGATTCCGGATCGGCGGGCAGGGGACCGGGCATAGCCTCGAAGAACCATCACGATCGGGTGGGGAGGCGGCTTCAGTGTTCCAGAACGACGTCGAGAGCCGGGTACGAATAGCCGGCCGCGGGTGGTCGCGCGTAGTTGTGCCGGTCCTCACGGTGCTGAGCGCAGCGGCGATGACCGCCTGCAGTGACAGCGGATCCCCCAGTGCACGGCCGAGTCGTGGCGGCGCCGACATCCGGGCGATCACACAGCAGCTCGTCACGGCATACAACGATCGTGACGAGGCAGCGCTGGAAGACATGCGCTGTGTCGGCGAGTATGCGCCGTTGCTCACGACGCATGCGACCGTCGACGATCATCTCGAGCAGGTGCCCGACGGATCCCGGCTCGGTGCGCTGACCTACACGGAAGCGGAATCGCAGCCGATCTCGGTGGTGGTGGACAACGTATCCGAGCAGGATGTCGACTCCATGCGCCCGGGGCAGATGGAACTGTTCACGGGCGGGGCCGTCGAGAGCATCCTGATCTCGGATGCGACGGCACCCGTCGAGGGCACGAGCGACGTCGCGCACATCCAGGTGACGGCCTACGGCCTGACGGATTCCCGATGGTGCGTCTCCTTCTTCGAGGGTGGTGTGAAGGGAGGCAACAACGGCTGGGACTGACCGCCGGCCCGCGGGGCGGGTCAGGGGTCGGTTGGTGGTGAGTGGGGACTGTGGGTGGTGCGGCGTCCGATGTGGTGCATGGGGTTGACGGTGTAGTCGTGTCTGGTGCCGGTGATGCGCCAGCCGACCCGGCCTTGATCGGGTCCGTCGGTGATGATGGTGGTTTCCCAGTGGCCGGGTGTGGTGCTGACGTGGCGGTTGTCGCCGCCGCAGGCGCCGCCGAGTTTGTTGATGTCGGTGGTGCCGCCGTCGGCGTAGTCGAGGTCGGCGTGGTGGGCTTCGCATTGGGCGAAGGGGCGGGTGCAGCCGGGTCTGGTGCAGCCGCGATCCCGGGCGAACATGGCGAGGCGTTGGGCTTTGTTGGCGAACCGTGACCGGCCGAGGTAGAGCACTTCTGCCGAGTGGTGGGCGAAGACGGCGAGGTGCCAGGTGGCGTCGGCGGCCATGTCGATCAGGTCGGGGACGGGGATGTGGGTGCCGGTGGCGGTGTACCCGGTCCCGGCCAACTCGGCCAGATCTTGGTGGTCGATGGTGACGACGAATTCGGCCGGCAACCGCGTGGGGTCGCCGAGCGCCCCATGCCCGAGCGCGAAGCGGCACAGGGCGACTAGGGCGTCGTGGTTCCGTTGCCCGGCTGAGCGTAGGTCGCGCCGGCGTGCGGCGTCGAGGAGTTCGGGGTCGAGGCCGTCGGTGTCGACCGGTCCGGTGGGGCTGTGGGGGTCGTCGGGATTGTTCATCCCGGGTGCGGCCCATTTGGTCAGGACCACTTCGAGGAGCCCGCGCAGGGCTGGGGTGATCGCGCCGCGGAGTGTGGTCATCAACTGATGGTCCTGCGGCGACAACGTGACGGACCGGCGGCGTTGGCGGTCGGTGTCGTCGGCGAGTTCGCCGTCGGGGTCGAGGAGGGAGAGCAGACGGTGCCCGACCATCCGCGTCTGTTCCGGGGTCAGGGTGACGGCGGCGGCGGTCAGGTCCCGTTCGGCGCGTGCGCGTTGGTCGACGTCGACCGCGTGCGGGATCTTCTGCATGGTTTTGAAGATTTCGGTGACGTGGTCGGCGCCGATCGTCCCGGCACTCAATGCTTCGGCGGCGGTCGGGCAGCGTGGTGGGAGTGGTTCGCCGGTCATGGACGTGAACTGCCCGACCGCTTCGGCCAGGAGACGACGGCGGCGGGCTTCGGCGGCGGACAGGTGCAAGATACCGACGAGGTAGCCGCCCAGGCTCGCTCCACCGGCCTGCTGATACGAGCCGCGGTCGCTCATCTCGACGAGGAGGGGTGCGTCGGCGGCGCTGATGAGGCGGCGGGCGCGTTCGCGGTCTTCGGTGAGGTCGGTGAGCTGGCGGTCGGTGCAGCCGGTGTAGTCGGCGCGGGTCAACCGGGCCTGCTTGGCGACCGCGGCGGTGATCAGGGCTTGGAGTGCGATCGGATCGTCGGGCAGCACCATCGTGCTGGTGTCGTCGATGCTGGTCGTCATCGCGTGCTCACCTCCCCCGAAGTGCTGTGCCCTGTCTTACTGGTTCAACGATGATGTGATGTGTTCTGTTCCCATATCGCCTAAATGTTCGAACTTCTTTTCTTGAGTTCAGAGTACGACTGACCTCCGACATCCTTACGGCGGTCGTGGTTCTTTGCGGCGGATGGTCGGAATTCCGCGCGCTGACCGGCCGAGAAGCACCAGAGCTGCAGGTGCAGGATGCTGGGGAGATGGTCGTCGGGCTCAGTCTGCCGGCCGGGAGTGCGTCGGTGGCGTCGATCAGGCGCCGCTCCCGTTCGAGGGCGAGGGTGGACTGGGCGAGTTCCTGGTCGGTGCAGCCGGTGTAGTCGGCGCGAGTGAACCGGGCCGGTGTCGCCGCGACAGCCGCAGCGAGGGCGTCGAGCGCTATCGGATCATCGGGCAGCACCAGCGTGCCGGTGTCGTCGATGCTGGTCGTCATACGTACCCCCCGAAGTGCCGGTATCGACTATCTCGTTGTGCGTCTCTCGTCGAGTCTTCGCCGGTGCAGATTCCCCTTCTCACCTGGCGAAACAGCTCGATCCGATGTCTTGAGTTCAGAGTACGACCGACCTCTGACATTGATAGACGCATCACCCCGGTGCTTCAGTTTGGGGCTTCGAGGCGGCGATACCGGCAGGGGAGCCGGCCTACTCCAGGACAGACCTCACCGACAGGGCAGTACCCACGGACACGGCAGATCCAGCGCCGACCTCGCTAACCGGAGAAGTAGTAGACCTGTCCGAGGTTGGTGGCCACGGCCACCGAACCCGACGCGGAGACGGCGACCCCGGTGGTGAATCCGACGGCGTCGGGCAGTGGCAGCGAGCGCTTGGTGGCGCCGTCCTTGGTCGACACCTCGGTGAGCACCAGGTGCTGATCGTCACCCTCGCGGAGCACGGTCCACGCGGTGCCGGCCGTGGTCTGCGCGGCCAGGCCCACCGTCTGCACATCGGTGCGGCGGGTCACCAGTTCGGCCTTGTCGCCGTCATCCTTGAGGATCGTCAGCGGGCCGCCCAGAGTGCTGGTCGGGATGATCAGCCCGTCCGGCGACACCGACAGCGTGGCGAAGCCGAAACCGCCGAGATCGTAGTGCCACTTGACCTCTCCGGAGTCCGCGGCGAGCGCGAACAGGGAGCCGGACCGGCTGAAGGCGTACACGGTCTGACCGTCGTGTGAGAGCGCCGGCGGACCCATCACCCCGCCGGGCAGTTCGGCCGACCAGTTGGCGCCGAGGGCGCCGCTCTCGGCGTTGCTGCCCACGCGGTAGCTCATCGCCTGCACCTGCGAGACCTTCGCGCCCTGCGGAACGAAGTTCAGGAAGAACCGGTGCCGCTGCGGGTCGACGGCCGGCGGTGCGGACACCGCGCAGGCGGGCCCGCCGCTCACGCAGTCGCCGAGACCGTTGAGCGGATCGGCCGGATCGACGTCGGGCCACAGCCGCAGCTCGGGCGCCTGGAAGTCGCCGGTCTGCGCGTTCAGCAACAGCACCTGGCCGCGCTGGGTGACGGTCAGAACGGTGCCCGGGGCGGCGAACTTGGCCGACACCGGCACCCCGACCACCGGCATCCGCCACCGGATGGCGCCGCCGCCGTTGAAGGAGAGGAAGGTGGTCTCCTCGCCGATGAACGGCTGACTGTACTGATCGAAGGCCAGTGCATTGAACTGCACGCCCTCGCGCATCGCCTTGCAGAAGTTCTTACGTCCGCTGTCGTGCGCGAAGACGAAGGTATTGCAGCCGTTCGGGGTCTTCGCGGTCACACCGACGTCGCCGCTGGCGTTGAGGGTCAGCGGCGCGGTGATCGGGCCGCCGGTGGGCCGGGTCCACGAGAGTTCGAGGCCGTCCGGGACCTGCGCATGGCTGAAGTTGGCGTTGCCCTCGTTGCCGCCGTACATCGGCCAGCCGGCCGCGGGCTGCGAACGCACGTCGGTGTGTCCGTCCGAGCAGGCGGCGACTAACAGCAGCACCACGGCGGTCAGGAGGGCCGGCAGAAGCGCCCTGCGGGGACGACCACCGGGGCGACGACGACCGGGGCGACGACCGGAGCCGGACTGGGCGTGCTGCATTCTGCGTCACTGGCCTTTCTTCAGGTTCGCGGAAGACTCTATCGTGCCCGGAAAATCGGTCGATTAGGGTTTGTCCCCATGACCACGATGTGGAACGCCTCGTATCGTTCGCGCTGGCGCGCCGGACTGCGCCGCCGGGATCCCGCGCAGGCCCGTTTTCTGACCCTGGACTCGCTGCGCTGGATCAAACGCAACCGGGCCTGGAGCCTCTGGTATCTGGTGCGTTACTACCGGCTGCTGCGCTTCCGGCTGGCCAATCCGCACATCGTGCTGCGCGGCATGGTCTTCCTCGGCAAGAACGTCGAGATCCACGCCACTCCGCAGCTCGCGCGCATGGAGATCGGCCGCTGGGTGCACATCGGCGACGGGAACTCGCTGCGCTGCCACGAGGGGAGCCTGCGGATCGGGGACAAGACGGTCTTCGGCTGCAACAACGTGGTCAACGCTTATCTCGACATCGAGATCGGCGGCTCCACCCTGGTCGCGGACTGGTGCTATATCTGCGACTTCGACCACGTCACCGAGCACATCGACATCCCGATCAAGGACCAGGGGATCGTCAAGAGCCCGGTGCGCATCGGCGCCGACACCTGGGTGGCCGCCAAGGTGACCGTGCTGCGCGGCACGATCGTCGGTCGCGGCAGCGTGCTCGGCGCGCATTCGGTGGTGCGCGGAGTGCTGCCGGACTACGCGATCGCCGTCGGCGCGCCGGCCCGGCAGGTGAAGAACCGCAAGGAGGCCTGGGAGCTCGGCGCCGCGGCGCGGGCCGAACACGAGCGGGCCCTGGCCGACATCGAACGCAAGAAGACCCGCGCGGCCGGCGACGCCGGCTGAACCGGCGGCGAGGGTCAACGGATGTCGACCCGCGCCATCAGTGCGTCGATCTCCCCGGCCAGCTCCTGCGGCCGGGACTGCAGGGTGGCCGCCATCGCCGTCATCAGGCAGAGGCCCGCGCTGCTGGCGATCAGATAGGGCACGGCCGCGTGATCGGCCGCATCGTCGCGGTGCGCGAGGATCCCGGCGCACGAGCGCACGATGTCTTGCATCTTCACCAGATAGGCCCCCCGCAGCGAGGGATGCTCGGCCACGATCGCGTCGAGCCGCAGGGAGGTGGCGCGCCGGGACGGATCGGCGTAATGCTCGACGACGACGTCGAAGCTGCGCCGCATGGCGGTCCATGCCGGCTCGGCGGCCGGCCGGGCCCGCAGCGCCTCGACGACGTCGCGTCCGATCAGCTCCCACTTGGACATGATCAGCTCGTCCTTGGAGGCGAAGTACCGGAAGAAGGTGCGGCGCGACATGCCCGCGGCCTCGGCGAGCTGATCCACCGTGACCGCGTCATAGCCGTGCTCGGCGAACAGTTCGAGCCCGGTCGCTGTCGCCTCCCGCTGTACCGCCAGCCGCTTCTGATCCCGCAACGTCGTCACGGGTCCGATCCTAGCAGTGTTGACACCAAGTGCCATGGCGGGCACTGTGTGTCACAAGCACTGCACTCGACCCAAGGAGCCGGCATGACCGAGCGTCGCTACTACCGGGACCAGAACGCCTGGCGCCAACTGCAGGAGTTCCTGCCGCCACGACTGCGGCTGACCGATGAGACCGCACCCGAGGAGGACTTCTGGGACTGGAACGGTCACACCGTCCACCTGGATCGATACCGCAAGCCGGAGGCGACGGCGCGCGTGGTGCTGCTGCACGGCGTCGGGACCAACGGCCGGCAGATGTCGCTGATCCTCGGCGCCCCACTGGCCGCGCTCGGCGTGGAGACCGTGGCCGTGGACAACCTCGGCTACGGGATGACGGCGGTCGCCGCCGGCACCAACCCCACCTACGCGGACTGGGTGCGGCTGATCGTCGACTTCCTCGCCGCCGAGAACGCCCGCGACCCCAAGCCGACCGTGCTCTACGGCCTCAGCGCCGGCGGCATGCTCGCCTACCACGCGGCCGCCGCCTCACCGCGGGACGCGGTGCGCGGCATCGTCGGCATGACCTTCCTGGACCAGCGCGACCGCCAGGTGCGCGACGAGACCGCGCACGACCGCTTCGCCTCCCGGGTGGGCGTCCCGCTCATGGGCCTGGTCGCCGGTACACCGCTGGGCAGGCTGCGCTACTCGATGCGCCTCGCCTCGAAGATGTCGGCGCTGGCCAACGACGACGACGCCCTGCGCGTCTTCTACCGCGACCGCACCTCGGCCGGGAACTCCATGTCGCTGGCCTTCCTCGACAGCTACATGACCTATCCGCCGGCGATCGAGCCGGCCGATTTCGACCGGTGCCCGGTACTGCTCACCCAGCCGGAGCGGGACCGCTGGACGCCGCGGCACCTGAGCAACCCGGTGCTCTCGAAGATCCACTGGGTACCCGTCTCCGAGACGGTTCTGCAGAACGCCGGGCACTATCCGCTCGAAGACCCCGGACTGGCGCAGCTGGTCGATCGGGTCGCGGCCTTCGTAACCGAGGTGACCGCCTGATCGCCCGGTCGCGGACCGTCGATCGCGCCGGAGCCGGACCGCACGCCGGGCAGGCCTGAGCGCCGGGCGGACTGGAGCGCCGGTCAGGCCTGGACGTCGGCCACCGGATTGGCCGGATCGCGATGCGGCAGCGGCCGCAGCGGGATCTCCGGCCGGGCCAGCGGCCGGTGCGGACGCCGGACCGAGGCGGCGTAGACGGCGGCGGTCCGCTCGGCGACCGCCTGCCAGGTGAACTCCTCGGTGAGCAGGGCCCGTGCCCGGCGGGCGCGGGCGGCCGCGGCGGCCGGATCGTCGAGCGTGGCGATCACCGCCGCCGCCAGGTCGGGCGCCTGCGCCGGGGGGAAGGTCAGTCCGGTGGTCCCGTCGTGCACGGCCTCGCCGAGGCCGCCGGCCGTCGAGGTGACCAACGGGATCCCCGAGGCGGCCGCCTCCAGCGCGATGATGCCGAAGGGCTCGTAGCGGCTCGGGAGCACGATCGCCTCGCAGCGGCGCATCAGCCGCACCAGAGCGTCGTGATCCTGATTGCCGAGGAAGGTGACCGCATCGGCCACCCGGTGGTTGACGGCCAGCCCGGCCAGCCACTCGCGCTGGGTGCCCTCACCGGCGACGGTCAGGGTAGTGCCCGGATGCCGCCGCCGGATGAGCGGCAGCGCGGCGATCAGATCCTGCACGCCCTTCTCGTACTCCAGGCGCCCGGCGAAGAGCAGTTCGGCAGGCCCCACGGCCCGGCGCCGTTCGGCGAACTCCCACGCCGTCAGATCGATGCCGTTGTGGATGACGGTGACGTCGGTGTCCGGGCCGGGGGAGAAGAGCTCGATCACCTCGTCGCGCATCGACGACGAACAGGTGATCAGGGTGTCCGCTTCGTTGGCCAGCCACCACTCCACCGAATGCACCTGCCGATTGATGTGCCCGGCCACCCAGCCGCTGTGCCGGCCCGCCTCGGTGGCGTGCAGGGTGGCCACCAGCGGCACGTCGAAGAACTCGGCCAGCGCGATCGCCGGATGCGCCACCAGCCAGTCGTGGGCGTGCACCACATCGGGTCGCCAATCGCGCAGATGCGCCAGCCCCGCCCGCAGGAAGCTGTGGCCCATCGCCAGCGTCCAGGCCATCATGTCCACCCCGAAGTCGAACTCCGGGGGATCCTCGGCGACGGCGATCACCCGCACCCCCTCCACCACGGTGTCGGTGGTCGGATGGGTGCTCGGGTCGGTGCCGGACGGGCGCCGGCTCAGCACCGTCACCTCGTGGCCGAGGCCGGTGAGGGCCTCGGCCAGATTGTGGACGTGCCGGCCCAGCCCGCCGACGACCACCGGCGGATACTCCCAGGAGACCAGCAGGATGCGCCGGCGCACGCCGCTCATCGCCGCCCCCCGTCGCCGCCGTGCCGGTCCGGCAGCCGCCGGGCGTCGAGCGCGCCGAACAGGTTGTCGGCGCGGCGCCAGCCGGCGGCCAGCTCACCCGCCCGGTTGTCTCTGCCGGCGTCGGCCGCCGCGCAGATCTCCCGGGTGGCGTGCGCGTGCTTGTAGGCGCGGTCCTGGGCGTAGCCGGCCGCGGTGTCCTTGGACACCATGAACGGCCAGTCGGACTGCACCGTCAGCAGCGTCTCCCGCAGGATCTGATCGGCCACCGGGTCGCGATGGCCGGGGTCGCGGTGTTCGCCGCGCTTGTCCAGGCTGTCGAGCGCGGTGGCGGTCACCTCGCTGTTCAGCTGCACCAGATGTTCCACCTGCGGCCCCTCCCAGACCCGCCAGTCCTTACCCGAACCCCACGACGAATCACCGAGCTCCACCGGCTCGCCCACATAGCCGCCGGCCCGCGCGGAGGCCAGGGTGCCGACGCTGACACCGGCCTGAGGCAGGGTGCGCAGCACCTTCTCCAGCCACGCCGGGCCCTCATGCCACCAGTGCCCGAAGAGCTCGGTGTCGAAGCCGGCCACCACCAGGGCCGGACGGCCGATCCGCTCGGATTCGGCGATCAGCCGCTCGCGCACACAGGCGACGAAGTCGTCGACGTGCTTGTCGACGACCGCGGCCGTGGCCTCCGGAAGGTACGGCTTCTTGGCCTCACCGGGCACGTTCTTGCCGGTCACCCGCACCGGTTTGAAGCCCGTCCGGTGGTCGTAGGTGTGGAAGTCGCGGTAGGCGGCGTGACCGGGATAGCCGGACTTGGGCGACCACACCCGGTAGCTGACCGTCAGATCCCGGCCGAAGGCCACCACATCGCTGCCGGCCACCGGCCGGCCGAGCGCGGTGTCGCCGCGCAGGGTGGGGCCGTCGACCATGAAGTGGCCCACGCCGGCCGCCGCGTACTCGGCCTCCATACCCGGGGTGTAGGCGCACTCCGGCGCCCAGATCCCAGTGGGCCGGTGGCCCCAGCGCAGCGCCGCGTCGGCCAGCCCCTCACGCAGCGACAGGCGGCGCAGCCGCGGGTCGAGCAGCGGCTGGAACGGGTGGGCCAGCGGGCCGCCGAGCAGTTCGAACACCCCGGAGTCGAGCAGGCCGCGGATCTGGCTGCTGCCGCCGTGCCGCCAGTGCGTCTCGAAGTCCTCCAGGGCCGCCTTGGCGGCGCGGAACTCCCGGTGGCCCAGGGCGATCCGGTCGCGATCGTCGTCCATGGCCGCCTCGACCGCCCGCAGCTGCCAGTCGGCGAGCCACTCGTACATCGACGCCGCGCAGTGCGGGTCGTCGAGCTGGGCGGCCAGCACCGGGGTGATGCCCAGCGAGAGCTGATCGGTGTAGCCGTCGGCGGCCAGCCGTCGCAGCATGGCGTACAGCGGCTGATAGCTGTGCGCCCACGACTGATACAGCCATTCCTCGCCCACCGGCCAGCGGCCGTGATTGGCCAGCCACGGCAGATGCGAGTGCAGGACCAGGGTGAACTGTCCGGGGACCGCGCTGCTCATCGGGCGCCCGTCACGCCTCGCCCGGGGCGGTGGCCAGCGCCAGCAGATCCAGGCTGTCGTCGATGTTCCGGTCGGCGGCGTCGACGATCTCGAAGTCGGCGGCGCTGATCCCGGCCACGTCGGCCACCAGCTCGTCGGGCCAGGGCTGCCCGGCCAGTGCGCGCTCGATCTGCGCGTCGATCAGCGAGCCGCCCCACTTGGCGTCCAGTTCGGCCAGCCGCGGGCCGTGGAAGACGCCGAGCACGGCGGTCACGGTGAATCCGGCGCCGGTGAGCAGCTCGGTGAGCTCGGCGGCGTCGAGCTCGCGGGTGTGGAAGGGGTTGAGCGGGGTGTCCCGGCCGGGGGAGAAGGTGATGCGGTTGGGGGTGCTCATCGCCAGCAGCCCCGCCGGGGTCAGCACCCGTCGACATTCCGCAGCGAAGGCAGGCTGATCCCAGAGGTGTTCGATCACCTGAAAGTTCACCACCGCGTCGACGGCGCCGTCGGCCTGCGGCAGATCGATGAGATTGCCTTGCGTCACAGTCACTTCCGGATACCGGCGCCGGGTGTGCGCCACCGCCTGCTCGTCGTAGTCGACGCAGTCGACCGACGCGGCGGTCCGGGCGATCATCGCCGCTCCGTAACCCTCGCCGGAGCCGGCCTCGAGAACACGCAGCCCGGCGCAGCGCGGGGCGATGAACTCGTAGGCGATCTCGTGCCGGCGGAACCAGTAGTTCTCGGCGGGGATGCCCGGCACGGTGCGCTCGCCCGTCAGGGCGAGCGTCACGTCGATCGGCACCTGTGCCGGATCGGTCGCGGCGGGGACGGCGGTGTGGTCGGTGGCGCCCGTCGGATCGGTCATTGGACCGAGACTAGTCGCCGCCGAATCTGTGACACAGGTCAAGGCAGGTTAGTTGCCGCCCGCCTTACGCCGGTGGTGTCTGGGCAGCTAGAGTAACTATGACCCATGGCCTTACCGGCCGGTAAGTTGCCGAACCCGATGCAGGAGGTCGACGTAGACCCATGACGAACGTTGTTGTTCTGATCAAGCACGTGCCCGACTACGCCGCCGAGTGGGAACTCTCGGCCGACGATTACACGCTGGACCGTGCGGCCGTTGACGGCCTGATCGACGAGATCAATGAGCGCGCCGTCGAGGAGGCGCTGCAGATCAAGGAAGCCACCGGCGGCGAGGTGACCATCCTCTGTGCCGGCCCGGACAAGGCCACCGACGCCATCCGCAAGGCGCTGTCGATGGGCGCCGACAAGGCGATCCACATCAACGACCCCGCCATGCACGGCTCCGACGCCATCCAGACCGCTTACGCGCTGGCCACCGCCCTCGGCACCGTCGAGGGCGTCGAGCTGGTCATCGCCGGCAACGAGGCCACCGACGGCCGGGCCGGTGCCGTTCCGGCCATGATCGCCGAGTACCTGGAGCTGCCGCACCTGACCCACCTGCGCAAGCTGGAGGTCGACGGCGAGACCCTGCGCGGCGAGCGCGAGACCGACGAGGGCATCTACAACGTGGAGGCCACCCTGCCGGCCATCGTCTCGGTGAACGAGAAGATCAACGAGCCGCGCTTCCCGTCCTTCAAGGGCATCATGGCCGCCAAGAAGAAGACCCCCGAGGTCCTCACCATGGCCGAACTGGGCATCGAGGACGGCACCGTGGGCCTGGAGAACGCTGCCAGCCAGGTCACCGGGGTCACCCCGAAGCCGCCGCGTGCCGCGGGCGAGCGGGTCACCGACGAGGGTGACGGCGGTGTGAAGGTCGCCGAGTACCTGTCCGGTCAGAAGATCATCTGATCCCACCCGTACACACACCCGCGAGAAGCAAAGACATTCAGGAGAGAGAACATGGCTGAAGTACTCGTGCTCGTCGAGCAGGATGCCGAGGGTGGGCTGAAGAAGGTCACCAACGAACTGATCACCGCCGCCCGTGCGCTGGGCACCCCGGCCGCCGTCGTGGTGGGCAAGCCCGGTGGCGCCGACGCGATCGCGTCCGACCTGGCCGCGGCCGGCGCCGAGAAGATCTACGTCGCCGAATCCGACGACGCCACCGGCTACCTGGTGAGCCCCAAGGTGGACGTCCTCGCCTCGCTCGCCGAGGAGAACGGCGCCGCCGGCGTGCTGGTGGCCGCCAACGCCGAGGGCAAAGAGGTCGCCGGCCGGGTGGCCGTGCGGCTGGGCTCGGGTCTGCTGACCGACGTCATCGAGGTCAAGGAGGGCGGCGCGGCCGTCATGTCCATCCGCGGTGGCGCCTACACCGTGGACGTGCAGGCCGGCGGCGACGCCCCGGTCATCTCGGTCCGCCCGGGTGCCGTCGAGGCGGCCCCGGCCGCCGGCGCCGGTGAGCGCGTCGAGGTAGCGGTGCCCGAGCAGGCCGAGAACGCCGTCAAGGTGACCGGCTTCGCGCCGAACGTGGGCGGCGACCGTCCCGAGCTCACCGAGGCGTCGATCGTCGTCTCCGGTGGCCGCGGTGTGGGCAGTGCCGAGAAGTTCTCGGTGGTCGAGGAACTCGCCGATTCGCTCGGCGCCGCCGTGGGCGCCTCGCGTGCCGCGGTCGACTCCGGCTACTACCCGGGCCAGTTCCAGGTGGGCCAGACCGGCAAGACCGTGTCGCCGCAGCTGTACATCGCGCTGGGCATCTCCGGCGCCATCCAGCACCGTGCCGGCATGCAGACCTCGAAGACCATCGTGGCCGTCAACAAGGACGAAGAGGCCCCGATCTTCGAGATCAGCGACTTCGGTGTGGTCGGCGACCTGTTCGACGTCGCCCCGCAGCTGACCGAAGAGATCAAGAAGCGCAAGTAACCGTTCTGGCGGACGGTTCCCGGCCGCGCCCCCGCAGTCCCCGGTGGACTGCGGGGGCGCCGTCGTCGGCACCACCGCCGATCCGCATTGGTATCGGGGGCCGGGCCGCGGCTATCCTGGACGACGATCATGTCTGTCTACCTCGACAACGCCGCCTCCACCGCACTGGTCCCGCAGGCCAGGGCGGCCGTGACCGATGCCTGGCGGCTGCCCGGCAACCCGATGTCGCTGCACGGCGCCGGCCGGCAGGCGCGCCGCCTCCTCGAGGAGTCCCGCGAGACCATCGCACGCTGCGTGGGCGCCCGGCCGTCCGAGGTGATCTTCACCTCAGGCGGCACCGAGGCCGACAACCTGGCCGTCAAAGGCATCTACCGGGCCCGGCGCGCCGCCGACGACCGGTGCCGCCGGATCGTGATCTCGGCCGTCGAACACCACGCCGTACTCGACCCCGCCCAGTACCTGGCCGACCGGGAGGGGGCCGAACTCGTGCTGCTGCCGGTGGACGCGGCCGGCCGGGTGAGTGTCGAGGCGCTGCGCCACGAACTGAGCGAGCACGCCGGCGAGGTGGCTGTGGTCTCGGTGATGTGGGCCAACAACGAAGTGGGCACGGTGCAGCCGATCGCCGAGATCGCCGCCCTCGGCGCCGACTACGGGGTGCCGGTGCACAGCGATGCCATCTCCGCGGTCGGCCATCTGCCCGTCGATTTCGCGGCCTCCGGACTGAGCGCCCTGAGCCTGGCCGCCCACAAGTTCGGCGGCCCGACCGGTGCCGGGGCGCTGCTGCTGGGCCGCGACGTGAGCGTCGCACCGCTGCTGCACGGCGGCGGCCACGAGCGCGACGTCCGCTCGGGCACGCAGGACGTGGCGGGTGCGGCCGGGATGGCGGCCGCCCTCGACCACGCGGTGCGCAGCATCGACCAGCACACCGCCCACCTGCTCGGCCTGCGTGAGCGGCTGCTGCGCGGACTCGGCGAGCTGGGCGGGATCACCGTGAACTCGCAGCCGGACGGGCTGCCGGGCATCGTGCACGCCACCTTCGACCACTGCGAGGGCGATGCGCTGCTGATGCTCCTCGACGCCAGGGGCGTCGAATGCTCCACCGGCTCGGCCTGCACCGCCGGCGTCGCCTCGGCCAGCCACGTCCTGTTGGCGATGGGCCTGGACCGGGCCGCGGCCCGCGGCTCGCTGCGCTTCTCGATGGGCCCGGACAACACCGACGCCGACATCGAGTACCTGCTCTCGGTGCTCGACGAGGTGCTCGACCGCGCCCGGGCCGCCGGCATGTCGTCACGGGCGGCGGTGCTGTAGATGCGGGTACTGGTGGCGATGAGCGGGGGCGTGGACTCCTCGGTGGCCGCGGCGCGGGCGGTGGACGCCGGACACGACGTGGTCGGCGTGCACCTGGCCCTCTCGACCGCGCCCGGTGCCCTGCGCACCGGCTCGCGCGGCTGCTGCTCGCGGGAAGACGCCGACGACGCCCGCCGGGTGGCCGACGTGCTGGGCATCCCGTTCTACGTGTGGGATTTCGCGGACCGGTTCAAAGAGGACGTCATCGACGAATTCGTCGCGGCCTACGCGGCCGGTGAAACGCCCAACCCGTGCCTGTCGTGCAACGAGAAGATCAAGTTCGCGGCGCTCGCCGAACGCGCCGTCGCCCTCGGCTTCGATGCGCTGGCCACCGGCCACTACGCACGGCTGTCCGACGGGCAGCTGCGGCGCGCGGTGGACGCCGACAAGGACCAGTCCTATGTGCTGGCCGTCCTCGACCACGCGCAGCTGGGCCGGGCGATGTTCCCGGTGGGCGACACCGCCAAGCCGCAGATCCGCGACGAGGCCGCCGCACGCGGTCTGCTGGTGGCCGACAAGCCCGACTCTCACGACATCTGCTTCATCCCGACCGGCAACACCCAGGCCTTCCTCGGCGAACGCATCGGGGTGCGGCCGGGTGCCGTGGTGGACGCGGCGACCGGTGAGCAGCTCGCCGAACACGACGGTGTGCACGGCTTCACCATCGGTCAGCGCAAGGGGCTGGGCATCGCCGGACCCGGCGCCGACGGCGCACCGCGCTATGTGACCTCCATCGACCCGGACACCGCGACGGTCACCGTGGGCGCGGCGGCCGACCTGGACATCGCCCAGATCGTGGCCACCCGCGCCGTCTGGTCGTCCGGCGAGATCCCGGACGGCCCGGTGGACTGCCAGGTGCAGGTCCGCGCACACGGAGGGCTGGCCCCGGCCGTCGCCACCCCGATCGTGGTCGACGGCGTCGACGGCATCCGCATCGATCTGCTCCGGCCGCTGCGCGGGGTGGCCCGCGGACAGGCCGCGGTGCTGTACCTGCCCGACGGCGACCGCGGCGACCTGGTGCTGGGCTCGGGCCGCATCGCCGAGACCCGGGCGACCGCCCCGGTCGCGTGAGCACCGCCGTCCCGGCCGGTGTCGCCACCGGAATCGGGTCGATGCCGGGCACCGATCCGCAGGAGGCGGCCCGCATCGCCGTCGGCGAGACGGCGTTGCCGTTCCTGCCGGAGCTCCCGGCCCGCGGCCCGGGCGCGGACCTGGTGGGACGCACCGCAGCCCTGCTGATCGACGTCCCGATGGACTACGTGCACCGCACCTACCGGCTGTGCACTGCCCCCGGCTCGCTGATGCGCACTGCCCGGGACCATCTGCGCTGGGACCTCGACGCCCTCGAAGAGCAGTGGGAACGGGCGGGCAGCGGTGCGCCCGCGCTCAAGGTGCAGGCCTGCGGGCCGTTCACGCTGGCCGCCGAGGTGGAGCTGCGCGGCGGTCACCGCATCGCCCGCGATCGCGGGGCGGTGGCCGACGTCGCCGCCTCGCTGGCGGCGGGGCTGGCCGAGCACGCCGAGCAGCTCGAGCGCCGGCTCGGCACGACGGTGCTGGTGCAGCTGGACGAGCCGTCGATCGGGGCGGTGCTCGACGGGACCGTCACCCCGCTCACCCGGATGGATCCGATCCGGCCGATCCCGGCGGCCGAGGCGGCGCAGACCCTGCAGTCGATGGCGGCGACCATCGGCCGGCCGATGTTGCTGCACAGTTGCGCGCCGCCGCGCTGGGAGCTGCTCGAGCTGCTCGACGGCTTCACGTTGTCCCTGGACATGAGCACGATCGGGGAACCCGACTTCGACGCGCTCGGCGGCTACCTCGACGGCGGCGGGATGCTGGCCGCCGGGATCGTCCCGGCGTGCGACACGGCGCGCCCGCTCGATCCCGAGCAGCCGGCGCTGGCGCTGGCCCGGCTGATCGACCGGATCGGCCTGCCGCGCCGGGTGCTCGCCGAGAACCTGCTGGTCACACCCGCGTGCGGGCTGGCCGGCGTCGGCCCCACCGGAGCGGCCGCCGCATTGCGTACGGCCTCGGGTGCGGCCCGGCTGCTCGGCGACCTGTCGACCGACTGACCCCGATACCGCGGAATCGCCGTCGCAGGGGCAGAATCGTCACGCAGCACCACCGAGGGAGAGGTCCGCGCACCATGAACCAGAACGCAGCAGGATCCGGCGAGCCCGACGAGGTGCCGGACAGCGGTGCGGGGGACAGCAGCCCGACGGACAGCAGCGCGACGGACAGCAGCGCCTACGAGCCGACGCAGATCGCGCCGGTCTCCGATCCGCGTGCACAGCAGCCCGCACCCGATTCGTCGGCCACCCGCGAGATTCCGGGTGCGCAGGGAGCCGCCGACCCGAATCCGTACGGTGCTCACAATCCGTACGCGGGCCAGAACCCCTACGGCGCCCAGTATCCGTATCCGGCCCAGAATCCGTACGGCGCCCAGAACCCCTATCCGGCCCAGAACCCCTATCCGGCCAATAATCCCTATCCGGCCCAGAATCCCTACAGCCCGCAGCAGCCGTATGCGGCTCAGCCTCAGCACGGGGCGCCGGGCCCGCACGGCGGTGCCCAGTACGGGACGGGCGGGCGCGGCGGCGGCTCCGGTACGGCGGTCGCGGTGCTCATCGGCCTGGCGGTGATCGTCGCCGTCGTCGTGGCGCTCGTCCTCACCCTCGGCTCCGATGACGACGACTCATCGTCGACGACGGCGACGCATTCCTCGCCGGCGACCCTCGTCAGCCCGTCCACCGAGGAACCCACCTGGACCACCAGCACCCCGACCACCACCGACTACACCGGCTCCGGCTGGATCGGGACCTTCGTCGGGACGGTACCGGCCGCGGGCGGCGACGCGGCCGGCGACACCCACACCTACATCTTCACCGACGACGATCCGATCGACGGCCGGATGATCATCACCGGGGCGATCGGCGGCTCCTGCGAGTACTCGCTCAGCCAGAACAGCAGAACCGATGCGACCACCGCCTCGCTGCATCTGACCCTGATCAACGGGGACGGCTGCCGTAGCACCGACGCTGAAGCCACTCTGACCGGCGACACCATCACCCTGCCGTTCCAGGGCTACACCCTCATCCTGGAGCGGCGGTGATCTCGCAGACGCAGGCCGTCGGCGCGGTGGCATAGGATTTTTCCGTGACCTCACCACAGCAGCAATGGTCTGAACTGGCCGACGAGATCCGCGAGCACCAGTTCCGGTACTACGTCAACGATGCGCCGGTGATCAGCGACGCCGAGTTCGACCGGCTGCTGCGCCGGCTGCAGGACCTCGAGGAGGCGCACCCGGAGCTGGCGGCGGCCGATTCGCCGACCAAACTGGTCGGCGGCGGCTTCTCCACCGCGTTCACCCCGGTCGACCACCTCGAGCGGATGCTCTCCCTGGACAATGTCTTCGATTCCGGCGAGCTCGCCGACTGGGTCGCCAAGACCGAGGGCGAGGCGGGGGCGGGCATCGAGTTCCTGTGCGAGCTGAAGATCGACGGCGTCGCGCTGTCGCTGGTGTACGAGAACGGCAGGCTGGTGCGCGGGGTGACCCGCGGCGACGGCCGCACCGGTGAGGACGTCACCCTCAACGCCCGCACCATCGACGGCGTCCCGCACCAGCTGACCGGCACCGCCGAGCGGCCGGTCCCGGCGCTGCTGGAGGTCCGCGGCGAGGTCTTCTTCCGGATCGAGGACTTCGAGAACCTGAACGCCTCGCTGGTCGAGGCGGGCAAGCCGCCGTTCGCCAATCCGCGCAACTCGGCGGCGGGGTCGCTGCGGCAGAAGGATCCGCGGGTCACCGCCGGCCGGCATCTGCGGATGATCTGTCACGGGGTGGGCCGCACCGAGGGCTGGCGTCCGGACTCGCTGCACGAGGCCTACCTGGCGCTCGGCGACTGGGGGCTGCCGGGGCACTGTCTAGTAGGCGTCTACGGCCGGCCGC